>VGYR01000257.1 GCA_016872925.1 Planctomycetota bacterium
CGGCGATTCGCATGGGTGACGCCCTTGGTAGCCGCCGGGCAGCATAGCGGGCGTGGGCTGGTGCGAATCGCTCCAGCGCGCGCCCCCTCGAAGGACGTCGGATTTCGTAAGAAAGTGGTTTTTCCCAGAAAAAAATGCGTTCTCGACGAATGGTGAGCGTTCATGGCGACCTTTCCGCCGGGTGAGGAACGGGATTTGCCCCAGCGTTCGGGCCCTCGTCACTCCCCTCGAAGGACCCTGCCATGACAGCCCGCAGGCTTGTTGAATGCGTCGCGCTCATCGGCGTTTTCGGATTCGCCGTCGATGGATGGGCGCAGGTGAACATCAGCCCCGACACGACCAACAGCAGCAACCAGACGGTCGGCACCGCCGGCAGTACGGGAACCGGCGCGTTCGTGGCCTACTGGAACTTCGGCACGACGTTTCCAAGCACGACGGCCACCGGTTCGTCGGGCACGCAGATCCGGTACACGGTCAGCGGCACTGGCGGCACGATCGTGACCGGATCTCCGACGGCGACGAATCCCAGCAGCGGCTACTCGCTTGCCTCCGGCACGGCCGCGAGCGGCCAACAGAACTACGGTCTCGCCGCATCGTACCCCGCCATCGTGAGCGGTTCTTCGTCGCCGGGCTTCACGATCGTGATGCAGTCGCCTCCGATCGCGGCGAACTACCTCTACGATCTGGAGTCCGTCCAGCTGGGCACGCGATCCGCGGCGTCGGGTCCCACGGGCATCTCACTCCGCTGGGATCAAAATGACTACAAGCTCGAACTTGCCTCGGCGAGCGTGTCGGCCGATAGCTCGTGGTCAGCGATCAATCTGACGCCGACCGTGCCCCCCGCCTTTCAGCAGACCATTGCGCTCTTCGGCACGGGGGGCTCCGGGAGTTCCGCCCCCAACTGGCAGATCGACGACCTGTGGCTCGCGGGCACGCTCCACACGACGACCGGGGCCGCGCAGAGCGTTGCCACGTACGGCATCAGCGGGGCAGGGTCCGGGACGTTCTCGGGCAACTTCAGCATCAGCGGCACGGCGACCCTCAACCTCCAGTCGGGGGGCACGGTCGCGATCACCGGCCCCGTCACCGGTTATCTCGGCCGGATCGACAAAACTGGGGCCGGCACGCTCGTGCTCACCAACTCCAACGCGTATTACTACGACACCGTGATCTCGCAGGGAAAGGTCGTGGGCGGCAATCCCAACGCCTTCGGGCTGGGCAAGATCGCGGTCAACGACGGCGCCACGCTCGATCTCGGAGGCTACGCGGTCACCAATCAGATCGTGACCCGCAACAACGCCACGATCCTCAACGCCGGGAACTATGCCGGCGTGCAGCTCGTGAGCACCGGCACCACGACCTACCCGCAGGCCGTTTCCGGCACGATGACCGTCGCGGACGGCGCCAAGGCCGTTTTCGACGGTGCCTTCTCCGGGAAGGCGGACCTGACCGGGACCGCGGCCTTCAATCAGGCGATGAGCGGCATTCTCGCCCTCGCCGGCAGCGGGTCGGCGTCGTTCGCCGACGTCGTGTCCGGGTCAGTGGCCCTGTCGGGGAGTGCTGCGAAGGCGGTGTTCGCGAACACGTCGCTGATCACCGGCACCGTCAAGCCTTCCGACGGTGCCGTGAGTGTGATCAGCGGCACCGTCGACCCCGCCGCGGCAGTCTCCGTGGGCCAGTCGGGAACCGTGCAGTTCGGGAGCGGGCTGAAGTTCCAGCAGCCCACGCTGCCCAACGCAGGTCTCGTGGAGATGACCAACAGCGGCTCCACCGGACTGTCGACGTCGATCACCGGGACGGGAGCCTTCACGATGGCTGGCACCGGCCTCACGTCCCTGAGCGGCTCCAGCTCATTCACGGGCGGAACGGACATCACGTCGGGGACGCTTGCCGCCGGCAATCCCCATGCACTCGGTCAGGGTCCGGTGGATGTCGCCGACGGCGGAAAGCTCGTGATCGACGCCGCCCTGGCCCTCGGCGGCACCAATGCCATCACGCTCGCGGGCACGAACTCGAAGCTCCAGTCGATGGACGGCGCCACGGCCCCGATCGCGGGAAACTCCCCGCTCGGCGGCGTGACGTCTTCCGGCTCGGCGAGCGGCTCCTCGCCGGCCTCCGCGGCGCTGCTCGCCGGCGCGGCGAGCGCCACCGGCGGGCTGCTCTCCACGGACTGGACGTCGGTCGGCAAGCCGGCGTCGGCGGTCTCCGAGATCCTCGAGCTGCTCACGCCCACGGGCTCGTCGGTCTTCGTCCTGTCGATGAACTACGACGCCGCAGCGGAGAACCCCAATCTCTGGCTCGGCTGGAATAGCGGCACCAGCGGCTGGGTGAACGCGATCGACGGCAACTTCGGCAACAACGCGTCAGTCGCTCAGCAGGCCTACGTTGGCTCCTTCGCCGCCTTCCAGAACGACTACGGCACCACGCTGGCCACCTACGTCGGCGCCTACGGCCGGGACCAGGTGGGCGACACCGTCTGGGCGGTGGTCAACCACAACAGCGAGTTCGTCGCCCTGGTTCCTGAGCCGGCGACGCTGGCCGTGCTGGTCGCGGCGGTCGGCGTGGCGACGATCTACCGCCGCCGGCGATAGGGCCGCCGCAGGGCCGCGATCGTGGCGGCCGACGCGGCCAGCATCCCCGTCATGAACGCCGGGGGCTCGGGAACCGCCGGGATCGCGGCGCCGCCGGCGGCCGACGAGATGCCGTACGGGCCGGCTCCATAGAGACCCGAGGCGGCGAAGTCGGCCACGTCTTGGATGTCGAGGATGCCGTCGTAGTTGAAGTCACCATCGGCCCACGTGGCCGGCGACACGGTGCCATACTTTCCGGACGCCACGAAGTTGGAGACGTCGAGGATGTCGACCACCATGTCGATGTTCGTGTCTCCAGGCGCCGAATAGGCGACCGAGAGCGCTCCCGCTCCGTCGTCGACCCAGCCGATCGCCCGCGGCACCGAGGCCGCAACCTGGCTGGCCACGAGCGACGACGTGATCCCGGTCGCGCCGGTCCACGATCCATCGCCGCGGCCGGCGACGATGTCGGCGACCAGGGCCGCCGCCGAGATCCCTCCCGTCTGGACGTCGATGCGACCGGCGCCCAGGTCGATCTTGCCGCCCCCGGCGGGTTCCGTGCCCGTCTCGGCCACGGAGAGCGTCTTGACGGTGATCGCCAGTTGCGACGTGCTCGGCAACGACATCCGACCGCCGTTGAACACGGTCACGTCCGGCGGGCTCGCGAAGGAGCCCGACTCGACCACGAAACTGCCGATCCCGACGGCCGTCGGCACGACCGGATCGAGCACGCGCATGTTGTCGTAGTAGACCTGCTGCGGCCCCCAGTTGCCGCCCAGCGACCCCGCCAGGTTGATCTCAATAACCGTGGCGGTGCCGGTGGCGCTGATGGCAGAATAGTCCCAGTAGTAGGTCTTGGTCGTCGATCCCCCTACCACGAGCCACGGGTAGTTGATGAACCTGGGGTACGTGCTGTTTCCCGTCTGATTCCAGCCCATCGGGCCGTTGAAGGCGACGTTGCCGGCGATGTTGCCGGCGACCGTTCCCGAGTTGACCTGCGTGACGTCGATCGCCAGCACCTTGTGCGCCTTCCAGGCGTCGAGGGCGGCGGTGTCGTAGAGTTTGAACGTCCAGTTGTAGTCGCTGCCCTTGGTCCAGGTCATGCCCATCGCGGCGCTGCCGCTCGTCACGCCGGCGGTGGTCGAGAGCGCGATGTTCGTCATGCCGTTGGTGGGCGTGTACAGGTCGCTAGTCGTTTCGAAGTCGTTGATCACGACCGGCAGCTCGAGGCCGGACGACACGTTGAGTTTCTGCACGGCCAGCGTGCCGCCGGCGAGCTTGAGGGCGGCGGCGTCGAGGGCCACGCCCGAGGGCGTCTCATACCTGCCGCCGGGCGCCACCACGATCGTGGCATCCGGCAGTCCCCGCCCCGTGGTGTCGAGGATCTTTCCTGCGGAGATCACCGCGCTGCCGCTGACGGTGCTCATGCCGCCGAGCACGAGCGTGCCGGAGCCCGTCTTGGTGAGGCCATTCGTGCCGACGAACGGCACGTTGACGTTGGCCGTGGCGCCGGACGCGACCGAGATCGAGTTGGCGGACGGCAGGCCGCCAGCCAACTCGATCCTGCCACTGAACGACGGGTTGGTGTCGGACACGATCGTGAAGCCCGAGTCGTCGAATCGCATGCCGTTGCGGGTCACGACGGTGCCGGACACGCTCACCGTTCCTCCCGGCGACTTGAACACGGCCTTCTTGTAGGAGTCCCACTCGACCCCGGCGCCCTGGCCATTCGCCAGCCACGTCGTGTCCTGAAAGATCGTGCTCCAGTAGCCGGTTCCCCCCGCGGACGAGCCGTTGCCGGCCCAGACGTACTCCGGAGCAGTGACGGGGTTGATGAAGCGGATGTTGTCGATGTAGCCATACTGAGGCGCGTAGTCGGGATTGGTTCTGGCGACGAAACTCAGCTGCCAGAAGTCGGCCGCGGTTCCGGAGCCGGGTGACGGCGAGGTCGCCAGGATGGCCCCATAGTCCCACGTCAGCGTCTGCGTGGTGTTTTGGCCCGCGTTCGTCCAGGCCCAGTTCACGAGCTGCTTTTCATTCCAGCCGCTCGTGCCCGTGGTCGGGGCGTTGATGGCCGCCATGAGTTCGTAGTTGCCCGCGGAGGTGGTCACTCTCGTGAAGTCGAACGCGAGCGTCTGGTAGCTGTACCACTCGGCGTAGGTCGTGGGGCCGAAACTCTTGGTGAGCCACTCCCACGTGTAGTTGATCGGCACCACCTCCATGCTGTTGCTGCCCTGCGTGACGCCGTACTGCGACGACAGGGCCACCGTCGGCGTGCCGGCGGGGGGCGGACTGCTGATCGGCGTGAACAGGTCGGCCGTCGTCTCGAACGACGTGACGAGGTACTGCGCCGTCGCGGGCTCCGCCATGGCCGCGAGCACGAGTGCCAGCGTCACGGCGACCATTCCGAACACGCTCGCATCCGAGCGAAAGCTCATCCGGGCCATCACAACCTCCCCACCCACATCGGGTTGAATCTTCCGTCGCTGGTGTCACCGCCGGCCGCCGAGGCTGGCACACCACGAGTCCGCTCGACTGTCGACCGTGGATGATCCCGGCCCCCGTCCCGGCTGTCGTGCCGGGCCACATCCCTGAGCGTGCGATCGTCCGGCCGGCTCCACGTGCACCGTCCCGCCATGGTCACGCCGGGAGCGGCGTCATCGAACCTGACGCCGGCGCCGCATCGCCATCACCGTGCCCACGGCTCCGCAGGTCAACCCCACCGACACGCTCGGCTCGGGCACCGCGGTGATGGTGGCGGACACGATGTTGAACCCCGTGGCCGACAGATTGCTGCTGTTGGTTCCGAAGCCGAACTGGAAGTACGTGGAGTTCTTCTCGACGTAGAAATTCGACGTGCCGTCGGCAGGCGTCGGATCGACGCCGTTGGTCCAGCCGACGATCGGCAGGCTCGTGGTCGAGGTAACGACACCCGTCAGAGGAAACGCGCCGCTCCCGAGGGTCGGCTTGTTGAAAGTTTGGATCCACTTGTCGCCTGATCCACCCCCGAAGCCCTGCTGAAAAGCATTGATCGACAGGAATCCAGGCTGGGCCGTGCCTGAGAGCGTGTTGAGCGCCGGATCGAACTGGGTGACGTAGGTGAACGTGCCGCCACTGACGGCCGCGAGTTTGAACGCGTTGAACACGTCGGGATTGTTGCTGCCTCCATCCGCTCCAGCCATCACGTCCCAACCCCAGCCAGCGGAGTTCTGCCGGACCTCCAGCAGGCCGCCGACGATCGACTGCGTGCCCGATGCCATCCAACCCGGGCGAGTGAAGGCGGAGAGCGGAACGCTGGTGCTCGACTGCGCGAACGCGGGAGCGACGGACACCAGCACGGCGGCACACGCGGTCAGCACGATCGGCGTCGAAGACCGGTTCATGGTTCGCGATCCTTAACGGGGGTGTGCGAAGGGAAACGAGCGAACGAAGTGTTCGAACGTTGCGGCCGACCGGCCGTGTCTCCCCACCGCCCGACCAACCATGCAACCAGCGTGCCAATGGGTTCAGATCTGCTTGGAAATCGCCGGAATCACGGGAACTCCCGCGAGATGCGAGTAAAACTACTTGAATGCTTCTGAAATGGGATGCTCGCGTCCTTTCCCCATGCCGATGAAACGATTTCGCCATTCCTGCGAAACACGCCATGCGCATTTCGTCATCCTTGTGAAAGCGTCGCTTGTCCACATGAACTGAAGTGCGGATTCGGCGGAGGTCGGCCGCTGGGCCGCCTCGATCCGCTCTAAAATCCACGGCGCAGCACTCCTGTTCGGCACGGGCCGTGCTGTCGGCTGATTCTGGGTTTCGGGGCGGTGGTCTCGCTGTGGCCCTTTCCTCCGGGGAGGAGCCGGGGAAGGCCAAGGAAAGCGAGGTGAGGGTGTCTCAAGTCTATGAGCGGCGCCAACCGCGCAGCAGCGAACCCCGCGGCACCCTCGAGCGCGCGGAGCGATTACACAGGCTATGGGGTGACTCGATATGGCGTTCCAGTTCTTCGAGGCTCGCCCATCCCGAGAGGAAGAAGCAGACCATTTCGAAGGTCCGTTTGGTGGGCTGGCGGCCGGTGTAGAGCATGATCAACAAGCAGGCGATGATGCCGCA
>VGYR01000258.1 GCA_016872925.1 Planctomycetota bacterium
GAGGAAAGCCGTTCCGGGAGCAGCTGATGAGGCGTCGGAAAACGCGGCACCAGCCTCACCAGCCGCCCATCAGCTCGGAAATGCCTCTGGACATGGTTGCTGAAGTGCCATTGACCGGACTATCCTTCGGTCCTTGACCAGATGCCGACAGGCACCTTCGGCGACCCCGCTGCCGATCGGATAGCCGGCCGCGAGGTACTCGTCGTACTGCATGTGCTCCCGATTGTTCTCGTAGTACGTGATCGCCGCATTGAGGCGTCTGCGTTTGTCGCCCTTGAGGGCGTGCCGAGTAGCGAGTCGGCGCAGGCCGCCGATGACACGCCCGACCTTGCCTTCCAACAGCATCGTCAGCCGGTGGGAGACGAACGTGGCGGCCTCGGGGCTGCCCTCGGCATGGAAGCAGTGGGCCGCCGTCCAGAGTCGCTCGAGCACATGAAAGAGATCGAGCACGCCCGCCGCCCGCGGCAGCCACTCGCCTGCCATCTGCCAGAGGGATCGCTCGCCGTCGAGCAGGCAGACGAGCGTCTTGTGCCGCTCGGGATCCCGGTCTTTGCAGGCGATCGCCATTTCCACGAATACCCGCTCGCGGCCGGTCGCACCGCTGCCATCGAGGCAGCGGGTCATCTCGGCCCACACCTGTTTGTTCTGCGGCGTCGGCCGGTGCTCTGCCCGTTGCTTTCGGCAGACCTCGTCCACGACGTCGGCCGCGGACCGCGGGAAGCGATTGATGCTGTACACGGCTGCCACATAGGCCATCTGCTTCTTGTTGGCCTTCTCGCCCTTGCCCCGCCTGGGATGAGATCGATGCGGCCGCTCTGCCAGCGGCCTCCGCATCGGCACCCCCTTGCCGTCGGCGGCGGCCACAAGGAGTTCACCTTCTGTGGCCGGTTCGGGTGGTGACTGATGGGCTTGGAAGATCTCGGCGTCTCGGGCCAGATGCTGATTCATCTGCTCCGCGGCTCGTTCGCTCGGCGCGAGGTTCAGAAGTGCCCGCAGATCGGTCACGGCCTCGTGAAAAGACTCCTTGACGCACAGCCGCTGCAGCCAGTCCATCAGCACGTACGAAAACTCTCCCGCCGGCAGGCCCAACCGGGCATCCAGCGGGACATGCTCGATCTTTTGCCCCTCCCGCGTTCCGTACACCCGCCGCATGATCGCCAGTTCGCCGAAGACCGAGAGGTACCGCCGTTCTCTGAGGCCGCTGAGACGGCGGAGTTCCACGCCGTCGATCGCGACTTTTGCACCCGAGTCACCGTCTCCCTGCCCGTCCACGAACGCCCGCAAGAGCATCAGACCCAGCTCCAAAAGCTGGGCGAACAGCTCCCGCTCAACCCGGTCGATCCGCTCCCCGGAATCCGCCGCCTGCTCCACGAATCGACGAATTTTCTCGAGCCGAGCCTGGACGTTGAGAAAAGCGCGTTCCTGTGAGACGATCATGGAGTTGGGCCTCCGTGAGGATGGGTTGGTTTTCACACACACCCTTCCATTCTCCGAGGCCCAACAACTTTTTCATCTGCTGGCACTGCATGCATGCAGCAGCTCACGGCCGGCAAAACACGGCGAAAACGACCGTTACGCCGCCTGGGTCGGGCGAGATCTGCGAGTTACGCCCAACTCATTCGCAGATGGTGGGAATCCGTTTCCCCAAACCGGCGAAACAGAGGCCCCACCGACGGCGAATCGGCTCAGTTCGCCGCTCGCGACCGGCCAGAGTTCGGCCCCGGTCGCATCACGCCGGGGCTACGCGATCAGATCGTGGATCACGCGGCCGCCGACGTCGGTGAGCCGAAAGTTCCGGCCATTGTGGCTGTAGGTCAGCCGCTCATGATCGATGCCGAGCAGGTGCAGCAGCGTGGCGTGCAGGTCATTCACGTGCACCTTGTTTTCGACCGCCTTGTAGCCGAACGGGTCGGTCGCCCCGTAGTGATGTCCCGGCCTCGCCCCGCCGCCTGCCATCCAGATCGTGAACCCGCCGGGATTGTGGTCGCGCCCCTTGCCTCCCTGCGAGTCGCTGGTGCGGCCGAACTCGCCCCCCCAGATCACGAGCGTGTCGTCGAGCATCCCCCGGGCCTTGAGGTCGGCCAGCAGCGCGGCTGCCGGCCGGTCCGTCGCCAGGCCGCACTCCCGATGGTTGGCCTGGATGTCGCTGTGGCCGTCCCACGGCACATCGTCGACACTGCCGTCACTCGCGGTTCCCCTTCCCGCGAAGATCTGGACGAACCGCACGCCCCGCTCCACCAGCCGCCGGGCGGTCAGGCACTGCCTGGCGAACACCTTGCACGTCGGATCCTCCGTGCCGTAGAGCTCGTGCATGAGCCTCGACTCCCGCGACAGGTCGATCGCTTCGGGAGCGGCGGTCTGCATGCGATACGCCAGCTCAAAGCTCGCGATCCGGGCCGCGAGATCGGCCTGGGTCGGGCGGAGTGCGGCATGTGCCGTGTTGATGTCTCTGAGCAGATCGAGTTCCACCCGCTGGGTGTCGAAGGTCTGCCCCGGGCGGAGGGCGAGGTTCTCGATGGCCACCCCCCGTCGGGCGTCGATCGCGAGCGCCTGATGACTCTTGGGCAGAAACCCCGCCGACCAGATCTGGTCGTCGCCGCGGGGCTTCCGCTCGTGCATCACCACGAAGCTCGGGAGGTCGCGGTTCAAGCTGCCGAGCCCGTAGTCGAGCCAGGCTCCCATGCTCGGCATTCCCGGCCGGTTGAAGCCGGACATCAACTCCATGGCGGCCGGGGCATGATTGTTGGCCCGCAGGTGCATCGAATGGATGAAACACATGTCGTCGACGTGGCGGGACAGATGGGGAAACAGGTCGCTGACCCACGTGCCCGACTGCCCGTGACGGGCCCACTGAAACGGGCTCGCCAGGCACGTGCCGCTCGTCTTGAAGAACCCGACTTCACTGTCGGCGCCCGGCAGCGGCTGGCCGTTGCGGGTCTGCAACTCGGGCTTGTAGTCCCACGTGTCGACCTGCGACGGTGCGCCCGTCATGAACAGCCAGATCACACGCTTGGCCTTCGGTGGATGTCGGAGAAAGGCCGGGGCATCGAGCCTGCCCCCCGCGGATTCGCCCCGCGAGTCTTCGCCCAGCAGTGACGCCAGGGCCAAGGCCCCGAAACCGAGCCCCGCGTCCCGGAGCAGCGCCCGGCGGGACGGCGACAGGAGGTTTGCGATGCTTTGTGCCGCGTCGCTCATGGCGTTCTCCTGTCGTCGTCGATCGTCGCGAATGCCGGCTGGGTCACGTCGCCGGCCACCGCCTGGAACCCTCAATCCACATACACGAACTCATTCAGGCAGAAGATCAGCTGGCAGATGTCGGCGAGCGCCGCCAGGCGTCCGGCGGCATCCGCCCCGGCGACCTGCTCGCGGTCGGCGAGAAGGCCGGCGAACCTCGTCCGTTCCGCATCGCTCGGGGGTCGGGAGAGGGCGGCGACGAAGCAGGAGTCGATCGCCCCTGCCCCGGATTCCGCCGTGGGGTCGAGGTTCAGCGCCTGGCGACACCGCCGGGCAAGACCCTCGGCGGCTGCCCGCACGAACGGGGCGTTGAGCATCGCCAGCGCCTGGGTCGGCACGGTCGCCACGCCACGCACGCCCACGGGCTGCACCGGTTCCGGCTGGTCGAACACCTGCAGGAGGCTGACCGGTTCGCTCCGCTTCACGTTCAGGTAGATGCTCCGGCGGGGCACGCTCACGTCGAGGCCGGCTCGCCCGTACATCGTCAGGTCGAGCATCCCCGCGGCGGCGAGCAGCGCGTCGCGGATCGATTCGCTCTCCAGTCGGGTGGGCTGACGATGCCAGAGCAGCCGGTTCTCCGGATCCTGCCCGGAGCCCGCCGCGCCCGCCTGCCGGTAGGTGGCGCTGGTCACGATCAGCCGATGGATGCTCTTGAGGCTCCACCGTTCCTCCACGAGGCGGTTGGCCAGCCACTCGAGCAGCTCCGGGTGCACCGGCGGCTCACCCTGGGTGCCCAGGTCGTTTGGCGTGGCCGCGATGCCGCGGCCAAAGTGATGCTGCCACAGCCGGTTCACGATCACGCGGGCGGCCAGGGGCCCCGCGCCGTGGTTCAGATCGGTGAGCAGGGCGGCCAGCCCGAGGCGGGCATCGGTCGTCGGCTGAGCCGCGGCGGAAGAAAGCAGCCTTGCCTCGGCACCGTCCTCCGCAAGAGCCGCCAGCACGAATCCCGGGGTGGCCTTCTCCTTCTTCCGGCCCACCTCGCCGCGAGCGAGCACGTAGACGTCCTGACTGCCGCTCTTCACGGCCTGGGAGTTGCCGCTGATCACCCACGGCCCGTTGGTCGCGCCATAGACCGTCACGGTTTCGGGCCGCGGCTCCCGGGCATCGACTTCGGCCAGCGCTGCCACTTCCCGCGCCACCGCCGCATCGAATCGCCCCAGCCACCGTGCCGTCTCGCGAAAGACACCGGCCTCGTCCGGATGGCCGGCCCCGCGAGCCGAGTCGAGCACCGTCGCGACCTCGCGGGCGGCCTGCGGCGCGGCGACGCCCGCCAGATCGGCGGCGGCGGTCTCGGTGGTCATCGCAAGCCTCAGCCGCGCGAGCCCGTGATGTCCGTCCTGGAACCGCAGTTCCACGCTGAGCAGCGTGCCCCCTTCGAAACCGATGGGCTCGGAGAAGGCGACGACGGCCGCCTGATCCTTGCCAGACGCATCCGCCACGCTCCACCCGGTCAGATGGCTCGAGTCGAGGGCTTTGCCGAGTTCGCTTCCCGCAGCCTCCGAGGTCGCCGCCACGGCCCGCAACGAAGGCGTGACGGGGGCGCGCTCAGGCGCGGCCACCAGCGGAGTCGCCGTGATCACCATCTCCGAGAGCCGGAACGACCCATTCGGTCCAGTGCCCGGCCCGCCACCGGGCGCCGAGGGTGTCGCCAGCGCCTCCAGGCGCACTGCCCCGATCCCGCGCTGATGGGTGCGGAAGGTGAGCGTGTACGTGTCGTCGGGGCCGAGACTGCCCGATGCGACGATCGCATCGTCGCCTTCCGCCGAGAGGGTGGCCTTCGCGCCCTTCACGTGCTCGGGGTCGAGGGTCAGCCACGGGGCGGACTGCAGGGCGGGAGCCTCCGTGGCCAGCCAACGCCCGAGGCGTGCGGGCAACGCATGGGTCGTGAAGTCGTCGAAGGCGGCCGCCACCGGCCTGCGCTCCGCGAGCCACGCGTCCCGTCGCATCCGGGTGGCTTCCGGATCGAGGTCGATCGCATGATCCTGCTGCACCGCCTTGCCGAGGCAGGCGATCATGGCGTAGTAGTCGCGCTGGGCGATGGGATCGTACTTGTGGTCGTGGCAGCGGGCGCAGCCGATCGTCATGCCGAGGAAGCTCGAGCCGATCGCCGCGACCATGTCGTCGAGCTGGTCGTAGCGGATCGGCTCGACCGTCTTGGCCGTCACCTGACCGGGATAGGGCCCGGCCACGAGAAACCCCGTCGCTGCCGTGGCCGCATAGTCGCCGGGCCTGATCAGGTCGCCCGCCACCTGCAGGCGGATGAATTCGTCGTACGGCAGGTCGGCGTTCAGCGCCCTGATCACCCAGTCCCGGTAGTGATGGGCCCCGGGGCGATCGCCGTCGAACTCATAGCCGCCGCTCTCTCCGTACCGCACCACGTCGAGCCAGTGGCGGGCCCAGCGTTCGCCGAATCGCGGACTGGCCAGCAGCCGGTCCACCAGTCTCTCGTACGAATCCGGCGCGGGGTCGTCGACGAAGGCCGCCAACTCCTCGGGCGAGGGCGGCAACCCCGTCAGGTCGAAGAACAAGCGGCGGGCGAGCGTCTGCCTGGCGGCCTCGGGCGCCGGCGCGATCCCCTCCTGCTCCAGCCGGGCGACGATGAAGCGATCGATGTCATTTCTCACCCAGCCGGGCTCGCGGACATCGGGGGGCGAGTGCGGCGCGAGACGGCGATACGACCAGTGCGTGCGTCCGTGGGCGACGTCGATCGTGCGTTGGTCGATCGACGTGAGCGGTTCGTCGCGTGGATCGGGGGCCCCCATGTCGATCCAGGACTCGAAGTCGGCGATCACCTCCGCCGGCAATTTCCCGGTCGGTGGCATCTCCAGGCCGTCGTGCCTGAGCGCCGCGAGCAGCAGGCTCGCCTCCTTCTGGCCGGGCATCACCGCAGCCCCGCTCTCGCCCCCCTTGGCCATGGCAGCGCGAGAGTCGACCATCAAGCCCGCCTTGAGCGTGCCCGCCCGCAGGGCCTCCGCCGAATGGCACTCGTAGCAGTGCCGTGCGAGCACCGGCCGGATCTTCGTCTCGAAGAAGGCGATCTGCTCGGGCGCGAGCGCTGCCCCGACACAGGGCGATCCCAGGATCATGAGCGCGAAGCCGGCAACGAACCCTCGCAGGCGGTCCGGCGGCGCGGGGAACTCACGGCGGCAGAAGGACCAGGGGTTCGACACGACGCACCTTCCCGACGTGGTCACCGAACCTCGGAGCTCTCCCGTCGAATGAAAAATCCCCGCCGGCAGCCATCTGCCGGCGGGGACTCTCTCTCGGCGATTTCCGGCTCAGGCCTTGCCGCGGGGCAGCGTCCGCCGCCGCCGCATCCGCATGGCCGCCGCTGCGGCCACGCTGATG
>VGYR01000259.1 GCA_016872925.1 Planctomycetota bacterium
GAGACTTCCGACAACACGAGCCACTCAAGCGGCCGATGCGGCGCCGGGCGGACAAGTTGTGCGCCGACTCTCCATGCCGAAATGGCAGTGCGGCGCGCTTCGCACTCGCTTGTTTCAGGCCTAGCCGGGCACGGCCGGCGCCGACGAGCCTCCGCCGGCGGATTCCGCCGGAGATGCCGCCCCGGCGCGGGCACGCGGGGTACCATGACGTTTTCTACCGGAGCAATCTCCATGCGCCGAATCGTGTCCCCCGCGTTCCTGCTGCTCGCCCTGGCGGGCGGCCGATTGCTCGCCGCCGCCGAGCCCGCGCCGGCCCCGCCCGCTGAAGCGATCGCCGTGGAGGAGGCGCTCGACCACGTGGGGGAGGAGTGCACGTTCGAGTTCGTGGTGGAGGCCACCCGGGCGATCCCCGAGAAGCACCTCTGCTTCCTGAACTCGTGCCGCGACCATCGCGACGAGCGAAACTTCACCGTCGTGATCTTCGAGGCCGGGCTGGAGCGGCTGAAGGCCGACGGCATCGACGCTCCCGCCGAGCACTTCGATCGGGCGACGATCCGGATCCACGGCGTGGTCGAGGAGCGCAAGGGACGGCCGCAGATCGTGCTCGAGGAGCCCGGGCAGATCACGGTCATCAAGCCGGCTGCGGCGGCGGCCGCGGCGGAGGAGTGAATGAGGCCTCCCGGTCGCTTCGTCCTCCCGCCGCCCCCCCGGGGTCTGCCGCGGCGGCTCCGCACGTGGTATGCGGTGACTGCCGCGATCATCTCGGCGGTCGTGGCCGCAGCGGCCCCGATGTGCCCGGCGACCGACGGCCGGGGCAGGCCGATGTGGCGGGTTGAGATCGTCAACGACGGAGACACCGTCACGTGCCGCGACGTCGAGGGGCGCGAGGTGCGGGTCCGGATGGTGGGCATCGACGCGCCCGAGCTCGACCAGCCCGGGGGCCGCGCGGCCAGGGGGGCGCTCGTGGCCAAGCTCCGTGGCGGCGTGGTGCGCGTGGCCGGCGACGCCCGCGATCAGCACGGCCGCCTGCTCGGCACGCTCCTGATCGACGATCGAGACCTGAATCGCGAGATGGTGGCGGAGGGGTGGGCCTGGGCATTCACCGGCTTCGCCGCGGACGACGAGCTGGTGGCCGTCGAGTCGGCCGCCCGGCGGGCCCGCCGCGGACTCTGGGCCGACCCGCAGCCGCTGTCGCCGGCGCGGTGGCGGGAACTCCATCCCCCACGCGCCGCACCGCGATGACCGGCGGCGTTCGAGCCCATCCCCTTCCTGCCGAACGGCCGCTGGTTTAGCGTCAGGTCATGGCTTCCCCCGACGACATCGTGATCACCGGGCTGGGCGTCGTCAGCCCCGTGGGTGTCGGGCGGCAGGCCTTCTGGGAGGCGGTCGTGGCCGGCAGGAGCGGGATCGGGCCGATCACCGGCTTCGACGCATCCGGCCTCGCCGTCCGGTTCGGCGGCCAGATCGTCGACTTCGACCCGCGGCTCCTCGTGAGGCCGCGAAAGAGCCTCAAGGTGATGAGCCGCGACATCCAGCTCGGCTTCGCGGCGGCCGATCTGGCGACCGCCGACGCCGGACTCGCCCCCGGCTGCGTGGCCCCCGAACGGTTCGGCATCGTGTTCGGCAGCGACATGATCTACGCCGACATCGAGGATCTCGAGAGCACCTACCGGCGGGCGGCCGAGGGGGGACGGTTCGAGTATCCACGCTGGGCCGAGGCCATCCAGCAGGAAGTCCATCCGCTCTGGCTGCTCAAGCACCTCCCCAACATGACGGCCTCGCACGTGGCGATCGCCCACGACGCCCGCGGCCCCAACAACTCGATCGTGCTCGGCGAGGTCTCGGGGCTGCTGGCGGTCGCGGAGGCGGCGAGCGTGATCCGCCGCGGCTGGGCCGACGTGATGATCGCCGGCGGCACCGGCTGCCGCCTCCATCCCACGGCGATGGTGGCCCGCGGCGCCGCGCAGCTCTCCCACCGGGGCGACGACTTCGCGGCGGCCTCCCGGCCCTTCGACCGGGACCGCGATGGCTTGGTCAACGGCGAGGGGGCGGGGGCCGTGATCCTCGAATCACGGCAGCACGCGGCCCGCCGCGGGGCGAGCGTCATCGGCCGCGTCATGGCGACGGCGGCGCGGTGCGAACCGCGGGCCCGACGCGACGGCATCGCGGGCACCTCGCTGCGGCAGGCGATCCGGGCAGCCCGCGAGTCGGCCGGCCTGGAGGCCCGCGACGTGGGGCACCTCAACGCGCACGGGCTCTCCACCATCGAGATGGATCGGGCGGAGGCCCAAGCCATCGCCGCCGAACTGGGCGACGTGCCGGTGACCGCCCCCAAGTCGGCCTTTGGCCATCTGGGAGCCGGCGGGGGCGTGGTGGAGATGATCGCCAGCGTGCTCGGACTCGCCGCCGGCGTCGTGCCGCCCACGAGGAACTACGAGATCCCGGATCCGGAGTGCCCGGTGAACGTCGTCCGCGGCGGGCCGCTGGCCGGCCGCCCGGCGACGGCGATCGCCGTCAACGCCTGCACCACCGGCCAGGCGGTCGCGGTGGCCCTGGCGTCCGAGTGACCACGCGTGGCTCCCCAGCGGGCCGTGGCTCGGCTCACCAGGAGCCGTTGAACCCGAACGAGAAGCCGTTGTAGAAGGTCTGCCCGCCGACGTTGATCGGGTTGGTATCCCGCTGGTCGAGGTCGAACTGCCGGGTGGCCGTCGCCATGCCGGCCACCCAGAGGAAGTCGTATCCGACCTGGAGGGCGAAGTTCGGCGACATCTGCCAGCCGGCGAGCAGGGTCAGGTCGCCCACGAACCCCGCTGTCGTCTTCGTCGCCTCCTTCTCGAACACGACCGACGTCGGCGCCCCGCTCGGAGGTGGCGGCGGGACGGGCTGGCCCGTCGTATTGACGCCGTAGGCGGTCTGATTGGTGCTGGCGAACGTGAGCGCGGGGGCCGCCCGGCCGCGGAGGCCCCAGTAGTAGAACTCGTTTTGGCTGATGAGTTCGCCGCCGATGTTGCAGCCCAAGAGCCAGTTCGAGGTATTGATCGTGTAGAGGCCGCTGAACTGCGACGCCGGCACGTTTGCCCGAATCGTCGAGAGCTGGAAATCCTCGTTCACGGTGGTCAGCCGCGGCCCGATGATCAGGGCCGGCAGCCAGCCCCGCTCCGCGTGCCGGGTCCAGTTGCCCCCGGGCGACAGCACGAGTTGGTCGCGGCCCAGCCGGCGGCGAAGCTTGTAGTCCCACTCCCAGCTGTTGAAGTCCGAGTTCATCCGGGTGTTGTAGGTGCTCGCCCCGTTGAAGCCCGGAACGAGGGAGCCGAGCGGCGTGATCACGCGCTCCGCGTCGATTCGGGGGTTGTATCCGTCGGTGTCGTTGTAGGCCATGCCACCGTAGTAGATGAACTCCAGAGACTGGTCGCGGTCCAGGTAGTCGCGGCCCAGCGACTTGCCGATCGTCACTCGGGCACCGGGGGCGACGTTGAAGGGCTGGGCCATCGTCGTGAACTTGTCGACGTCGATGAAATCCTGAGCCAGCGGCCGACGCTTGTAATCCTCGACGATCACCACGCGGTTGTTGCGGCTCCGCTCCATCCACAGCGACTCGCCGCCGATGTACCAGCCGCCGTTCCAGAACCAGCGGCCCGAACTGGCCTCGTAGGGCATCTCGTCGAGGTTGAAGTCGTCCATCAGCATGCCGTCGAACGGCTGCGACGAGACCTCGAGCATCCTCGGCTCGCCCGCCGACTCCACGACCGATTCCATGATCGGTGACTGCACGATCTCGCCGCCGACGACGCCGTCGGCCAGCACCGATTCCGGTGCGCTGTCCAGGCCGGTTTCCTCCGGCTCGAGGACGATGCGATCGGAAATGATGGCGCCCGAAGGCTGCTCACTCCCGGCCTTCGAGAGGACCGGAGGAACCGCGGTGGGATCGAAGACCTCCGCGGCAGCCGCCGGCTGAGCCAGCAGCACGACGGTCGAGCAGGCGGCCCACGCCACCGGCAGGATCACGAAACGAGTCAGGCGAGCGATCACGGTCGGCCTCGTCAGCGTTGCGGGTTAGTCGGAACAACCATCACGATCGTCAGGTTCATCGTCACCGGCACGACCCGATCCGCAGTTATTTTCGGCAGTCTCGCCCCTGGTCGACCCAGACCGCCCACCCCTCCCCCGCGAGCCGTCGCGAGCGACCCCGAAGAGCCGTCACAACCGCGCGCCGGCAGTCTGGGGTGAACGGGAGAGTAGGGGCGGATCGATGACACCCCCGGGCGGCTCGTCGGCTGCCCGGGAGTCACCCATGCTGCCTTCACGAAGCCACCTGCTGCTGGCCGGATTGCTCCTGTTCCTCGCGGGCATCCAGTTCCGCGTGGTGCAGTCGTTCACGCTCAACGAGCGGTCGAGCACGTTTGTCGCGGCCCGGATGGGCTCGGGGCTCCAGCCCGCCCTCTGGCAGGCCGCCCCCATGAGGAAGGTCGTGGAGCCTCCGCGGTGGCTCGGCCTGGCGCTGATGAGCGTGGGCGCCGTGATGACGATCAAGAGCCTGTCGATGAAGTCGACCGGCTGACGCGTCGGTCAGTCGTCGTCCGTCGCGACGGCCTGCTCGTCCGCGTAGGGATCGCGAATGCACGCTTCTTCCCCGAGCACGCCGGCATCCTCGTCCGAGTCGCTGACCAGCGACATCAGGGCATTCTTCTCGCTCTCCGAAATCTCGGCCCGGCGAAAACTCCGCAGGATTTCGGGCACGGGATCGATCGTCGCGTCGAGCGACTCGACCCGGACCCTGCCCGTCAGCACGCCCTGCCGGCGGCTGGCGAAGCATTCGCAGAGCGCGACGAGATCTTCCCGGTTCATCCGTGGCTCCTCCATGCGGCGGTCGCCTGTTCCCTGCAACTCTACGCACCGCGGGATGCCGGGGTTCAGCGGCCGGCGGAACCACGGCCGCCGGGCCGCGGGCCGCGGGGTCTGCCGCCGGAACCACGATCGGACACCTGGCCGTCCGGTCCCGCGCCCGGCCGCGAAGGCCATGCCATGGACGCCGTGATGCAGCCATCCGGGAACGGCTTCGCAGACTGCCTGGTGACCGGCGGCACCGGTCTGGTGGGCAACAACGTGCTGCGGAAACTGGCGGCCGATGGTCGCCGGGTCCGCGCCCTCGTCCGCCGGGGCTCGGGTGACCGCGAACTTGCCGGGCTGGGGGTCGAGCGGCTGGCCGGCGACGTGACCGACGGCGAGGCCGTGCGGCGGGCGGTCGCCGGCACCAAGGTGGTGATCCACTCCGCGGCGGTGGTGCACGTGGGCTGGACCAGGCTCACGGAAATGCAGCGCGTGAACGTGGAAGGCACCCGGATCGTCGCGGAGGCGGCGCGCCGGGAAGGGGCGCGGCTGATCCAGGTGTCGAGTGTCAACGCGCTGGGGCTGACCGGCGACGGCTCCCCTGCCGACGAGGACACGCCGTTTGGCAACACCGTCGAGTGCCCGTACGTGGTCACCAAGCGGCACGCGGAGCAGGTGGTGCTCGACGAGGTCGCCCGTGGACTCGATGGCGTGATCGTGAATCCCGTCTTCATGCTCGGCCCCTGGGACTGGAAGCCGTCGAGCGGCCGGATGCTGCTGGAGGTCGCGCAGGGAAAAGGCCTGTTCGCCCCGCCCGGTTCCCAGCACTTCGGCGACGCCCGCGACATCGCCGCCGCCATCGTGGCGGCGATCGACCGGGGGACGGCGGGGCGGCGCTACATCCTCGGCGGCCACCATCTCTCGTTCCTCGACGCCTGGACGGTGTTCGCCCGGGTGACCGGCCGCCGGCCGCCCCGGGGCGTGGCGGCACCTCGGCTGGTGCGGTTTGCGGGGCGGATGGGAGACCTGCTCGGCCGCTGCGTGGGGCGCGAGGGACCGCTCAACTCGGCGGCAGCCAGCATGTCGCTGCTCTGCCAGCACTTCTCGAGCGACCGGGCCCAGGCGGAACTCGGCTACTCCATCCGGCCGCTCGAAGAGACGGTCGAGCAGGCCTGGCGCTGGTTCGTGGACCACGCCTTGGCCTGAAGGCGACTGCCGCGGCCATCCCTCTGATCCAGGGTGGCCGGCAGCAGCAAAGAGTCATGGCCGGCAGAAGCCAGTGGGCGATATAGGGTCAGAACAAAAGATGAAATTGTCGGGAAAACAGCATATCGCGAGCCAGTGCGACGCGAAATGCGACGCGATTCCGGCCGATCGCGTCGATTTGCTCGCCCGCGCGGTGCTCCTCGTGGCGGGCATGCCTATTCCTGAGGCATCGCGGGAGGCGGTTCTCCAACGTGTGATCGAGGAACTAGAGCAGGGCTGAGAAACGGGCCGCCCGCTTCCCGCGACGCCAACAACGGCCTGCGCCGCCGTCAGGCCGCCTCTCGAATGACGTCCAGGTACGCCCGCCAGACCCGCGAGTAGGCGCAGCCCCAGGCCTCGTCGTGACAGGCCCGCTCGAATTCCACAGGGTCGGTGTCGGGGGCGTTGATGAGCCGATCGACGGCGAAGTTCCA
>VGYR01000260.1 GCA_016872925.1 Planctomycetota bacterium
GGGATGCGCCCCGCACGCTCCTCTACGAGTTCGCAAAGATCAAAAGCGGCGACATCGTTCTGCCGGCAGAGTCAACCGCTGGCGTCCGCACCACGGTGCGCTTGCGGCACGTGACGGAGCCAGAGGCTGAGCAGAAGACGCTGCTGCACAGGCTCGGGCTGACACTTCCCAGGCGGCTCAAGCGGCTCGACAGCCCCGTGCAAATGGAGTGAAGACTTCGACCCCGAATTCGCGTGAATCCCGGGCTTTACGCTCACGGGTGCGTAACTTGGGCTAGCGCGAGCCCGGGGACACCTGGTCGAAGTACCATCCAGTGCCAGGCCCGGAGGGCCGGGTTCGTGCCAGCCGACGGAGGTCGGCAAAGGGCAGGTCGGCAGGATGCCGAGCCTGCCCGTGAACACAGAGGGCCGGGTTCGTGCCAGCCGACGGAGGTCGGCAAAGGGCAGGTCGGCAGGATGCCGAGCCTGCCCGTGAACACAGAGGGCCGGGTTCGTGCCAGCCGACGGAGGTCGGCAAAGGGCAGGTCGGCAGGATGCCGAGCCTGCCCGTGAACACAGAGGGCCGGGTTCGTGCCAGCCGACGGAGGTCGGCAAAGGGCAGGTCGGCAGGATGCCGAGCCTGCCCGTGAACACAGAGGGCCGGGTTCGTGCCAGCCGACGGAGGTCGGCAAAGGGCAGGTCGGCAGGATGCCGAGCCGCCGCGTGAACACGCGAGCCCGGGGACACCGGGTGGAGGCGGATACCGGTGTTCATTTGGAACTTCTGAACAGGATGAGTCGCAATCCCGGAGTACATTCTGCACCTTCGGGAGCGACTCCGACCGTCCGATCACCGTGAATTGTCTTGCTATTTGCACACAAAAGACTACCATTTCCGCATGGTGTCGCTCACGATCAAACTGCCGCTGGCCGTGAAACAGCGGCTCGAACGCGAGGCCCGTCAGTCGGGGAAGTCTGTTTCCGCGCTGATCCGCGAGGTCGTTTCCGCCCGGTTGCGGAAATCGACCACCGCGGGAAGCCTCTACGACCGCACGCGGGATCTCTGTGGCGCAGGTGCCAGCGGCCGGCCCGATCTCGCGACGAATCGGGAGGTGCTTCGGGGGTTCGGTGAGTGAAACGGGTCATCGTCGACACCGGGCCGCTCGTCGCCTACTTCGACCGCGATTCGGAGTTTCACGCCTGGGCCCGCGAACGATTTCAGGAGTTGGCCGATCCCCTGATCAGTTGCCAGCCCGTGTTGACGGAGGCTTTGTTCATCCTGAAGCGGGGCGGGATCGATCCGGATTTGATCCTGGCACTCGTCGAACGTGGTGATCTGATCTGTGATTTCGAGGTGCGTCGTGAGATCGTGGCCCTGCGTCGGCTGCTCAAGAAATACCGCGACCTGCCGGCGACGCTCGCGGACGTCTGCCTGGTTCGCATGAGCGAGCTTCGTGGCGACTGCACCGTGTTGACGCTCGACAGCGACTTTCGGATCTATCGGAAAAACGGACGCCAGTTGATCCCTGTGATCTCCCCGTGACTCGGAGACACTCCGCGCCGACGGTAAGAAAACCGCCACTGCACGGGGAAAGCGCGATCCAATCGCAGCTGTTCGTGATCTCTGAAGTGAGCGGCTCAGTCCTGCGGCGGCGGCCGGCGGAAGCCTTCTGCGGAGCCGCGGCCGCTGCGGTCGGGCATGCCCGGCCCGCCCGGCCCCCCTGCTCCGCCCGGCCGGCCTCCGCCACGCTGCATGAACTCGCGCAGCCGTGCCATGCCCTCGGCGAACTCCTCGCGCGAGAGCTTGCCGTCGCCATCGCGGTCGAGCCGGCCAAACGCCTCCTCGCCACCCGTTCCGCTCCCCGGCCGCTGCGGCCACTCGCCGCCCTGCGCCGGCTGCCCCTCGCCATCCGGCCGGCGCGGCCGCTCGCCGTCGGGCCGCTCTCCGCGCGGGCCTTCAGGCCGACGAAAACCCTCGCGGCCGCCCGCGCCCAGCGACCGCATCCGCTCCGCGGCGGCCTTCGCCTCCGACTCGTCGATCTTTCCGTCGCCGTCGGCGTCGATCCGCCCAAACGCCGCCTCGAGGTCGGCCGTGCGGGCCTTGATGAATTCGTCGCGGTTCACCTTGCCGTCGCCGTCGGTGTCGGCCCGCTTCAGCATCTCGACGGGATCGCGATCGACCGGAGGCTGGGCGGCCGCCGTGCCCACAAGCGCGAGGCAGGCGCCGGCGGCGAGAAGGGAACGGAGCGAAATGGTGGGCGTGATGCTCATGATGAACCTTTCGAAAAGAAGGATGCGGATCAGGCGATGATCTCCCGGGCGACGGTGCCGTGGACATCGGTGAGGCGAAACTCGCGGCCGGCGTAGGGGTAGGTCAGCCGCTCGTGGTCGAGGCCGAGGAGGTGGAGGAGCGTGGCGTGCCAGTCGTGGATGTGCATCCGCTTCACGACGGCCTCATAGCCGTAGTCGTCGGTGGCGCCGTAGGCCAGGCCCCCCTTCACGCCGCCGCCGGCCATCCAGAGTGAAAAACCCTTGTTGTTGTGGTCGCGGCCGTCGGCCCCCTGGCTGTGCGGCGTGCGGCCGAACTCACCCCCCCAGATCACGAGCGTCTCGTCGAGGAGGCCGCGGTCGGCGAGGTCGGCGAGCAGGCCGGCGATCGGCCGATCCACCTGGCGGGCGGTGGATTCAAGCGACGTGCCGAGGTTGAAGTGGTGGTCCCAATTGCCGTGCGTCACCTGCACGAATCGCACGCCGGCCTCCACGAGCCGACGCGCCATCAGGCACTGCCGGCCGAAGGAGTCGGTGTCATCGCCGCCCACGCCGTAGCGGTCGAGCGTGGCCCGGCTCTCGCCGGCAATGTCCATCACCTCGGGCACCTCGTCCTGCATCCGGAAGGCGAGCTCATACGACTCGATCACGCCCTCCGTGTCGGGGCTCGTGCCGCCGTCGAACTCGAGCCGGGCCGCATTGAGCTGTTGCACGAGATCCACCTGGCTCCGCTGGGCGGGGCGATCGAGGAGTGGGCTTTTGATGTTGGCGACGGCCGCGTCGGCGCCGCCGGCGCGGCGGGCCGCGAACCGCGGCACGAGCGGGCCACCGACGCGCGTGGCCTGGTACACGGCCGGCAGGAACGCGCTGCCAAACGTGCGGGCGGCGGCCACCGGCGGATTGATCACGATGAACCCGGGCAGGTTTTGGTTTTCGGTGCCGAGGCCGTAGAGCGTCCAGGCGCCAAGCGACGGGCGGATGAACTGCGTGGTGCCGGTGTGCAATTACGCGAAGGCCTGCGGATGGGCCGGGAGATCGGTGGCCATCGAGTTGATCACGCACAGCTTGTCGGCATGGCGGGCCACCTCGTCAAACAGGCTCGAGATCCAGAGGCCGCTCTTGCCACGCTGGGAAAACTTCCAGCGCGGGGCCATGAGCGCGGCGCGGCCGCCGCGGCCGGCGGCTGCCGGGGCCGCCTTGCCCGAGTCGGCGGCGAGTTTTGGCTTGTGGTCGAACGTGTCGACATGCGACGGCCCGCCCTGCATGCAGAGGAAGATCACGTGCTTCGCGCGGGCCGGGAAGTGCGGCGGCTTGGCCGCGAGCGGGCCCGCGGTCGCTGCCTGCTCGGCCGCCTCGGCGGCGAGCGCGGAGAAGGCGAGGAGGCCGAAGCCGTTGGCGGAGTGGCGGAGAAAGGCGCGGCGCGATCCGCAGGGAATCTCGATGGTCGAGTGCGTGGGCATCGCGTGGTCTCCTTTCAATTCACGTGGCGGAATTCGGCGGTGGCGAACAGGGCCTGGCAGTAGGCCACGAGCGCGAGCGACTCGGCCTGGGGTTGCGCGGATGGAGCGGCGGCGCGCTTCGCATGCCGGCGTAAAAAATCGGCCCAGAAGGCGTTGATCGCCGACCGCTCGTCGCGGCTCGGCCCGCGGCCGAGCGCCATCTCGAAGGCCTGGGCCAGCCGGTCGGTGGTCGAGCCCGGCAGGCGGGCCACGCGGTCGGCAAACGCCCTGGCGAGCGCCACCACCTCGGGGTTGTTGAGCAGGAACAGGCCCTGGGCGGGCACGTTCGTCGCGTCGCGGTCGCCGCTCACGAGCGAGGCGTCGGGGAAGTCGAACACGGCGAGAAACTCGGGCACCTGGTCGCGCACGATCGGCAGGTAGATCGACCGGCAGAATTCCGGCTCCTGGCGCACCGAGGCGACGAGCTGGATCATCCCCTGCCGGTCTTCGCGCACGCGGGCCACGGGCGAGCCGGGCGTGGGCTCAAGGTCGAGCCGGCCGGCCACGGCGAGCATCGCATCGCGGATCGCCTCGGCCTCGAGCCGGCGCTGATCCATCCGCCAGCGGAGCCGGTTGTCGGGGTCGATCGCAAAGTTGGCATCGTCGTGCACGGCGGCGAGCTGATAGCTGCGGCTGAGCACGATCCGGCGGATGAGCTTCTTGACGGACCAGCCGTCGGCCATGAAGGCGACGGCGAGATGGTCGAGCAGTTCGGGATGGCTCGGCTCCATTCCCATGATCCCGAAGTTGTCGGGCGTGGCCACGAGGCCCTGGCCCATGAGCTTGAGCCACACGCGATTGGCCATCACGCGGGCGGTGAGGGGATTGTCGCGCGAGGCGATCCAGAAGGCGAGGTCGAGCCGGCCGCTGCCTGCGGCGATCTTGCGCGGCTCGTCGGGGCCGCAGAGCACCTCCACGAGCCCGCGCGGCACGGTCTCGCCCGGCTGATCCACCTCGCCGCGCTCGAAGAGCGGGCTATCGATCGGCTGCGGCCGGTCGAGCACGCCCATGGCGAGCGCCCGCGGGCTGCCGTCGTCGCGAAACTGGTCGAGGTCGCTCTGGGCGCCCGCTTGCCGATCCCGCGCCGCCCGCACCCGCAGAAACATCGCGGCGCCGTTTTCGTCGCGGCCCTCGCGCCGCGCGGCCATCGCATCCTGGGCCAACTCTCCGGCACGGTCGGCGCGAGCCTTCACCTCCTGCCGCAGCCGGGCGAGGTCGGCGGACGCGAGCGGGGCCACGGCCGAGGGCAGCCCGGCCTCCTGTGACGGTTCAATGAGCGTCGAGGCGTGGGCGTTTTGCAGCTGCGGCTGGGTGCCGTAGAGCGGCTCGCTGCTCAAGAAGATGCCGGCCAGGGCGTAGTAGTCGCGCTGCGAGACGGGATCGAACTTGTGGTCGTGGCAGCGAGCGCAGGCGAGCGTGAGCCCGAGCATCGACTGCGAGACGACGTCGATCTGCTCGTCGACCACGTCCATCGCGAATTGCCGCCGGTCGCGCTCGTTGAGCCCCTTCGGCCCGAGGGCGAGGAAGCCGGTGGCGATGATCTTGTGGGCCTGGTCGGCCGGACCGGAATGTTTGAGAAGATCGCCGGCGAGCTGATCCTTGAGAAACTGGTCGTAGGGCTTGTCGGCGTTGAAGGCCGCGATCACCCAGTCGCGGTAGCGCCAGGCGTGGGGATAGGGGAGGTTTGTCTCCTTGCCGCTCGAATCGGCGTAGCGGGCGACGTCGAGCCAGTGCCTGGCCCAGCGCTCGCCGAACCGGGGCGACGCAAGCAGCCGGTCGACCACCTCCTCTACGGCGGTCGGCGAGGAGTCGGCCACAAACTCGCGGACCTCGGCGGGCGTGGGCGGCAGGCCGGTGAGGTCGAACG
This sequence comes from Planctomycetota bacterium, assembly GCA_016872925.1. Lineage (GTDB taxonomy): Bacteria > Planctomycetota > Planctomycetia > Pirellulales > UBA1268 > QWPN01. Next base: position 5,612 of record VGYR01000260.1, read on the forward strand.
AGAGCCGGCGAATGAGCGCCTCGCGGCTGGCATCGGCCACCGGCTTTACGTTTGCCTGCTCCATGGCGGCCAACAGAAAGCGGTCGATGTCGCTGCGGGGCCAGGCGGCGTCGCGCACCTCGGGCACCGGCGGCGCGACGGGTTTTTGAAACGCCCAGTGGCGGCGGCCGGCGGCGATTTCTTGCTGCCAGGCGGCGTCGGACGGGGCCAGCTCGGCGGCGACGGCCGCCGACGCGGCGACGAGGACCGCGACGCTCGCAGGAAAACGGCGGATGACGTTCAGAAGCATGGCATGGAATCCCGGGATCCCTCTGCCAGAGTAAACGGGCGAGGGCGGGCGGAGTTGCGGCCCGCCGATGCCGATTTGGCGGCGAAAAACGCCGCTGACGGCGAGCCCGGCGGTGATACGATGGGAGGTTGTCATTCCCGCCCGCCGCAGGATCGCGCCCGCCAGTGCCCACCCCCGCCAAACCCAAGCCCAGTTCGGCCCAGAACAAGGCCATCCAGAAGGCCGACACGCTCATCGAGGCGCTCGGCTGGATCCGCAAGTTTCGCGACACGACCACCGTGATCAAGCTCGGCGATGGATAGCCCGGCCAATGGGACGTCCGCAAGGGGCTCCCCGGCTGATGAGCGGCTCGTGAGCCGCGTGTTTCGTGTTTTCGTCTCCCGGCCCCGAAAAGCACTCTCCAGAATGGCCGGCTACCCGCCCCCGGAGTGGCGAGTTTCTCGCCTCGGCGCAGACCGTCTCCCGAGTCGCCCGTCCAGGGCCTTGATGCCTCACGTCCGGCATCACTCAGAGCTTGTGGATGTCGATCACGGGCAGGTCGTCTATCCGTCCCTGGAAGACGTCGCGCTCGTCATGCGCCTGGACGA
>VGYR01000261.1 GCA_016872925.1 Planctomycetota bacterium
GACCTGGGGGCCGGATCGCTGACGGTCACATCGGGGATGACCGTGCCCGGCCTGCTCTCCTCGCTCCGCGCGGGCCTCGGCGACGGCTCGTGGAACGGCACCCAGGGAATCACCTCGGGACCGGCGGGCATCGCCATCGGCAACGGATCTCCGCGGGCCATCGGCTGGCAGGACAACGGCGACGGCTCCTTCACGATGCGGTTCACGGTCCCGGGCGACACCGATCTCGACGGAACCGTCGACATCCTCGACCTCTCGAACCTTCTGGCCGGTGCCAGATTCAATCGGGGAGCCGGCAGCGGCTGGACCGAGGGCGACCTCAACTACGACGGCTTGTTCGACATTCTCGACGTCCCGGATTTCGTCGCCGCCTACGTCTCCCGAGACAGCGTGCCAAGTCAGGCCGCGGCAGCGCCGGCCGGCTCGGGCACCGGTGATGCCCTGTCGCCGACCGATGCGGCCTTCGCGGCCTTTGCCGTCTCGACATCCGGCTCCACGGGCGACACGACCCTCAGAAAGAAGCGGTCGTCACTCTGACGCTTCACGCAAGGGGCAGCCCTTGAAAGGGCCGGCAGTTCACGCCCCGCGGAGCCTGCGGCACGCGATCAACGCTGCGGCGAGCAGACCGGCACCCGTAAGGCCAGGTTCCGGCACGGACACGGGGCTGGTCGCGGCCAGATCGATCGCCGCGGCTGATGCCGACAGTCCGCCGCCCACGCCGGGTGAGAGCGTCGAGCCGCGACCGAAGACGAGCGAACCCAGGATCGTGCCGGAGCCGCCGAGCGTCTGGCCAGACGACAGCGTGTAGCCCCCCAGCACCGCCGCCAGGTCGAGGGTCGCTCCCGACTGCACGTCGATCAAGGGCGACGAGGAGATCGACGTGCTGCCGGTGACGGCCAGGACGCCCTGGATAACCGACGTCTGGCCCGCATACGTGTTCACGGCGTCGAGGATCGCCGTGCCGCCGCCCGTCTTCGTGACCGCGGCGGCCCCGCCGATCGAGGCGAACCCGAGCTGGAGCTGCGTGCTCGTCCCGGACGCAACGTTGAGAACGGCGGTGGCTGACGCGACGACCGAGCCGCGGACGGAGAGCGTCAGGCTCTGCGGGGTCGCACCCGGCAGATCCTGGTCCGACAGGCTCAGGAGATAGCTGCCCACGAACGAACCGCTGGTCGTGGTGAGCATCGACACGTCGAAGGCTCGCGACGACCCCGACGCGAGGTTCAGAAACGGTGCCAGCGTCGAGGAGAAAATCGCCGCCGGGTCAGTCTCCGCGACGGCGTCGAGGTCGAGCCCGGCGGTCCAGGCCGAACCGAGGGTGCCAACGCGGTTGAAGAGGTTGAACGACCGGGACGCTGGCCCGGTCCCCTGCGTGAGCGTGCCGAAATCGACGTCGAGCGACGCGACCGAACTCCCCGAGGTGAAGGACCCGAGCGCATGGTCGAGCACGTTCAGCGACACGCCCTGCGAAAACGTGGGGGACGCCGTCTGCGGGCTCGTGGCGGTGACCGATACGGTGCCCGAAAGGAGGCCCGCCGACGCGGTGGCAAGGGCCAGCGTGTGACTGTTGGCGCCCCCGAGCGGCAGATCGGAGCCCGTGCCGCTCCCGACGCAGCCCCCGCTGCCGGCAAAGGAGTAGTCGAGCCGATCGGCCCCCTGCACCACCTCCACCGGGGCCGCATTCGAAACCGCGAGGGTCGTGCTCACCGACGCTCCGCGGATCACGGTGGCAGGGACGCTTCCCAAACTCGCGGCCAACTTCGCGGGGAGCTGGTAGTCGGCGACCACCGGCAGGTGGTCGCTGACCCTGGACAGGTTCGTGAGGATCGTGCCCGACGCCGCGAGGGAATAGCCCGGCAGGTAGGCCTGCAGCGCCGCGGCGCTCCCGGTGGTGATGGCCCCGTTCATCGCATGGGTGGCCGTGTTGCCGAACGCCCAATACGAACCGGCGATGTAGTCCAGCCCGCGGCCATCGAGCCACTCACCGCTGACCATCTGGAAATCGAAGCGGTCGTCGACGCCGCCCGTCACCTGGCCGCCGTACGCCGCCGTCGTGGCGGGCGACTGCGTGTGGTAGGGCTTGTAGGCGGCGTTTCCCGACCAGGACCCGACCTGCGCGATCGGGTCGAACGCTTGGCCGGGTCCGGCCGCGAGCATCGTCTGGAAGCCCGCCTCCGAGGCGGTATAGAGGTTCCAGTCGCCTGCATAGATCACGTGTGTTCCCTCACCGAGTGCATCGGCGTTGGCTCGATTGATCGAGAGCTCGATGTTGCGGCGATTCTCGCTGGTGGAATCGTTCGACGCCTTCAAATGGCTGTTGTAGACGTAGAAGTTGGCGGATGCGTCGTATCCCACGGGCCGAAACTGGTAGCGCATGGTCTGCCGCGGCTGCACGGAGGTGCCGACCGTGCCGAGGGCCACCTCTCCGAGGAGCGAGACAGCGGCCGAGTTGTAGACCGTGATCGGCCGCCCGGCACCCGTGGTGAGACCATCGACCGTGGAACTCCGGTAGGCGGTGCCGCCGGTGAGCGTGTTGAGCAGCGCCGCGTAGGCGGAGCCGGTCGTGACCACGCTGTCGGCCTCCTGGAGCAGCAGGATGTCGATCGGCCCGGCGAAGCCCGGCCGCGTCTGGCTGGCGATCGCCTGGAGCACGGCGTCCATGCCGGGCCGCGGACCGGACGACGACGAACTGCTGGCACCCACGTTGTAGTCGAGGATGCGGAGTTGCGCGACGGCCGTTGAGCCGCCCCCCACAGCGGCGACGAGGCAGAGGGCGAGTACGCCCGCCCGAGCCCGACGCTCGCTCATGGCATCGCTCCGCCAACCACAAAACTGCCGACCGCTCATGGATAGGTCATACCGGGCTCGGCGTCCGCGACGAACCCCAGATCCGGGGGAAATGGGACGAATCGGGCACTGGGAGGGACGAATCGGGCGCCGCCTGGGACGAATCGGCCGAATGGTGGGACGAACGGCGAGCCCGGGGCGACTCGGGAGAGCGGCGACGGGTCAGGCACGCTCACGCCCGATTCGTCCGTGGCACGCGGCGATCAGATACACGGCTCGGTCGGCGATCTCCCGGGATCGGCGATCGTGTCATCGCCGATCCCGGTCGTCTTGAGCCAGCCACGAGGGCCGCCTCGAGGACGACGGCGCGTGCTCACCGCTGGCCCGCCGAAGCACTCGCGGGACCGGCACGTTCATCGAGATAGCACTCGAGGTTCGTGTATTCGGCATCGAGGCGGCGCCCGTTGCGGTCTGCAGGATCATCCGGATCGAGGCCGTGCTCGGCCTCCCAGGCGTCGGGCACTCCATCGCCGTCGGAGTCGGCCGGTGCCGGCCGTGACTCGAGCTCCGGCCAGCCTCCGACGTCTCCCGGCCGATCGATGATGCCCTGCTCGCCCGCCGACGCAGTTCCTTCGGCGACCTCCCGCAGCACGCGGGCGTCGACGGCATCCCTGGCCGGCCGGGTGGCGCCGACTCCTGCCAACACGAGTTCGAACGCCCCCTCCGCCGGCTGCGAGGTGACCGGCGCACAGGGAAACGGATCACGCTGCCGATTCCGGGCCTCGCTCGTGGTCCCCTCGAACAGCACGCCCCCTTGCCAGTTGTCGGACGTCAGTTCCGGTGCTCCCGCGACGACGTTGCCCTCCACGTGCCAGCGCGGCTCGAAGGTGCCATACGCCGCCAGGGTGTCGTCGACTCTCACGATGCAGCGAGCGACGTGTGGCTCGGTGGCGGGGCCCGGCTTGTAGAAGTTGCCCACGACGTTCACGCTCCGCGGCTTGCCGTCGCACGTCCGCTGCCGCCAGTTGTAGATCACGTTGTTGCGGTAATCCATCCGTTCGGTGTCGTCGTGATCACCGCCGGCGATGCTGGGATTGCGGCCGGCCGCGTGGGCGAAGAGGTTGTGGTGGTACGAGGTGTCGCGGCCGCCGAGGCTGGCGGCGAACCCATGCGGCCGACCGAAGAGACTCCGATCGAGCGGCTCCGAGATCAGGCACCACTGCACCGTGAGGTTGCTCGTGCCATGCCACGTGTTGAGGACCTCGTCGATCGCCCAGCTCACGCTGCAGTGATCGATGATCACGTTGTGCGAATCCCGGATCTCGAGCCCGTCGAGCGGACGCCCCGCCTCGTCGCCGACGCGAATCCGGAGGTGCCTGACCACCACGTCCCGGGCGCCGCGGATCCGCAGCGGGAAGCGGCGCAGGCAGATGCCGCCTCCCGGCGCCGTCTGTCCGGCGATGGTCACGTTGGAACGCTCGAGCAGCAGTTCGGACTCCAGCACGATCGTGCCGGAGATCCTGAAGACCACCGTGCGGTTTCCCTCTCGCAGCGCGTCGCGGAGCGATCCGGGGCCGTCGTCGGCGAGGGTCGTGACGGCATACACGTCGCCCCCGCGGCCGCCGGCCGCGAACCGGCCCCAGCCCTCGGCCCCCGGAAACGCCGGCAACCGCAAGGCAGGCTCCGGCGCCGCCCAGGCCAGTGTGGCAAAGAGCATGGCGACCGCCGCGATCCGGCACGCGTCGGCTGGCATCAGATCCGATCGGGTGAGGGAACCTCGAACCCCGGGTTGTGCGGGTCCTTGAGGAGGCGATTTGCCTCGTCCGCGTGCTCACCGGTGAACCGTTCCGCGGCAGGGTCGAAGGTCAGCATCGGCCCCACGCGGTACGACGCCCCGTCCTCGGGAATGCCCACGCCGTCGCGAATCGTGGCATGCAGGGCGAGAAAGTGCTCCGCGACGTCGGATCGGTCGCCGAACCGCAGGGCCTTCTCGTTGAAGGGCATCTCCACGCCGAGCCGGTACGAATCGTTCATCAGGTGGCCGAGCACGCAGCCCCGATGGGCCTCGCGCACGCCGCCATTGGCGAGCTTCGGATCGCCGGCCCGGACGGCCGTGACGAAGCTCTGCCAGTTTCCGCCCGGCGTGACCCGGCCCGGGGCAACCTCGAGCGGCTCGAACTCTCCGCCTCCCGGCCTTCGGATGCGGAACGGCCCATCGCCGACGATCACGCTTCCGTCCTCGAGGTAGTACTCGTTGGTGACCTGCTTGACGTAGCCGTCGTGCTTCACGTTACGGACGTTGAACAGCACCATCTGACCGTTGGCGTACTCCGCCAGGGCGAACATCGTGTTGGGGGTCTCCCCCTGGTCCCCCCAGGCGAACCGGCCGCCGAGGGCCATGGCCCGGACGGGATGAATCTGGTCCTCGTCAATCGCCCAGCTGGCCACGTCGAGCTGGTGGGTCCCCTGGTTGTTGATGTCGCCGTTGCCCGTCTTCCAGAACCAGTGCCAGTTGTAGGGCACAAGGTTCGGGTTGTATCGCTCGATCACGGCCGGTCCCTTCCAGAGATTCCAGTCGAGCGTGGTCGGTGGATCCCCGTCCGGCTTGCAGCCGATCCCCTCTCGCGGCTTGCAGCAGTAGCCATAGGCGATCTTCAGCCTGGGCAGGCTGCCGTTCCTGAGAGCCTCGTGGAGACCGGCGATGTTCGCGTCGCTCCGCCGCTGGGTGCCATGCTGCACCACGACACCATACTTTTCGGCTGCGGCGACGGCACTTCGCCCCTCGGCGATGTCGTGGCTGAGGGGCTTCTCCACGTACACGTGCTTGCCGGCCTGGGCCGCAAGGATCGTCATCAAGGAGTGCCAGTGGTTGGGCGTGGCGATCGAGACGGCGTCGATGCTCTTGTCGTCGAGCACGCGGCGGAAGTCGGCCACGCCCGCGGGTGCAGCCGTCGTCTTGTCTGCCTTCCGCCCGAGCATCTCGAGCGTGCGGCCAAGCACGGTCGCGTCGGGGTCGACCACGGCGGCGATCTCGACGTTGTCCACCTCCGAGAAGCCCTCGAGGTGGGACTTCCCCCGCCCGTTGAGCCCGAGCACCGCGATGCGAACGCGGTCGTTCGCACCACGAACCGCGGCCCGTGATCGTGGCGACGACAGGACCAGGCTTCCCACGGCCGCCGATGACGCGAGAAACCTCCGACGGGTTGTCGTGCGTCTCATCAGACTTGCTTCCGGGATCGCAACCGGGCGAGCGGCTGCAGGCAGCCGATGGACCCGCCCACCAGAGACCGCAGTCTATCCGACCAGAACGTTCCGCCGGTGAATCCCGCTGGCGGCACCGCATCCCAACCCGGATTTTGCAGGAGTGCTCATGAGCGAGGTGAGGAACAGTCCGGATGGTCTGCCGGATGGACGAGCGGAGCCCCCAACGGAGACACACCACGCGACGCCGCCGAGACCGCGCCGGAGGACGCCCCCAGGGCCGCCGGCATGCCCTCCTCAATTCTGACTCCAGATCCGACCCCGTCAGCGCTCATTTTCGCTCATCAGGAGTCGTCACCGGAAAACGAAGAAGCCGTATCGCCCGCATGTGCGAACGATACGGCTTCTGGAGTACCCCCACGGGGAGATCAACTCCGCCACGAAACG
>VGYR01000262.1 GCA_016872925.1 Planctomycetota bacterium
CTTCAGGAGCGCGACGGACACCCGCTCCCGCTTGCAGAACTCTGCGGCCGTCAGATTCGTCCGCTCGTATCGACCCAGCCGCCGCTGCCACTCCGCCAGCCTCTTCCGATCCACTCTGCGTCCCATGAACTACCTCCGTTGCCGATGAAAAAGGTCCACCGGCCGAAGCTATCAGGGGATGCAAGAGTGGTTGTGGTGTGCGCACACGTGTGCGAAATCGCGTGCGCCGCGGAAGCGTAACCGCGTAAGCGGTACAGCTGCACCACGATCCGGCCGCGGAAGCGTAACCGCGTAAGCGGTACGGCTGCACCACGATCCGGCCGCGCCTGGCATGAGGGGGCCCGCATGGCTCACCCGCGGAGCGCGGCAGCGGGGGTGTCGGCGGCGAGTCGGTCGAGCATGTCGTGGCAGGCCCGATCGACGGCCGTTTGCCACTGGTGGTCGGCGAGGCCTGAGTTCATCTCGGGCCGGGCGTGGGCGAAGATCACGTCGCGGGCGCTGACGATCAGTGCGCCGAGGCCGTCGGCGTGGAAGGCGCCGCGGACGTCGGAGGCCCGTCCTCCCTGGCGGCCGAAGCCCGGGACAAGCAGCCAGGTGTGGGGCATCGTGGCGCGGAGGTCGTCGAGCTGCTTGGGCCAGGTGGCGCCGACCACCGCCCCGACCGCCCCGTAGCGACCCGTGCCCGCGGTGCGGGCGGCGAGCGACTCGACCCCCGCCGCCACGTGCTCGAAGTTCGTCCGCCCCTCGCAGACGAGATCCTGGAAGTCCTTGCTGCCGGGATTCGACGTCTTCACGAGCACGAAGATGCCGGCGCCGCGGGCCTCGGCACTTCGCACGAACGGCTCGATCGAATCGTTGCCGAGGTAGGGATTCACGGTCAGCGCGTCGCACGCCCACGGGCCGGCGAGCCAGCCCTCGGCGTAGGCCTCGGCAGTGGAGCCGATGTCACCCCGCTTCCCGTCGGCGAGCACGAGCAGCCCCTGCGACCGGGCGTGGGTGATCACGTCGGCCAGGGCGGTCATGCCATGCGGCCCGATCGCCTCGAAGCAGGCGAGTTGTGGTTTGACGATCGGCACGAGCGGGGCGACGACGTCGATCACCTCGCGGCAGAACCGGGCGAAGCAGGCCGCGATGGCGGCCGGATCACGGGCATCGGCGGCGCCGAGCACCGTGGGGAGCGACTCGCGGCGGGGGTCGAGGCCGACGCAGGCTGGCGTACGACGGCTCCGAATAGCGGCCGCGAGCCTGACGGCGAAGGGCTCGGTGTGTCGCTCGTGCTGTCCGGCAGGCATCGGAGGCATGGCGCGGAGGGGTGTCAATCGTTGTGAGACGAGGTTCGCCAGTGTGTCAGGTGCCCGCCGGGATGGCGAGAGGGCGTGGCGACGGACGGCGGCGGCGGGGCATGGCCGCACGGCGCCGCACCTGCGTAGCCTTTCATCGGACCGCACGAACCGACGTCACGCGGCCCGGTGAGAAGGCCTGGATGCTCCCAGATCCACGGAGTTCGAGAGGGGAGGTGTGTGATGGGGCGCGTCGATCCAAACCGGTTGGGAATCGTGGCGGCGGTGATGCTGACGGCGTGGCATGGCGTCTGGATAGGGCTGGTGGCTGCCGGCGTGGCGCAGCGCATGGCGGATTTCGTGCTGCGGATGCACGCGATGGAGTCGGAGATCGTCGTGGGGCCGTTCGACGCCGGGATGGCGGCCCTGCTGCTCGCGGGAACGGCGCTGCTTGGCTATCTGGTCGGCGCGGGGGCGGCGGCGATGTGGAACTGCCTCGGCGCCGTGTGCATGCGAGATGCGTCGCTGGGTGCGCCGGGCAAGGTGGGGACGTCGGCCCGGGCCTGATGCGGGCGGATGCCACGCCCTGGATTCGTGTTGAAGCCGCGAGGGCGTTATGCGATAGTGTGTCTGTCATGGGGCGGCGGTGCTTTTGAGCTCTGTCGTCCCGCGGCGGTTTCGGGGCGTGGCGCAGTCTGGCTAGCGCGCTTGACTGGGGGTCAAGAGGTCGCAGGTTCAAGTCCTGTCGCCCCGACTGATCGGAAACCCTTGGGTTTCCAGTGTGTTCGATACCGGCTGACGGTCAGCCGAGCCTGCGGGAATCGTCCGTTAATCGGATATGGAAATCGGATATATCCGATTTCCTCCCGTCAGGAGGTTTCTATGGGCCGTCGTGCCGCCGGGGAGATGCCCCGCGTCGTCGTGCATGAGGCGTCGGGCAACGCCCGCGTCAGGTTCGGAGGGAAGACCCATTGGCTAGGCCGTTGCCCGCAAGGCGTCGTCACGCCTGAGCAACTCGCCAAAGCCACGCGGTTGTGGAACGAGTACCTCGCGGCTGGAGAACCAGCGGCGTCGGTGCCCGTCGCCGAAGTCGTCGAGGTTGCCGTGACGCCAACGGCACCGCCGGCGGCAGTTGCCTGCGGCATCACGGTCGCCGCGTTGGCGCTGAAGTACCTGGATCACGCGGAGGTCTACTACCGCACCGCCGAGGGCAGAACAACCTCGTCGGTGGACGGCATCCGCATGGCCGCCAGGGCATTGTTTCCGTTCAGCGACACGGCCGCGGTATCGTTTGGCCCCAAGTCGTTGAAGATTGTTCGTGAGTCACTGGTCCGCGAGGGCCGCCCGCGAGTGACGTGCAACCGAGTCGTGAAGACGATTCGCCGGATGTTCAAGTGGGCTGCGTCCGAGGAGCTGGTTCCGGCTGAGACGTGGCACGCGCTCGAGTCCGTTGCCGCGTTGCAAAAGGGCCGCAGCACGGCACCGGAACTGCCGCCCGTCGATGAAGTGCCCGATCAGATTGTGAGGGCAACGCTGCCGCACCTACCGCGGGTCGTCGCCGCGATGGTGTGGTTCCAGCGATGGACAGGAGCACGCCCCGGCGAGGTCTGCCTGCTGCGGCCTTGCGACATCGACCGCTCCGGTGAGGTCTGGGTCTACACGCCAGAGCATCACAAACTCGCATGGCGGGAAGATGCAACACCCCGCCGCGTTGCCATCGGTGCCGAAGGACAGAAGGTGCTGATGCCTTTCCTCCTGCGGGCAGCGTCGTCCTACTGCTTCAGCCCCCGCGAGGCCGAGACAGAGCGGCTCCGCGACCGGCGCTGCCAGCGACAGACTCCGCTCTATCGGTCGCACCTTGCCCGTCTCAAGGACAAACACAAGGGGAAGGCGGGTGGTCGTCGTCCAGGCGAACGCTACACGACGGCATCCTATCGGCGGGCGATCACGCGGGCCGTCGAGGCGGCGAACAAACTCCGCGAGTCCGAAGGCGTTGACGAGATGTTGCCCAACTGGTCGCCCAATCAGTTGCGGCACCTACGGGCGGGCGAGGTCGAGCAGGCGTTGGGCATCGAGGCGGCGAACGCCGTCTTGGGTCACACCAACATCCGCACGACCGAGATCTACGCGCGGCGGAAACTCCAGTTGGCCGTCGAGGCCCAGCGTCAGATCGGATAGCAGCACGTCGGCGAGACACGCCGGCCAGGACTCTCGCGCGGTTCAAGAAACGGTCGCCGAAAGGCGGCCGTTTTTCTTTAGAGGATGTTGGAGTGCAAAGCCGGGAAAACCACATATTTCCCGAGCGAAAACATATGTAAACGCGCACAGTCTTGACTTGCTTTTCGATTGGCAACATAACTCCCCGCTCATGACGAACACGCCAGTGGATGGCGTGCTGACAGTGACGCTCAACGCACGGAGGTCAGATATGAGCCCTCGCCAGCAAGAACTTGTTCAAGCGATCAGCGAGTACGTGACTCGTCACGGTTTTCAGCCCACACAGGCTGAACTCGCCGCAACGCTCAAGGTGTCCCGCTCACGCGTCGAGCAGATGGTGTCCGCTCTGGAGCGGAAGGGCATCGTGCATCGCAAGTCAGGCCACGCGCGAACGCTGCGGGTCGTCCTGTGCCCTGCGTGACTCAATCAAAAGGTGCGGGCCGAGGAGGTGCAACTCCCCGGCCCGCTGAATCTCAGAGCCGCTACCCCGTTACAGGAGCATCACCGAGATGCGGAAAGGATACCGCTGTTCTAGCGGGCAAGGAAAGCCCGCTGCTCTACCTGCACGTCCGGGCCAGTTCAGCCCATGCGAGTCGTCACGTCTCGACCGCGAAGAACTGGTTCCGCTAACGACGGCAGCTGCATGGATTGCAGACCGGACGGGCGGCCGGCGTCCGAATGTTTCGACACTACACCGCTGGGCATCACGTGGGTGCCGTGGTGTGCGGCTCGAGACTGTGTTCGTCGGACACGCCAGGTTCACAAGCCTGGAAGCGATCAGGCGATTCTTTCACGCCAAGCCGACGAGTCAGGACGGCGTGACCGTTGTCAACGTCGCGCCCGATAAGCCCGTCGCCGTGGTGACGGCCGCCGACGACGTGGCGGAACTGCACAGGCGAGTTTTTCGCCAGCGTTGAGGACGACTACCCGCACACCGTCGGCGAGGTGCCGGCGGAGATAAAAGCACGGAGGTGTTGAGATGAGCAAGCCCGAAAAGATTTGCGACTACGTGATCCATTCCGCGGCCAGCGTGTTTCCGCTGATGGAGGGAGCCGACTTTCAATCGCTCGTGGACAGCATCGCCGTTCACGGCGTGCAGACCCCTATTGTGTCCTACAAGGGCGAGGTTCTCGACGGCCGCAATCGCCTTCGGGCCGTGATGAAACTCCGCGACGAAGGCCACACGGTAGATCTGCCGTGCGTGGGATGGGACGACAAGTGCGGGATGTCGCCAACGGAGTGGGTGGAGGCGCAGAACCTTGACCGCCGGCATCTCACCGAGGATGCCAGGGCAATGATTGGTGCCCAGTTGGCGAGGCTCATCAAGGCCGAAGCGAAGCAGGCCAAGAAAGATTCGCAGTTCAACTCCGACACCGGAAAGGCCGCTGCATCGAAGAAGGCTAATCCAGCGGCGACGACGGATTCACCGTCACCGCAAAAGCGTGACCGCAGGATGTCGGAAGAGCGGACGACTGCGGCCAAGGCTGCAAAGTCGGCCAAGGTTTCCACGCACAAGATGAAGCAGGCGATGGCCGTGGATAAGGCAGTCGAGGCTGGCGAGCTCGCGCCCGAGGTCGTTCAAGAGATCAAGGCGGGCAAGAAGAAGGTTAAGGACGTGTTGCCGGCCAAGAGCAAGAAGAAACCGGCCAAGCGCGGCTATGCGTCCATCGACGACGAGATTCGCGTTGAAGCCAATCGTGCGTGGTCACGACTGCGAGACAAGTTCACACCCGGCGATGAGCACAAGAAACTCCGCGAGGTGATGGTCGAGATCATCCGCAGTGAGCAGAAACAGTTTGAGAAGAAGTGACGCACCGCCGCCTCCACGTTGGGTGATGCAGGCTCGATGCCTGCGGGCGGCTTGGATGATGACGACGGCCAGGACGACGAGCACGGAGGCTCCAATGCAGACGTTTGACGACATCGTGATCGACCCAGAGTTTGCGGCGTTGATACCGCCGCTGTCTGCGGAGGAACGCGAACAACTCGAGACCAACATCATCGAGCACGGCGGTGCTCGCGACCCGATTGTCGTGTGGGGGCGCGAGGGCAAGCTGATCGTGCTCGACGGGCACAACCGCTACGAAATCTGCACGCGGTTAGGGCTGCCGTTCGACATTCATCAACTCGCGTTTTCCAAGCGTGAGAACGCAGCCGATTGGATTGATCGGAATCAGTTGGGCCGTCGCAACCTCGACCCAAACCAGATGAGCGTGCTACGCGGCCGGCGATACAACCGCACCAAGAAACGCGGCAGAGCGAAAAGCGGACACGCTGTCCGGTTATCTGCTGCGGCGTTGGCGGAGGAGCACGGGGTCAACGAAAAGACCATCCGCAGGGATGGTGAGTTTGCAGCCGCCGTCGACAAGTTGGGCATCGAGCGTGAGGTTGTCGCCGGTGAGATAGATGCGCCGCGGCACGAAGTAGTTGCCGTCGCCAAGGCGTTGCCGGCCAGTGCCACGGGCGATGAAATCGAGGCCGCCCGCCAGGCCGTGAAGTCGCGGCCGCACGTCGCCAACAACTCCGGCGATAACGAGTGGTACACGCCAAAGAAATACGTCGATGCCGCCCGCATGGTCATGGGTGGCATTGACCTAGACCCGGCGTCGTCAGCCGTCGCGAACGCGGTCGTCGGGGCCAGCGTGTTTCACGACATTGCGGCCGACGGGTTGGCCCATGAGTGGAGCGGCCGCGTGTGGATGAACCCGCCTTATGAATCGGGCCTCGTTGAACGGTTCGTGTCGCAGCTGGTGGCGGCCGTCGATGACGGCAGCGTGTCGCAGGCCGTTGTGCTGGTGAACAACGCCACCGAGACCAAATGGTTTCAACAACTGACTGCCAAGGCCGCCGCGATCTGCTTTCCGCGTGGGCGGATTCGTTTCTGGCACCCCGACAAGACCAAGGCCGCGCCGCTGCAAGGGCAAGCCGT
>VGYR01000263.1 GCA_016872925.1 Planctomycetota bacterium
GCCTCGGTCTCGTGCAGCTGCCTCCGGCTTCTGGTTGCCTCCAATCGGCCCCATAAAGGACTCTCACCTTCTGTCATTCATCCATGTCCAACGCACCGCTTCGCCATCCATGGCTCCGCTTGCCGCCGAGCCCGGCTCCCATGACACGGGCAGCCCCTCGCCAAACCACCGTGCGCGAGGAGTGGTATTCATGGTCGTTCCTTCTGCGTGCCGCGCTTCATCCCCCCTGGTCCGCCACGACGTGGACCGGCCGCCGGGGCATCGGGGTCGTACCGCGGATTGGTCGTCGGGAACTGGGCGTGGACGGTGGCCAGGTGGTTCTCGAGTCGCTGCTCGAGCCGCGCGGCGTCGGCGGGGCGTTGCCCGGCGAGATCCCGCTGCTCGGCGATGTCGCCGGACAGGTCGAAGAGCCTGACGCTCTCGTCCTCGTGGAACTTCAGCAGCTTCAGATCGCCCACGCGGATCGCCGAGTGGGGCGTGTGACCGCTCTGGTAGTGCGGAAAGTGGAACACCAGTTCGTCGCGGGCCCGCTGCACCTTCCCCTCGCCGCCGTGCGCGAGCAGGTCGGCAATGCTGCCGCCGTCGAGGTCCCGCGGCAGCGAGGCCCGGGGCACGCCCGCCCAGGCGCAGAACGTCGGCAGCAGGTCGTAGCCCACGATCGGCACGTGGCACCACGAGCCGGGGGCGATGCCCGGCCCGCGGACGATGAACGGCACGCGGTGCCCCCTTCCCAGACCGATCCCTTTCCGCCGCCGAGTCCGCCGCGACGGCCGCCCCCGCCGCCGGCGCCGTTGTCCGACGTGGAGATCACGATCGTGTCGTCGGCCAGGCCGAGCCGGTCGACCGCGTCGAGCACCATGCCCACGCCCGTGTCCAGGTCCTCGCTGATCGCAGCCACCGCCACCCGCCGGTCCGCGCCGTCGCTCCCGGTGAGCTTCGCATACTTCTCCCGCGTCGCGCGGAGGGCGTTGCCGGGGGCGTGCAGGGCGTTCCACGAGAGCTGCACGAAGAACGGCTTGCCGGCCCGGCGGCTCGCGTCCATGAAGGCCTCGGCTCGCCGGGCCATGCCGAAGATGTCCACGGGGTTCGGATCGGTGAAGTCGTGGGCGTGCTCGTTGCCCGTATCGCCGTCGTGCTCGTCGTAGCCGTGCCGACCGGGGCCGCCGCTGGCGAGGTGCCACTTGCCGTAGTGGGCGGTGGCATAGCCCGCCCGTTTCAAGAGTTCGCCGACCGTGACCTCGGCGGCGGGGATCTGCTTCGCGAGCACGGGCTCGACGAGCCTGTGGCCCGGTTCGGGTGGGGCGGCCTTCGTCCAATGGAGGCGGGCGGGGCTCTTGCCGGTCTGGAGGCTGATTCGCGTCGGGGAGCAGACCGGCGCCGGGGCGTAGGCGTTCGAGAACCGCATGCCCTGCGCCGCGAGCCGCTCGATATTCGGCGTCTGGATGAGGTCGCTCCGGGAGCCGAGCATGTCGGGATGCATGGCGACCGAGAGTCCGTTCCAGCCCTGGTCGTCGGCGAGCAAGAGGACGATGTTCGGCCGCGGGCGGGGTGGGGCGGCCGGGCAGGAAAGCGACGAGGCCGAGGCCGTCGCGAGCGCGAGGCACAGCCGGAGCCGGAAGGTGCGATTCATGGCCCGACCGGCTGCGGCCGCCGGCCTCCGGGGCCGCGGGCTCCGCCGGCGATGGACGGTGCGACGAAGGCCACAAGAGCCATGGCAGCGGAAGGCAAGCCGCTGCGGATGACGGGGAGGCCGGCGATCGCCGTTACGCAGGAGGACGCCGACATGTCGGTTGAACGGCCGCGGCCATGGTGGGATTCGGCGGGCGTCCCAGGCTTTCCGAGGGACGATTCAGCGTTCGTGAAACAGTTTCACATTTGCGGCGAAACAGATCCCAGTTTTTCCGAAATCATTCGCATGTTTGGTGAAACGATTCGCCGGAATGGGGAAATGGCTGCGTCGCGAGCCGGGGCCGTTATTGGTCGTAAATCTGCTTTTTTACCGTGAATAAACGGATTCTCATGATTTTCGTGAGGACAGGCACGCTGTTTGCAACAGTTTCATTCGGGTGGGAGTGGCAACGCTCCGCAGTCTGATCGGTGAAGTCCTCCACATAGCAGAGTGAAAATATGGGTTCGCAAGGAATCTTCAGCGGCTTGGTCCGCACGCTCGCTGCCGTCTGCCTCTGCGCCTCGATGAGCCTCGCGGCTCTGGCGAACGGTGCCGTCGAGGTGACGATCGACAGCGGCACGATGACCAACGGTTACATGAATGTGTTCGATCTGCCCGCCAATGGCGGCATCTATCGGTTTTCGAGCGCTTGGGGCATCGGTGATTTGAATGCCACGTTTCAAAACTCGTCGACGGTCACCTTCACGCCCAACACGATCGGCGACACGAGCTCCTACTGGTATACGCCGAGTGGCGGCCCCGGCGCCACAGGCAACAAGATCATGGAAGCCAATCTCTACGCCCAAAATGACGGCGGGCTCGCGGGCCAGACGATCAACTTCAAGGGCAACGTCACCTCGTTCACGCTGCAGACCGGCACGAATCCCAACACCGACTACACCTTCACCGCGTTCATCCGCGATTTCGCCCCCGATTTTTCAGCGGTGGTTCAGACGCTGATCCCGATCACCACGACTGGCGAGTTTTCGGTGACGCTGGCGACCATCAATGACCCCGCCCGCCACGTTCAGTGGGGGCTGCAAATGAAGGGCCCGGACGTCTGGGCTACGGATGTCGCCGCGAAGGGTAGTGTGACGGTGACCGCCGTCCCCGAGCCGTCGTCGGTGGCGCTGCTGGGCATCGGTGGAGGGATCTTGGCCGCCATCGCCCGCCGCCGCGTGGGCCGCGACAGCTAGCAATCGAAGCTGGGTTTCACCCGCCCAGCCACCCTGAGCCCGGGAGGGCTTGCCCTCCCGGGCTTTCTTGTGGATACTTCTGGAACAGTTCCGGTCTTGTGCCGGAACATGCTCGGGCGTGGGCCGGGGCAAAAGCGTGATCGATGAGGGGTCGGGGGTCGTCAAGCGGGCTGTGGAGGCGGTGTCTGTGCCGAGCGTCAGGGCCATTGCGTCGCGGTTGAAGCTGTCGCCGGCGACGGTGTCGCGGGTGCTCAACAACCACCCCGACGTGGACCACTCGACGCGAGAGCGCGTGCTCGCCTGCATCAACCAGGTGGGTTACGTGCCCCGGGTGGGGCGGCGGATCACCAACGTCGTTGCCCTCGCCTATCCGGACGAGCCGGTGCGATCGGAGTACGGGGCCTTCGAGCCCGCCCTGCTCAGCGGGATCATGCGGGGTCTCGAAGACCAGCACTTCGACCTCAAGCTCCTCAACATTCGCCGGGACAAGAAGCCGGACGAGACCTTCACCCAGTTTTTCATGCGCAAGGGCATCCGCGGCGTGGTGCTCCGCTGCTTTCGCTTCAACCGGTCGGTGATCACGAGCATTGCCGAGGAAGGATTTCCCGCAGTGGTGGTCGCTGCGGAGTTCGACGACCCGCGGGTGAACTTCATCCGTGCCGACTCGTATCCAAGCAGCCGGCGGGCGGTGGAGCACCTCATCAGCCTCGGCCACAAGCGAATCGCCCTGGCGATGCACAATGTGGCCGACAGCGACCATGCGGATCGGCGGCGGGGCTACGAAGACGCCCTGTTCCGTGCCGGATTGCCCATCGACCACTCGCTCGTGATGGAACTTGCCGCGGGACTCACCTCCGGTGAGCAGGTGCTCGACTCGATTCTCGGCATGCCGGAGCCGGTCACGGCCGTGTTCGCCACCAACCCCATGACGGCGATCGGGATCATGCGACGGGCCCGGGAGCGGGGCGTCCTCGTGCCGCGGGACCTCTCCGTGGTGGGCGTCGACGACAGCGACGTGCGGATGCACGTCTGGCCGCGGCTCACCGCCGTCACGCAGGACGCGTCAGCCCTCGGGTTGGAGGCGGCGCTCTGGCTCACGCGGATGATCGTCAAGGGCGAACGCGGCTCGAAGTGCCAGCGGACGATCCCCACCACCTTCGAGGTCAATGGCACGACGGCGGCCCCGGCGGCACGGCGGAAATCTGCGGGGCAATGAGGCGACTGCGAAACTCGGAGTTCGATCTGCCTGCGATTCACGTTTCTTTCTGGAAGCTCACGTTCAGTAACCACCTGGGCATCTCATCACGGGAGGCGGTCATGCGAGGTTCGAGGTTCATCATCATGGCGGTGGCGGTCGCCGGACTTTCTGCCAGCCAGGCGTCGGCCGGCGACTGGAGGGGCTGGATGTCGGTGTTCACCAAGACTCCCGAGGAGGGGAGGGGGGGATACCTGTGGGGCAGCGCCTGGGGCGTGCCCGATCTCACGACGACGGTTGTCAATGGCAGCGGCACCGGTGTCAACATTTCCAACAACGTGCTCGATCTCTTTCCCAACTACAACACATACAACGCCACCGATCCGTATTGGGCCAGCGGTACCGTGGGCAACAAGTGGATGGAGGCGGTCACGTATGTCGAACCGCAGGCCGTGATCACGGCGACTTCGTGGACCTTCAGCGGCAACGTGAGCAACTACACGCTTTCGCCCAACTACACCGCGCAGGCCTTCATCAAGGTGCTCGACCCGCTGGCCAACTACAGTCTGTCGCTCTACAGCCCCATCAATCTGAGCGGACAGTCCACGTTCTCGATCACCGAGGACCTGACCTTCTACCAGGGACAGTTGCTCCAGGTCGGCTTCGACGTTCAGGGCGTCAACGCGAACCCCGCCGCGGCCGCCTCGTTGGGAAGCGTGCGGGTTTCGACCTATCCCACCGCGATCAACATCAACGTGGCCAGCGGCACGCAGACGCAGTCGCAGGCCGGATATCCAGCGATCTCCGGCACGCTGCCCGTGTTCAAGAACGGGGCGGGAACGCTCGTGTACAACGGCACCAATCCCTACACGGGTGAGACAACCGTGTTTGCTGGCACGCTGCGGGTGTCGAGCACCGCGGGCCTCACGGCCAGCCCTGTCACCATCCAGTCAGGTGGCACCCTCGCCCTCGCGGCTGCCAATCCGACGAGCTTGGCGGGCGTCACCGTGAACACCGGCGGTGTCATGACCCTGCGAAACGACATCCCGCAGGCTGTGAGCCTGCAATCGCTGACGATCGACTCGGTCGCAGCGCTGACCATTGACAGCGCGACCGGCACGAATGGCTACATGAACGTGTTCGACCTGCCCTCGGCGGGCGGGGCCTACAACGGACCCCAGAGCGGCCCGTGGGCGGTGCCCGACCTCCGGGCCACCTACACGAGTTCCACGAGCGTCACCCTGGCCCCGTGCTACGTCGCCGACAGCGGCACTTTCTGGTACACGCCCTCCGGTCAGCCGGGGGCCACCGGCAACAAGATCATGGAGGCCAACCTCTACGGTCAGGCAGACGGCACGTACGCCGGCAAAACCGTGAGGTTCAGCGGCACCGTGCCGAACTACACGCTCGCCAGCGGTTCGGGCAACTGGACGGTCAAGGCGTTCATCCGTGACTTTGCGGCCGATTACAGCTCCTACACCGAGCAGACGGTGACGATCGCCTCGACCGGCACCTTCTCGATCACCAAGGACATCTCGTCGGATCCCACCCGGCACACGCAGTGGGGCCTGCAGACGACCGGGCCGGACGTCTGGATCACCGACCTGGCGTCGAAGGGCACCGTCGAGGTCGACGCGCTCGCGGTGAATCGCGAGGGAGGCAAGGTCGACGCGGGCAAGGGGATCGTGACCGTGGCGGCGGGGCTCGCTCCCGAGACCCTGGTGGCCGAACTCGTCGCCGGTCGCGGAGACGGCTCGTGGACCGGTTCCACCGGCATCACGTCGGCGGCCGTCGCCAGCGAGGTGGCGGGTGGGGCGCTGCGGGCCGTCGGCTGGATGGACAACGGCGGCGGCTCCGTGTCGTTCGCCTACGCGGCGCCCGGCGACACGAACCTCGACTGGGTGGTCGACATCCTCGATGTCTCCAACTTCGTGGCTGCGGGGAGGTATGGAACCAGCGATCCGGCGACCTGGATGGAGGGCGATTTCAACTACGACGGAATCGTCGACATCCAGGACGTGGCCGACTTCGCGGCGACGGGACTCTACGGCGGGCCGAGCTACAACACGGTATCGCCCTCGGTGGCCGCCGTGCCGGAGCCGTCGGCGCTGGCGCTTGTCGCCACCGCCATCGCCGGGTTCACCTACGCCGTGCGGCGGGGCGCAGGGTCGCGGCGGCCGCAAGGCGGTTTCAGCTATGTAGGGGTTTGTCAACCCGCGTTGCTTTACTCGGTCATCGCGCACCTCCTCGGGAGCCGGCGGGCTCGTGGAGCGCAGGCCCTTCCACGGCCGGAGCGGAGCGAGTCCGCCGGCGGGTCGGCGCTCAGTGG
>VGYR01000264.1 GCA_016872925.1 Planctomycetota bacterium
CATCCGCCTCGGCAGCGCTCCCGAAATCGCAGGCGCCTTTCGGAGGCTCGCGCTCTCGATTCTCAAACGGGACACTTCAGTGAAAAAGTGCTCCATTCGCGGCAAGCGACTCCAGGCAGGATGGTGCAACGACGTCTTGGAAGGCATTCTCACTGGAAAACAGGGCGATTAAGATGCGATTGCCCTGCCAGTCCCCCCAGGCAGGCAGGTGGGTGGCTAGACTTGTCTGGGAACCCCGCCGGAAGTCATCAGCACTGGTTTCTCGCGACGATTCGACCGGGCGGGACATGAGCGTTGCCGCGATGCGGGCGTATGCGGGCACACATCCTCTTTCTCGTGTGGTTCTCGGCCGCGGTGCCGGTCTGGGCCGCTCCCACGGCCGGCGACGATGCGGCACGGGTGTTCGAGAGCCGCGTGCGGCCCCTGCTCGTCGAGAAGTGCGGCGAATGCCACGGGGAGAAGGTCGCCGAGGCCGGGCTGCGACTCGACAGCCGAGCGGCCGTGCTGCACGGCGGTGACAGCGGGCCGGCTGCCGTGCCTGGCGACGCCGCGGGCAGTCGGCTGGTCGCGGCCGTCCGTCATGCCGGCAACCTCGAGATGCCCCCGTCGGGACGGCTTGCCGATGAGGAGATCGCCATTCTCGAGTCGTGGGTCGCGGCCGGCGTGCCCTGGTTCGGCCCGGGAAGCGACGCCGCGTCGCCTACCGGCCCCACGGATGAGATGGCGCAGCGCCTCACCGAGGCCCGCGCCACCCACTGGGCGTTCCAGCCGCCGAGCCGGCATCCTGCGCCCGACCTGCCCCCCGGGTTTCCGGCCGAGCGGAGCGGCGACTGGCAGGCGTCGCCCAT
Source organism: Planctomycetota bacterium (assembly GCA_016872925.1). Taxonomy (GTDB): domain Bacteria; phylum Planctomycetota; class Planctomycetia; order Pirellulales; family UBA1268; genus QWPN01. Next base: position 849 of record VGYR01000264.1, read on the forward strand.
CGACTGCTTCATTGCCTCCGGGCTGGCTGCCGCAGAGATTTTCCCTGCCGCGCCGGCCGCACCCCGGGATCTGGTCCGGCGGCTGTTCTTCGATCTCACCGGTCTGCCGCCGCCGGCGGCCGCCGTGGATGCGTACGCCGCCAACCCGACGGAGGAGGCCTACCGGTCGCTGGTGGACCGGCTGCTGTCATCGCGGGAGCACGCCGAGCACTGGGCCCGCAAGTGGCTCGATCTCGCCCGCTACGCCGACACGAAGGGCTACGCCTTCGACGGCGAGTCGTCCCTGTATCCCTTCGCCTGGACCTACCGCGACTGGGTCGTGAGGGCCCTCCACGCCGATCTGCCCTACGACCGCTTCGTGAGCCTGCAGCTCGCCGCCGACCAGGTCGCCCCGCCGGTCCCGCGGGAGGATCTCGCGGCGCTCGGCTTTCTCACCGTCGGCCGGACCTTTCTGGGAAACACCCACGACATCATCGACGACCGGATCGACCTCGTCACCCGCGGCCTGATGGGCCTCACCGCCGCCTGCGCCCGCTGCCACGACCACAAGTACGAGCCGATTTCCACGGCGGACTACTACGCCCTGCACGGCATCTTCGCGAGCTGCGCGATCCCCAAGGAGCTGCCGGTGATCGGCGATGCGCCCCCCGGGCCGGAGGCGGCGGCCTTCTCTGCAAAGCTCGCCGAGCATCGCCAGGCCCTGCTCGACCACGAGGCGACCGTGCACGTCCGGGGCGTCCGCGACGCCATCGCCCACGCCGCGGACTACTTCCTCGACTCGGCCCGGCCCACGCCCCGCGGCGTTGATGGAAAGCCTCCCCGCCTGGCCGACCGCTACGACCTGCTCCAGCTGGTGATCGATGCGCTGACGCAGCTGACGGCGGAGGCCGATGCGGCGCACCCCGTCCTCGGGCCATGGGTCGCCGTGCGCGGCCTCGCCGACGGCGACATAGGCCCGCGGATGGAGCCGCTGCTCGCCGGAGGGACGGCCGCCCCCGATGCTGCCGCGGTCAATCCGCTGGTGCGGGCCGAACTGGTGGCCGATCCTCCGGCCACGCTGCGGCAGGTCGCCGAGGCCTACGGTCGGCTCGTGGCCCGTGTCGCACCGGAGTGGGCCGGCGGCGCGGCGGTTCCGGACGACGAGCCCGCCGACGTCGCCGCCGTGCGGGCGATCTTCGGCAGCGAGGGTTCGCCGTTCGTCAGGCGGCGGTCCGAGGCGATGCAGCTGGCGATCCGTCCGGAGGCCACGGAGCATCGTCGGCGGGAGCAAGCGATCATCAAGCACCTCGCCACCGCCCCGGGCGGGCCCCCCCGCGCGATGACCCTCGTCGACCACGCCCACCCCGTCGACAGCCACGTGCTGCTGCGGGGCAACGCGTCCAGGCCCGGCGCGGTGGTGGAGCGGCGGCTGCCAGAGGTGCTCGGCGGGATGGCCGTCGACCGCGCATCGAGCGGCCGACTCGATCTCGCCCGCCACGTCGTCGACCCCGCGAATCCGCTCACCCCCCGCGTGCTGGTCAACTGGGTGTGGATGCATCACTTCGGCCGCGGCCTGGTCGACACGCCGGGTGACCTCGGCCTCCGGGGTGAGCCGCCGAGCCATCCGCAGCTGCTCGACGACCTCGCCCGCCGGTTCGTCGAGGACGGCCGCTGGAGCCTCCGGTGGCTGCACCGTGAGCTCGTGACGTCCGCCGCCTGGCGGCAGTCCTCCGTCGCCGCCGCCGACTGCGTGGCCCGCGATCCGGACAACCGGCTCTTCGGGCGGGCCAACCGCCGGCGGCTCGACTGGGAGCCGTGGCGTGACAGCCTGCTGGCGGCCGCGGGCACGCTCGATCCCGCAGCGGCCGGGGGCCCGGGGGTGAACCCGCTGGCGATCGAGTCGCTCGGCAAGCGGTCGCTCTACGGCGTGCTCGACCGCCAGGATGTGCCGGGCATCATGCGGGTGTTCGACGTGGCCAACCCAGACATCGCGGTGCACGCGCGGTCGCAGACCACGGTGCCGCAGCAGTCGCTCGCGGTGCTCAACAGCCCGCTGGTCGTCGAGGCGGCCAAGCGGGTGGCCGCGCGGGCGGCCGCCGAAGCGGGCGGCGAGGCCGAGGCGCGGATCGTCGCCACGTGGCGGGCGACACTGTCGCGCAGCCCCACCGAGGCCGAGCGGGCCCTGGCCCGCGACTGGCTGGCGGGGAGCGGCGATGCGGTATCGCCCGAGGGCTTCGGGCCCTACGAGCGGCTCGCGCAGGCCGCGCTCGCGGCCGCCGAGTTCCAGTTCATCGACTAGGCGGACGGCATGACCCACGAGATCGACCGCTCGACCGATCCGCCGCTCTCGCGTCGCGCGGCGCTGCGCCGCACCGGCCTCGGTGTCGGCTGGCTCGCCGCCGCGCACCTGCTCGATGCGGGCCGCGATGCGGTCGCCGCGGACTCGACGTCGCTCGCTCCCCGGCGGCCGCACCTGACCCCACGGGCGCGGGCCGTGATCCACATCTTCGCCAACGGCGGCCCGAGCCACCTCGACACCTTCGATCCCAAGCCGCTGCTCCGGGAGTATGCGGGCCGCGAGATCCCGACGACGCTGCCCACCGAGCGGCGCACCGGCGCGGCCCTGCCCTCCCCCTTTCGATTCGGCCGCCACGGCGCCAGCGGGCTGGAGGTGAGCGATCTGTTTCCCTCGGTGGCCCGGCACGCCGACCGGCTGCTCGTCGTGCGGTCGATGCACGCCGACGTGCCGAACCACGAGCCCTCGCTGATGCTGATGAACTGCGGTGACGGCCGGCTCGTGCGGCCCTCGGCCGGGGCCTGGGTGACCTACGGCCTGGGCACCGAGAACCAGAACCTCCCGGGATTCGTGGCCATGTGCCCCGGCGGCTACCCGATCAAGGGCCCCGAGAACTGGCGGAGCGCGTTCCTGCCCGGCGCCTTCCAGGGCACCTACGTGGACACCCGCAAGCGTTCGGCCGAGGAACTCGTGCAGTACGTCCGCCATCCCCTGCTCGCCGCCGAGGTGCAGCGCCGCCAGGTCGACCTCACCGCCGCGCTCGATCGCGAGCACCTCGCCCGTCGGCCGCACGACCCGCAGCTCGAGGCGCGGCTCGCCTCGATGGAGCTGGCCTGGCGGATGCAGTTCGAGGCTGGGGACGCGTTCGATGTCACCCGCGAGCCCAAACACGTGCTCGACCGCTACGGCGACGACGTGCAGGGGCGGCAGATGCTGATCGCGCGGCGGCTGGTCGAGCGCGGCGTCCGCTACGTGCAGGTGTGGCACGGCGAGGGTCAGCCCTGGGACAGCCACGACGAGATCGAGGAGAACCACCGCCGCCTCGCCGGCGAAAGCGACCGGGCGATCGGGGCCCTGCTCGACGACCTCGTCGCGCTCGGCCTGCTCGACAGCACGCTCGTGCTCTGGGGGGGCGAGTTCGGCCGCACGCCGACCGTCGAACTGCCCAACGACGCCGGGGCCAACGGCACCGGCCGCGATCACAACCACCACGGCTTCAGCGTCTGGCTGGCGGGGGGCGGCGTGAAGGGGGGCATGGCCTATGGGGCGACCGACGACTTCGGCTTCAAGGCCGTGGAGCAGCGGGTGCACGTGCACGACCTGCAGGCGACCATGCTGCACCTCCTCGGCCTCGACCACACGCGGCTCACCTACCGCCACAGCGGCCGCGACTTCCGGCTCACCGACGTGCACGGCCGCGTGATCACCGACTGGCTCGCCTGACGGTGACGGGGCGCCCGCTCGGGTTTTTCAACCCGCGGCGCACTCCTCTCGACCCGGCAGCGGAAGCCCCGATCGCGTGAGCGATGGGCACCGGGCTGAGCGCATCGCCGGCCCGGGAGGGCGTGATCCCGCAGGCCCCCGGTATGCTGTCGCACGTTTCGGATTCCGGGATTCCCCACGCGGAGATTGCCATGCCTCCCGAGTGCACGCGGCGACGGTTGCTCAGGAATGCCACGGCGCTCGGTGGACTGGTCGCAGGAGGCATGCACCGCCCGGCCCGGGCCGCCACGAAGAACGGCCGCCTGGCTCTTGCCGCCATCGGGATGGGGGGGCAGATGATGAACTACCTCGTCAAGGAACTCGACAAGCTCGACCAGGACATCGTCGCCATCTGCGACGTCGACCGCGGCCGGCTCGACGTCGCCGCCGGCCACGAGCGGCTCGCCAAGGCACGGACCTACGGCGACTACCGGGAACTGCTCGAACAGGAGAAGGACGTCGACGCGGTCGTGATCGGCACGCCCGACCACTGGCACGTGCCGATCGCGCTGGCCGCGCTCGAGGCGGACCGGCACGTCTACTGCGAGAAGCCGCTGGCCCACTCGGTGGCCGAATGCCATGCGCTCGCCGAGGCCGCACGGCGGCGGCCACATCTGGCCACGCAGACCGGGAACCAGGGATGCTCCACCGAGGGATTTCGCCGCAGCATGGAAGTGCTGCGCTCGGGCCTGCTCGGCACGATCACCGACGTGCACGTCTGGCACCCAGCCCATGGCTGGCCAAGCGGCGTCGATCGTCCGCCGGGCTCCGATCCCGTGCCGCCAGGACTCGACTGGGAGTTCTGGCTCGGCCCAGCCCCCGCGCGGCCGTTCAAGAGCGGCATCTACCATCCCGGCGCGTGGCGCGGCTGGTACGACTTCGGCGGCGGTTCGCTCGCCGACTTCTGCTGCCACGGGTTCCAGCTGGCTTACCGGGCGCTCGACCTCGGTCAGCCACAGCGGGTCGAGATCCAGGCCGACGGCCTCGGCCACGAGACCTTTCCGACGCGGTGCACCGTCACGTACCACTTCGCCGCCCGGGGCGACCGCGGCCCCGTGCGGATCGTGTTTCACTCCGGCGACGGGAACGTGCCGTCGGAAGACGTCACGCTCGGCCCTGCCGGCCGCACGGGCTGCGTCGTCGTGGGCACGGAGGGGTCGCTTTCGGCGGGCCTCTGGAACACCGACTGCCGTGTCCGGCTCGGGGCGGCTCGGGAGTTCGGGGGGCCGGAGCAGCCCGAGGTCGCACGGATTCCGAGCAGCGAGCCGCGGATCGACGCCGAGGATCTCGTCTGGCAGGGAAAGCAGGCGGCCGGCGGCGACCGGCCCCGCTGGGGCGCGGTCAACAACTCACACATGTTCGAGTGGGTGCGGGCCTGCGCCGGCGAGGGCCACACCTATTCCCCGTTCGAGATTGGGGCGGGCATCACGGAGGTGGGCATGATCGGTCTGCTCGCCCTGCGACTCGAGCGGGCGATCGAGTGGAACGCCGCGTCGCGCACCGTCGTCGGCGTGCCGGAGGCCGACCGGCTCATCGATCCGGTTCCGGCGACGACCACGTTCCTGCCTCCTGCGTGACGTCGCCGGATCGTCCGGGCTAGTCCTGAAACAAGCGAGTGCGAAGCGCGCCGCACTGCCATTTCGGCATGGAGAGTCGGCGCACAACTTGTCCGCCCGGCGCCGCATCGGCCGCTTGAGTGGCTCGTGTTGTCGGAAGTCTCATGTCGAT
>VGYR01000265.1 GCA_016872925.1 Planctomycetota bacterium
TCGGGGCCTCGCCCCGTCCCCTCGATGGTTCCCTCATCCAGGGGGAGACGCAAATCGCCCGGGGGGCGGACGCCCGCGCGTCCTCCCGAAAGCAAGGCGGATTCGCGGTCACCGACCGGACGCCCTTCAGCCCGTGCCGGCAAACAGGTCGAGCTCGCTGGCCAGTGCCGCGGCCGAGGGGCGACGGTCGGGCTCGCGCTCGAGGCACCAGCGCACGATCGACGCCAGACCGGAGGGGATCTCCGGGCCGCCTTCGAAGGGCGGGGCGACAACGCGGTCGCGGAGACGGCGGAAGGCTTCGCTTGGCCGCTCGCCGGCGTGGCGCGAGCGGCCGGTGAGCAACCGGTCGAGGACGAGGCCGAGGGCATGGACGTCGGTCGCCGGGCCGACGGGGCCAAACGCCGAATCGACCTGCTCCGGCGCCATCCACTCCGGCGACCCGAGGACCGTTCCCGGGCGCGTGCCGTCGGACATCAGGGCGTCGTCCTCGGCCGTCGTCGGGCAGACGATCCGGCCGAGACCGAAGTCGCCGAGTTGGACGTCGTAGCCACCGCCGGTCCCCGCCGGATCGGCCAGGGATGGCGGGCCGTCGCCGGGGGCGACGAGGAGGACGTTGGCCGGTTTGATGTCGCGGTGGACGATGTTGCAGGCATGGGCGTGGTCCACCCCGCGGGCCAACCGGGCGACGACACGGGCCGCCGAGTCGATCGGCAGCGCGCCGGGGTGCTTTTCGAGCCACGCCGCCAGTGTGCCGCCCGGACACAGCTCGGTGACGAGGTACGGCGCGCCTTCCGCCTCGCCGACTTCCAGCAAGCGGACGATCACCGGGTGGACCAGACGCGCGCACAATCCCGCCTCGCGGCGGAACCGCCGCCGCTTCGCCTGCGAGTCGGCGGCCTCGGGGCGGAGGACCTTGAGCGCCACGCGGTGGCCGGAGACCGTGTCGGTCGCGGCGTAGACGATCGCGAACCCGCCGCGGCCGAGCTCGTCGGTGATCGCGAACCGGCCGATCGCCTGCGGGCGGGACGCGGAAGGGAGCGCCACGGCCCTGCGCTCGGCTGCCAGGGCGCGGATCGCGAGCAACAGCCGCAGGTCATCGGCGCTGACCCGGGAGCTGGCCGCCTCGATCGTCGCCGCGTCGGCTGCCACGGTGGAACGCCGGAAGAGGAGATCGTCGAGGTCGAGCACCGCCTCGACACCCGCCTCGTCGTCACGAGCGGTGGGGACGGTCTCGGGATCGGGGGTGCCGTCCGGCCCGGCGGCGGGGTCGATCGGTTGGTTCATCGGTTTCCCGGAGACTCGGGCGGATCATCGCCGCGGCCACCGTTCATGCGCTCACGCAGGATGGCGAACCCCCGGTGGAAGAGCTTGCGGGCGGCTTCGCCCGATCTCCCCATGCGGTTGCCGATCTCGACGAAGCTCAGGTCCTCCTCGAAATAGAGCGTCCATGCCACGCGGTAGTCGTCGGGGAGGCGCTCGATCTCGGCGGCGAGCAGACGCTGCTCCTCGTGGAACTCGGCCGACCGGTCGGGCTGCCGCGCGCTGGCCGCCGGCTCGAAACCGGGAGACGACCCGTCGTCGTCCCGGAGACGGATTTCCCGACCGACGTCGCGCTTCTGGGTGTCGGTGAAGCGGCGACGGCTGTCACGAATCGTGTTGGCGATGATCGACTGGAGGAAGCCGTAAAACTCCCCCTCGCTGGCGCCACGGAACTGGTGGAAGTCGCGCCACGCTTCGATCATCGCATCCTGGTAGATGTCGCTGACAGCGTCCTTCGACTGGAGCGCGGGATCGATCCGCCGGGCGATGAAGCGCTCGCACTGCCGGCGCTTCCACTGGATGAGGAGGCCGAAGGCCCCGTGCGATCCCTTCCGGACCTCGGCGAGGAGCCTGGTGAATTGCTCGGGAGGCAGATCCTCCCCACCCTGTTCGGCGTCCATGGCCCCGTTCCTTTCCGTCGTCCCGCCACGGCGAACGGCTGGATAGCGTAGCCATCCGCAGAGCCGTCCGGCAGCGAGATTTCCAGAAGGGGGGGCGGCGCGGTCAGGAGGTGCTGAAGCCGCGGGCGGCGGCGAACCGCGCGGCGGCGGCGTAGCGGTTGCGGAAGCCCCCGTCGGCAGTCCGATCGAAGTCGGAGGCGGCGGTGATCAGTGCCAGCGGCCGGCTGGGGATGCCGTGCCGCGCGAGGTGCTCGCTGCGGTCGATGAGCTCCTGGGGGAGCTCGAAGAATGCCGGCAGGTCGGGGTGATGGTCGTGGGGATCGACGGTGGCGATGCCGTTGGCGTCGGGGAGCTGATACATCAGCGCCCATCCATACATCTCGAGCGGTCGGTGTTCCGGGCGATCTGCCCCGCGACCGTGCGACCGGGCATGCCGCGGGCGCCGGCAGGTGTCGCCGGGGCTCACGAGGGTGGCTGCCAACCGGCACCTGAACCCCTGCGCCCGATACCGCGCGATGCGGTGGAAGCTATCGGAGCCGTCGTCGCACCCCAGCGGGGCGAGTGTCGTGTCGTCGACTTCGACTTCCCAGGGACCGCCGTCGGGGGACCGGACCAACAGCGCCGGACCGACGATCAAGGGGCGGTAGACGGTCGACCGCCCGTGCATTCCCGCCGCCGCGTCGCTCGCGGTGAGCAGGCGAATCGGAACAGCGGCAGCAGCGAGGGTGAACGCCATGACAGACCTCCTTGGCGACGCGACCCTGCGGAACGTAGCCGGCAGGGTGGACAACCTTGTATCTTGCCCGAGGCACCTTCAAGCGGCCACAGTGAGCCTTCCGTCCATGGTGCTGGGCGCAGCCCAGCCACCGCTGGCACGGAGACCGGCGGTAGGTCGAACAACCTTCGGCCTTCCAAGGCCGTGACCAAGCGTGACCGCCGCCGGTCTTGTCATAAAAGCCCGAACAGCCGCCTGAACCGACGCCACTCCGGTGGCTCGAGTTCGTATCTGCAAGGAAGGGACTTCTCTGTGTCTCAGGGGTATGACAAATACGTCGGGATCGATGTTGCCAAGGAGAGCCTCGATGTCTCTGGCCTGACCGCAGACTCTCCGAGCCAGTTCGAGAACACGGCCGCAGGCCGTGCAAAGCTTCTCTCGCTCCTGCCGCAGGCAGGGGCGTGCCTTCTCGTCGCCGAGGCGACGGGCGGGTACGAGCGGGAACTCGTCGCCGAGGTGGTGGCCGCTGGTCATCACATCGCCGTCGTGAACCCTCGACAAGTGCGAGACTTCGCCAAGGCCATCGGCCTCCTGGCGAAGACGGATCGGATCGACGCCGGGGCCATCGCCCGGTTCGGGGAGGCCACCCGGCCCACGCCGCAGGGGTTCAGCGAGCAGCAGGAACAGCTGCGGGAACTCATCGTTCGGCGGCGGCAACTCGTGGATCACCGGACCGCCGAGAAAAACCGCTGCGAACAGGCCCACTCCACGCTCGTCCGGAACAGCGTGCGGAAGTCGATCGAGGGGATCGACAAGGACCTCAAGCGGATCGACCGGGCCATCATCCAGCTCGTCGAGTCGAACGACGACTGGCGAGGCCGGTACGAGCGGCTCAAGAGCGTGCCCGGCGTCGGGGCCCAGACGGCAGCCACCCTCATGGCCGAGCTGCCCGAACTCGGGCGGCTCAACCGCCAGCAGGTAGCGGCCCTCGTGGGCGTGGCCCCGTTCAACCGTGACAGCGGCCAGTTCCGAGGTCGCCGCACCATCTGGGGCGGGCGAGCCACGGTACGCAGTGGCCTCTACATGGCTGCCCTCAGTGCCAAGAAGCACAACCCCGTGATCCGTGCCTTCGCTGCTCGCCTCCTGGCCAAGGGCAAGCCGCCGAAGGTCGTGCTCACGGCGTGCATGCGGAAGCTCCTCGTCATCCTCAATGCCATGCTGCGAAGCGATGAGATGTGGGGGCCTCGGCTGGCGACCCTGGCTCCGTGACATCCCTCTCTCCTGGAACTGCCTTCTTGGGAAACATGACCTGCACCATGCCCCCCTTGAAAACCAACACCGCCGCTTGGTCCGCCTGGGAAAAAAGGCTGTTTCTCCCGGGAAAATCGCGGCGGAAAACCGGCGGCAGGGCCCCGTCTCGCTCCCCTGGCTAAGGCGCGATCGCCGCCTGCCTTCCGCAGCGACAGGCCGTTACGCGGCGTCGGCGGCGACGCCGTCGATCCACAGCCGGACATCGGCGTCGCGCGCCTGGCGGCGCGTGACCTCCGCGGCCCCCTCGCAGGCGACGAGCGGAATCACCCGCAGCCCCGCCTTTTCGAGGACACCGGCCCGACGCTTCGCGCGGATCACGTCTTCAGCGTCGGCCGTCACCGAGGCCTCGATCACCAGATGAAACCCTTCGCCGCCGATCACCCCCGAGGCGATCGCGTCGGCCCGGAGCAGGTCGGTGAGCTCGCTGTCGGTCACGCGCGACTCGATCCGGTCGATGAGCTCGCCGATGTCGACGAGACGGGCACGGCGGAGAAACAATCCGAGATAGGCCGGCAGCCGGTCGCGGAACTTCTGCTCGAAGCAATCGCCGACGACCTTGTCGACGCGGACCGAGAGGCGCTGGAGCGTTTCCTCGGTCCGCTTCTGGGCCTCGGCCAATTCACCGACCCGCTCATCGGTGCGGCGCTGGGCCACGGCCAATTCACCGACCCGCTCGTCGGTGCGGCGCTGGGCTTCGGCCAATTCACCGACCCGCTCATCGGTGCGGCGCTGGGCTTCGGCCAATTCACCGACCCGCTCGTCGGTGCGGCGCTGGGCTTCGGCCAGCTCCGCGATCCTGGCTTCCGTGCGCCCCTGTGCCTCGGCCAACTCCGCGACCCGCTCATCGGTGCGGCGCTGGGCATCGGCCAAACTGACGAGCGTTCCCGACACGCGGGCCAGGTCAGCGTCGATCGCATCGCGGAGCGAGCGGAGGTCGTCTTTCGTCACCGTCTCCCGCAGCTCGTCGAACATCGAGCCGAGCGTCGCCGCCAACGAACGGGCCGCCGCCTCGCCGAGGCTCTCGCGCAGCTCTTCGTAGATGCGAAACGGATCCATCGCCGACCTCCGCGCGCGGGAAACGCCCCAGGCAGCCGGAACGCCCCTGAGTGTACACGCGTCTATGAGGGGCCATCAATCGGGGCGTCCGTGGAATGCGCACCGCCCGCAGGCCGACGGTCCACTAGCGCCGCTCGGGGAGCTTGACGTTCAGCCGGTAGCGCTCCTCCAGCCCGCGGATCCAGGCGTCGGAGGCACGGAACAACTGGTCCTGGGCGACCATCGCGATCGAGCGCTGGTCGTTGCGGGCGGCGACGAACGCCTCGCGGAGGGCATCCTCTGCCGGGGCCACCGACACCAGCCGGATCACGTAGCAGACCGTCCGCGGCTCGTTGAAGGCGATCGTCACCTGCCCCGGCTCGAGGCCGTGGACCGCGCTCATGAACTCCTCTCCCGGCATCGACACTCCCTCGGGCTGCGAGAGCGTCGGTTGGCCGCCGGTGAACGTGTCTTCGAGCCAGGTGAACGGACCGACGGTGGAGACGGTCGCGGCGCTGTCGCCCGCGAATACCTCGGCGAGCGGCTTGCCGGCGGCCCGGGCCTTCTCGGCGAGCCCCTCGGCCTTCTGCTTCGCCAGCCCACGCCCCTCGACGATCCGCCAGGCGCGCTCCACCTCGGGGCGGACCTCGTCGAACTCCGGAACGTAGTCGGGCTCGTCGGCCGTCTTCCAGGAGATGAAGCGGTTGCCCTCGAAATCGCGGCTGGTCATCGCCCGGTAGAGCCCCGTGTCGGGGCCGTACATCATGTCGAGCCAGCCGATGTCGCGGCGGCCGAAGCGATTGGACGGATCGGGGACGATCTCGAAGCTCCGCGCCGGGCCGCCCGCCTCGACGGCCGCGGCCGCCGCCAACGGCCCGTCGGAGCGCCCCGCCTCGAGGCCCTGGCGGACGGCGATCGCGTCGATATCGGGGGGAACGGGCGCCGCCGCGGCACTGCCCCCCTGGGCCTGCCACAGCGCCCGATCCTGGGAGTAGCCTGCGAGGTCGCTGACGATCAGCTTGAAGAGCGTGTCGATCCGGTCGGCGGCTTTCTGCCGGGCCAGCGTCTCGACGATCCGCTCGCGGACCTTGTCGAGCGGCTCGAACTGCGCCGCGTCGGGCGCGGTCTCGGTCGCCGCCGGCGCCGGGGCGGCAGGAGCCGGCTCGGCAGCCGCGGGGGCCGGCTCGGCTGGAGGCGCGGTGGGGGCCGCTGCGGGCACAGCAGGCGCAGGATCCGCGGCGGGCTTCTCATCAGCAGGCGCAGGATCCGCGGCGGGCTTCTCATCAGCAGGCGCAGGATCCGCGGCGGGCTTCTCATCAGCAGGCGCAGGA
>VGYR01000266.1 GCA_016872925.1 Planctomycetota bacterium
AGGTATGTTTCTGCACTGCCACTCGATGCCTTGGGGCCCCGGAAACTCTTCCGCATCCTGGAAAACGCGGTCGGCTTGGCAGCGTAAACTGCAAAAGCCGAAGTCACCCTTGGCTGAGTTGATCGCCTCCAACAGCGACGTCCGGGTCAGGCCGGTTACAGCCGTGAGTCTGCCGGCGCCGACGTCGAGCAGTGCCCCGTTCGCCAGGGCGATCGACGCCACGCTCACCTCAGCGGCGCCCACGTCGAGTACCAGCCTCGCCCCGGCCCGCACCTCGAGCGACCCGCTGCCGAGGGCGGCGAGATTCCGCACGATCACGGTGCCGGCCTCCACGATCGTGCCGCCGCCATGGGTGCTTGCCCCCGAGAGCACGAGCGTGCCCGCGCCGCGCTTGATGAGCCGCTCCATTCTCGCATGCACGGTCGAGTCGGTCTGCGAGCCCGAGGCCACCGTGATGACCGTGTCCTGAACGATGATCAGACCCGTGCCCGAGGCCACGACCTCGAAGTTGAACGAGCCGTTGCTGGCGGCGGCCGTGCCCGCGTTCAGGTCGTTGTCGGTCGAGCGGCCGTTGCCGATCAGGCTGTTGCCCACGAAGTTCAGCCGATACGTGCCCGCCGGGGGCAGGCCGCCGGAGACGGCATTGCCGCGGAAGGTCACCGTGAGCGTGTTCGTGCCGAGCCCCGTCACGTTCGGCTGCGGCTCGACGTTCGGCACGGCCACGCCGGTCGTGGTGCTCACCGCGATGCCGTAGCCCGTGGCGCTCGTGAACGACCCGTCGCCGTCGAGCACCTGGCTGATGGGGCCGTCGAAGGTGAGCACGAGCGACTGGCCGCCCGCCCCGGGAGCCACGGACACGAGCCGGACCCGGGCGGATACGGCGGTCACGTTGGCCTCGCCCGGCGTGAGGGCCGCCCCCTCGACGGGCAGCCGCAGCGTGCGGCCGTCCTCGTAGACGAGCGGATCGTCGCTCCCCTTGGTGTCGCCGCCGAACCAGGCGTCCGTCGAGCTGCGGTCCGTGTTTCCCGACAGCCGGCTGATCGAGTCGGCCACGAAGGCCGCCTGGAAGTTCGTGCCCCCGTAGAGCACGTCGCCGGCACCGCCGTCGTTGATCGCGATCGAATCGACGATCACGGCGCCGGCCGGCAGGTCCAGCACGCCGTCGTTGTTCCAGTCGAAGTCGAAGCCCATCGTGGGAAGGTCGGCCAGCGGGCTGTAGATGAGCACGAAGCTCGCCGAGTCGTTGGCGATCACCTCGCCGTTGAGGGCCGCGTCGGTGATCCGCGTCGTGGCGGCCGGCACCCAGAAGCCGAAGTTGTCCACCGGCGCCCCGTCGCCCGGCACGTCGCCGCGGTTCTGGTTCGTGGCGTGGTCCTCGGCCGTCACGATCGTGAACCCCGACGCGCCGTTGCGGAACGCTCCCAAGGAGACCGCGAAGTCGTCCAGGCCGGTCTGCGGCCCCAGGTCGCTGTCGAGCACGAGCACGTAAAAGCCTCCCAGGCCAAGGCCGGCCGTGCCGACGAGCTCGATGAACTCGTGCGGGTTGTCGGCTCCCGGCGAGTTCACGAACATTTCGTTGAGGCGGAGCAGGTTCGAAGCGACAGCGAAGTCGTCGTCGCGGATCGTCAGCGTGGTCGTGTCGGCCACCGCGCCGCCCACCGAGATCGCGATCGAGAACGTCTCGTCGGCCTCGACCGCGGAGTCGTTCACCATAAGAATCTGGATGACCTTGAACGTCTCGCCGGCCGCGAACGTGATCGGCGAGCCGGGCGTCGCCGTGCCGAGATCGGCCAGGCTCCCGGTGCCGGGGGTGATCGCGTAGGTGAACTGCAGGCTGCCCGCCGAACCGCCCACGCGGTTCACGACCACCGAGGCCGTGCCTCCCTCGGTGACCCGCGTGCCCTCGTCGAGTGCGAACTCGAGCGTGCCGGCCCCGGACGGCTGCGTGTAGAGCACCGTGAGCTGCGGCCGGAAGGCTCCCATGAGCGACGACTCGGAGCTCTCGAACCGGAAGCTGTCGGGAGAATCGGAGACGATGAGCCAGCCGTAGTTGACGACACCGCCGTTGGCCCACGCCTGGAGGGTCTCGACGTTGAGCGGCACCTGCACGCGGCCCGCCACACCGTCTGGCCGCAGGCCGCCGGTCGCGAGGTCGCCGGCCGCACCCTGGGGATCCTGCCAGGTGGCCGTGTTCTCGGTCCAGTCGATCAGCATCCGGTGGAGCGAGATCGTGGCCGTCGAGTCGCTCTCGCTGAGCACGTTGAGCGTGAGGAACCCGCCGAAGATTTCGGCGCCGACCGGAATCTGTCCCGGGCCCGCCCCGAACAGGTCGCCGAACCTCACGAGCGCCTGCTGCGGCCGGCTGTCGAGACCCTCGAAGGAGGGCTCGCCGTCGCCCTTCTGGAGGTCGACCACGATCTCCTCGCCCTGCCCGAAGGCGAGGTCCACGAGATCACCGTCGAGGTAGGTGTCGGTGGTGCCGAGGTAGCCCCCTACGCCCTGCTGGGAACGTCCCCACGCTGACGTTGGCGTCGATGATCGTGACTTTCGCTGAGCCGCCGACGGCCAGGTACTTGCTGGCACCGCCGCCGGGGGCGGTGACGCCCGTAAGGTTCACGAGGAACGACTCGAAGCCCTCGGCGATGCCGTCGGTGCCGTTGATCGGCACGGAGATCGTCGCCGTGGTGGCGCCGCCGCGGAACTGGAGCGTGCCGGGCGTCGACGTGTAGTCGGCCGCGCCGACCGAGCTGGCCGTCTGGTCGGTGAACGAGTAGGCCACGTCGATGTCGGACGTGTCACCGGACCGGGTCACGGAAACGAGCGCCACTCCCGCGGCCTCTTCGACCTCGATGGAGGTCAGGGTGAAGAAGACGTTCCGCAGCACGTTCGGCGCGCCCGGCGTGAGCACGGCGCCGAGGGGATTGACGACGCTCGCGTCGGGCGTGAGCGCGTAGCGGATCGGGCCCGTGGTCGGATTCGGGACCGGAATGTCGCCGTTGAACCACACGCCGATCGTGTTGGGCGCCTTCTGGCCCAGGCGGCGGGAGACGGCGTCGGACGTCACGCCGCTGGAGGTGCCGGAGGGCTGGTGGACATGCACGCCCGGGTTCGTGAGGCCCACGGCCCGGTCGCGGTCGTTCCCGCCGCCCTCGACGACGCCCACGCTGTCGATGAGCTGCGCACCCGTCGGCAGGAGCGCCGCGTCGAGGGCTCCCACGCCCACGCCGGGCTCCGACTGGAAGCCCGACACACTCGACTGGATCAGGTAGCGGTCGCGGTCGTAGTCCTCGCCGACCACGAAGTTTCCATCGGGGCTGAACCACAGCGCGTAGGTCTGCGACGAATCCTCGAGCGTCGGCAGCGAAGTGGGCGCGACGGCCGTGCCCGCGTCGGGCGTGTAGAGCCAGCCGGCGGCGGCGATCACGAGCAGGCCGTTGGAGCCGATCGTCAGGCCCGAGAGGTTGTAGACGACGTCGGCCACGCCGATGCCAGCGCCCTCGTTGGTGACGGCGGCTCCGGTGCTGTCCTTGCCGCCCCGCTCCTCCTCCTCGCCCTCGAACACCACGATCTGCCAGCCGGCGGGGATCGTCGCGCCGGGCGTGCCGATGAGCTCGATGTACTCCCGGTTGGCCTCGCCCACGCCCGAGGCGTTGGCGAGCACTTCGTTGATCATCAGGTCGTCGTCGGCGATCGTGAGCGTGGCGACGCCGCGGCCGGGCGAGACGGCCGAGCCGCCCGTGGGTGAGAGCGTGACGGTGACCGTCTCGAGGCCCTCGAGCGCCGTGTCACCGTTGATCACGATGTCGATCGTCTTGAACTCCTCCCCCTCGGCGAACGACAGCGTGGCCGGACCGGCATACGAGAAGTCGGCGGCCGAGGCCGTGCCGGCCGTCACGGTCACGCCCACGCTCGTCGGGGCGAGGCCGCCGAACCGGGCCACCGGCAGGGAGATCACCCGGGTGCCGGCATCGCCCTCGGCGACGCTGGGCTGGAGGTCGAGGAACTCGAAGCTGCCCTGGCTCGAGGGCGAGGGCGCTGTGTAGTCGACGATCAGCACCGGCCTGTCGGCGGGGCCGGCCTCGGAGCTGCTGAAGTCCCAGCCGTTGGTCGAGGCGCTCTCGACCAGCCAGCCGTAGTTGGCCTCGCCGCTCGACCAGTGCTTGAGCGACAGCGTCACGTCGAAGGACCGCTTCACCGGCACGACCGGCGTGCTCGCATCCAACAGGATCGCGTCGGGCGGTAGGTCGTAGGCCTCGTCCTCGGCGGCCTGCACGCCGCCGACCGGATTCGTGTTTCCGATGGTGGGCACGTTCCAGGTGGAGGTCGACTCCGACCAGTTCTGCCGCATGCGGTAGAGGCTCATCTGCATGGCGGCGTTGGAGTCGTTGAAGGCCGAGAGCACGAGTTGGGCGGAGTTGATCTGCGAGCCGAACGGGATCTTGCCCACCTCGCCCGTGCTCGTGAAGATGTTGTCGAACCGCATCAGACCCTGCCGCCCCCCCCGCACGCCGCCGTCGTCGGCGTCCTGCTGGTCGGGGCTGATGCCCGTGTCGCCGCCGAAGTTGCTGTTGGGCAGCCGGGAGAAGATCACGGTGTCCTGGGTGCCGGCGTATCCGGCGACCGGATTGGTCAGCGTGCCGTCGCCGATGCCCCCGTCGACGAAGGCGAGCGTCGCCAGCACGGCGCGGCCCTCGAGCCGCTCGGGAGCATGGCCCTCGACGCGGCCGCCATGTCGGGAGGCGCGACGGACGGTGGGACGGGCGGACGCGGCGCGGCGGCTTGAAGGGCGACGACGATTGGCCATGGTGCACCTCGGGGAGGGGGTTGGGAACGAATGGGAGAACCGTGTGATTTGGGAGATCGAGCACTCGGTCAGGGCAAGGCCTGGGTTTCGGACTGGAAATCGGTGTCGCTCGCCTGGGCTGGGCGGCCGGTAGCGCGCTGCATCGTGCAGGCGGCTCGCCAGACCCCGCGATCGATGTTGTCGGTGACGAATCGCACCCCGCCATCGGCGAGTGCGGCGCTGACGCCGCCCGGGTGGCGGCTGCGGGCCGCCGCGAACACGTTGCCGCCGTTGGCCCGGGCCCGCTCCTCCCGACATGGAATCCGGGAGAACTCAGGCGTGCCGTCGAGTCCGGTGCCGCAGGCGTCGATGACGTCGGGCTGTGACGAGTTGGGCGTCGTGTTCGCCATGAACGCACTCGCTCCGGCCCCGGGGATCATCCACACCCCCCGCCAGTCGTCGTTGCCCTGGCCGACGCCGCTGCCCTCCTCCGGGGCACCTTGTGCGTTGGTGGAGTTCCACGTCAGCACCTCGCTGAGGATCACCGTCTTCGACGTGCCGTCGGAGACATCCTTGATCCGAGCGCCCTTCCCGAGCCGGCCCTGCACCGGCGCCTTCTGGATCAGCTCCATTCTGAACACGCCGACGTATCCGGGATGGATGTTCTCGAAACCGCCGTGCTTGAATCAGAAGGCGTTCGCCATGGTGCCCGCGCCAAAGCAGGCGGCGTAGTTGCCGCGGCTGAGGTGGGCCAGGCCGACGCCGCTACCCCCTTCGTCGCCGTCATTGAAGGGCACGTCCGTCCCCTGGGTGCCCGAACTCGGGCAGCGAAAGGACGAGACGGCGTTCTGGTGAAACGTCCGCCATTCGGGACGCTGCATGTCCCAGGTGTCGGGCGGGTTGGCACGTTCGACCTCGGCCGACTCCAGGGCCCGCGTCGCGAGGGCGGAAAGCCCGCCCTCTTCCAAGTAGGAGAAGAGTTGCAGGGCCCAGTTGGGGCCGTAGCAGGTGCCGCCCGCCTGCGTGCCGGCGACGATCCAGGGCGCCTTGCCCTCCGTCGTCATGCAGGTCGGACCGCCGGGCGGGAAGTGCCGCTTGGCAGACTCGAAGTTCAGGCACGCCAGGCCGTTCTGCTTGAGGTTGTTGGAGCAGCTCATCCGGCGGGCCGACTCGCGGGCGGCTTGGACCGCGGGCAGGAGCAGGCCGATCAGCGTGGCGATGATCGCGATGACGACCAGAAGCTCCACCAACGTAAAACCGTGTAGGGGCCGGGAGAAAGGCGTAACTTTCTCCAGAGCGTGAACGTTTTTTCGACCCCTGACACGGAGTTTACGACCATGCGAATGGATGTGATCGGCTTTGTTACTTCCATCGGCGTCGATCTGCACAAGTGCACCGTGACGCTCAGAGCGGTGCGAGCCCAGGGCAATCGCATCTTCTGAGAGCGGCACAAGTATTGCGGTGAGTCGTCGAAAGGCAAGCGGGCGGCGGTGGCCGCACGTCGTTTCGCCTGTGTCACGGAGGACGACTTGTGATTGTTTCAACGAC
>VGYR01000267.1 GCA_016872925.1 Planctomycetota bacterium
GAGGGCAGCCGTTCCGGGAGCAGCTGATCAGGTGCCAGAAAACGCGGTACCAGCCTCACCAGCCGCCCATCGGCTCGGAAATGCCTATCGACATGGTTGCGGAAGTGCCATTGACCGGACTATTCTTTCTTTTCGCCGCCCTCCACTCACGACACAGCTCCGTGCAGCTCAGTAGTTGAACCAGATCACCTCAGTCCGCTCCTCACCGGAGTTGGACATATGGGCCTTGGTCTTGAGCTCTTCTCGCCGCCACGACTTTAGCTTGCCGTCGTAGAGCGGCGCGGCGTAGCCGCTGAGCATTGCCTTGCCTTTGATTTGCAGTAGGGCATCAAGCAACGCTTCATGGTCAGCAGGCGTCATTTCATGTGCGTATGTGGCGGCCTTGTTTCCGTGCCGTGTCTCCGGCATGTATGGCGGATCGAGATAGAAAAACGAATCCTCGCCGTCGTACCGCGGAATCAGCTCGATGGCGGGGCGAGACTCGATCATCACCGTCCGAAGACGAGCCGCGACATCCTCCAGGCCGTCGATCGCAGATAGATACTTCGAGACAGGTTCCGCCATATCACGCCGGGTCCGCCGGCTGTACGCCCAGCAGTTCTTCGAGAGTTTCGACATCCCCATGCCACCGCGGGCCTGGCGGCAAATGGCGAAGAACCGGCGGGCCTTTTCCACCGGGTCATCGGTGGGCGGCAACTCCAGCAGGTCGGCAAACTCCCCGCGTGCATACGGCGTGAGATCGAGCATCATTCGCAGCCGTTCGAACTGCTCGGAATCGCGGACCACGCGAAAGAGGTTGACCACCCGATCGTCAACGTCGTTATAGACCTCGACCTCGCTCATGGGCTTCCGCAAGAGCACATTGGCGGCTCCGCCGAAAGGCTCGATGTATACCCGGTGATCGGGAAAGCGTTCGATGAGCCATTCAGCGTAGTAGGCCTTGCCGCCGTACCAGGCGATCGGGGACTTTAGGCCTTTACGGGAGCCCTTCAGAGGTGACTGGTCGGCGCCATCAAGAGTTTGCTCGGCTCCAGCGGCCGAGGCACCAAAAAGAAGTTTTTGCGGAGCGGCCGAACGTGGCATGAACGAGTCCCTTCGCGTGTGTGGCTACGGGCAAGTAGTGTACCTGAGGATGCAAATGGGTGTACAGGCGCCCATACCTCGATTTGAGCCGTTGACGAAGTCCTAGAGCGAGTCGCCACGCGGCTCTGGAGCCTTGACGATCCAAAACACTTCGCAAATGCGTTTGCGTAAAACTGGTGGTACCGGCGGTTTCATTTGCGCGAGCGACTCTCCCAACTCAGCAAGCTGTCGTTCTGCCTCGAGAACCTCGTGTCGCAAAGCCGAAGCCCGGCTATTTGCTGCCCGGAATGATCGCCGGCTTTCCCGGCGCGTTCGATCAAGTTCCGCCACGTGAGCAGTCAGAGCTTCGATGCGGGCTTCGATCGTAGTCCGTTCGGCTCGTTCTGTTCTTGCCGTCCACTCCCGAAGTGATTCGGCCACGTGCTGGTCCATTGTCGCGTCGAGCGCTGCCCTCATATCCTCCCGAGGCTGTTCCGCAAAGTCTGCGCTGCCATCAAACACAGGACCGAAACTGGGCTGCCAAAGCCGCCACAGATGACCAGGTGCTACGCGGCGTCCAGGCTTTTGACCGTTGTAAGCGTGCGCTGCGCAGACAAGGTATTGCTCCCTAGGCTGCAGGTCGAGCCACACAGCATCCATCACGAGCCAGCCGCTCTCGCCGACCAAATCCCATTGCTCCCGAAGCCCTCCCAGCTGTTTCATGCGAAGCGTCAGACGGCCACGCACCATCGGGTCGCGGCTGCTCGGATTCACCTCCGGCATCAGGTCCATGGGACACCACGCGAAGTACGTGGTCAGCAGTGAGTCGTCCAGCTTCAGTGGCCTGAAGGCTGGATCGATGACAGGCGTTTGCTGGCGTTTGCTCGCCGGTTGCGTTTTCGCCCGTTCGGCCTCGGCCGCGTCGGCCATCGCTTTCAGCTCAGCGCGATTGATGATCTTGCGTGCCATCGCCCCACCGCATTTCGTTCGCCGGGAAGTGCCCCTTCTAGCAAGGGGGTGACTCATGTTTTACCCTTGGGTGTCGAAAAGGGAACGAGCATGACCACCGCCTACCACGCCAAGTACTTTGCCCATGACCTGACCCGCCGGGCCACCGAGGGCGTCGATCGGCTGTCGTCTGCCCTGTTCGACGCCTCCGTCGACCTCAATCCGCACCAGATCGAGGCGGCGGTGTTTGCCCTGCAGTCGCCACTATCGAAGGGCGTGATTCTCGCCGACGAAGTAGGCCTCGGGAAAACCATCGAGGCGGGCATCGTCCTCTGCCAATATTGGGCGGAGCGACGCCGTCGGCTCCTCGTGATCGCCCCGGCCTCCATTCGGAAGCAGTGGGCCCTTGAACTTGCCGAAAAGTTCAATCTTCCGGCAGTTGTGCTCGACGCGAAGTCTTACCGCGAGGCCCAAAAGGCTGGTCGCGATCCCTTGAGGCCAGATGCCGTTCTCGTCTGTTCATACTACTTCGCCAACCGCCTTCGCGACGACATTCGCGGCATCGCCTGGGACTTAATCGTCATTGATGAGGCTCACAAGCTGCGGAACTCCTACCGTCCCAGCAATAAGGTCGGCCAGGGAATTCGCTTTGCCACCGCTGACTGCCGCAAGCTTCTGCTGACCGCGACCCCGCTCCAGAACTCGCTTCTCGAGCTTTACGGTCTCTCGACCCTGATCGATGAGCACATCTTCGGCGATGTCAACTCGTTTCGAGCCCAATACACGAATGCTGGTGGCGACTTGGCCGGCCTCCGCAATCGGTTAACGCCATTTTGCAAACGCACCCTCCGCAATCAGGTGACAGAATACATCCGCTACACCGATCGCCGGCCGATCACGCGGCCGTTCCGTCCCAGCGACGATGAGCACTCGCTCTACGAGGCGGTGTCTGAGTTTCTGCAGCGCGAAAGCAGCTATGCCCTACCGCAGCGGCAGCGGCATCTCATGGCATTGATTCTGCGGAAGCTGCTAGCGTCGTCATCGCATGCTATAGCCGGAACACTCAATACTCTTCGCGAGCGTTTGGGGACTCTGCACGACGAGCGGGTGAAAGACGACCCTGACTTCGCGGAGCAACTCGTCGAGGACGAGGAGATAGAGGCTGACCTCCTCGATGAGATCCTCGCCGAGGACGAAGACGATGAGGAGAAGGCTGCCGAAGAGCCACAGAAGATTGACCGCAAGAAGCTGCGCGACGAGATCGCCACGCTCAGCCGCCTCGCAGACTGGGCTCGCCGTATTGGGGTAGATGCAAAGTCGAAGACACTCCTCACGGCCCTTGAGATCGGGTTCAAGGAGATGGCGGCGATCGGTGCCGCCAAGAAAGCCCTCATCTTCACGGAGTCCCGCCGCACGCAGGACTATTTGAAGGCGTACCTCGAAGCCAACGGCTACCGCGGCAAGATCGTCGTCTTCAACGGCACGAACGGTGGGCCCGAGGCGACTGCCATCTATGACCGGTGGGTGGCTCGGCATGCGGGCACGGACCGCGTCTCCGGATCCCGCGCGGTCGACCTGCGCACCGCGCTCGTAGAGCACTTCCGCGACGACGCCACGATCATGCTGGCGACCGAAGCCGCGGCGGAAGGCGTGAACATGCAGTTTTGCTCCTTGGTCGTGAACTACGACCTGCCGTGGAACCCGCAGCGGGTCGAGCAGCGGATCGGCCGCTGCCACCGCTACGGCCAGCAACACGACGTTGTCGTGATCAACTTTCTGAACGAACGGAACGAAGCAGACAAGCGGGTGCTCGAGCTGCTGACGGAAAAGTTTTCACTATTTAGCGGAGTCTTTGGGGCATCTGACGATGTGCTCGGCGCGATCGAGTCGGGGGTCGATTTCGAGAGTCGCATCCTTGCCATCTATCAGGGCTGTCGGACCACCGCCGAGATCGACGCCGCCTTTGCCAAGCTCCAAGCCGAGCTCGATGAGCAAATTCAGTCGCGGTTGGCAGACACACAGAAGCAGCTGCTTGAGCATTTTGCGGGTGACGTGCATGAGCGGCTCCGGCTTCGCCTGGCCGATACTCGGGCCCAGCTCGACCGCGTAGGCCAACGCTTCTGGGCCTTGACGCGATTTATGCTCGCCGACAACGCAGCCTTCGATGACGAGGCGCTCGCTTTTCAACTGACGGCTGCTCCCGGCCCGGCGATTCCCACCGGCCGGTATCACCTGATCTCGAAATCAGCACCTCGGCCCGATGATGTTGCGAGCGACGACGGGGAAGGAATCCTGTATCGGCTTTCGCACCCCCTTGGCGAGCACGTGCTGGCGACGGGTAAGACTCTCGATACCCCGCCAGTCACGATCACGTTCGACATCTTCGGCCACGCGGTTCGCGAGCCGCTGGTCGAGCGGCTGCTCGGAAAGTCGGGCTACCTGCGGTTATCCCGGCTGGCGATTTCCTCCTACGAGCAAGAGGAACATCTGCTCTTCTCGGCGTTTGACGACGAGGGCGTCGCGCTTGACCAGGAGACCTGCGAAAAGCTGTTTCTGTGTGTGGGCAAGCCGCTCACCTCAGCGGCGATACCGCCGACAGCCGTGGATCGCCTGACGGCCGACTCCGCCCGCCACGCGGAAGCGACGATCAGCCGGTCGCTCGAAGCCAACAACAAGCACTTCCACGAGGCCCGCGACAAGCTGGAGCGTTGGGCGGAAGACATGGTGCGCGGGGCCGAAGAGGCACTCGAAGACACGAAGGAGCAGATCAAGGTCTGCCACCGGCAGGCTCGGCAGGCAACCACACTCGAAGAGCAGCACGAAATCCAGGAAAAGATCCGCAAACTCCAAAAGCAGCAGCGCCGCCAGCGGCAGGAGATTTTCCAGGTCGAAGACGAGATCATGGATAAGCGAGATAGTCTGATCGACTCCTTAGAGCGACGGCTGGCGCAGACGACCGCTTCCGAAGCGCTATTCACAATCCGCTGGAGTGTGGTCTAGTTGCTCTCGCTCGATGCTGAACCCGCGCAGGACACGCCATGAACCCCCGCTATGAAAAGCTGAAGACGCTCCTCAAGGAGCTCTTTCAGCTTGACCAGCCTGATCTCGATTTCGGTCTCTACCGAATCATGCACGCCAAGAGCGGCGAGGTGTCGGCGTTCCTCGACGAAGACCTACTGCCACAAGTGAAGCAGGCCTTTGCCCTCTATCAGCCTGCCGATAAGGCGGCGATCGAAAACGAGTTGGCCCAGGCCATCGAACAATCCCGGTCGCTGGGCGTTGATCCTGAAACCACGCAGAAAGTAAAGGATCTGCGGGAGAAGCTCGCGACCACGGCGGTCGACATCGCATCCCTCGAGGCCGAAGTCTTCGACCATCTCTACTCGTTCTTCCGCCGCTATTACTCCGAGGGGGATTTTCTTTCGAAGCGGGTCTACAAGGAGGGCGTCTACGCGATTCCCTACGAAGGCGAGGAGGTGACGCTCCACTGGGCCAACAAAGACCAGTACTACATCAAGACGAGCGAATACCTCCGCGACTACTGCATTCGCCTCCGGCCCGATGACGCGGCCAACCCCATGCGAGTGCATTTCCGGCTGGCCGATGCCGCTGAAGGCGAGCATGGCAACGTCAAGGCCGCAGAGGGTAAGGATCGCGTGTTCGTGCTGGCCGCGACTGGCGAGTCAGGCCACGACTTTGTGAGTCTGGAAGACGGCCCGCAGGGGTCCGAGCTTTCCATTCGGTTCGAGTATCGCCCCGCAACGCTCACCGACTGGCCCGCGGAGGTTCGCGAGGGCAAGACCAAGCCGCCCACCCAAAAGGATTTGACTGCGTTTGCCGTCGCCCGCGTGCTCGCCGTCGCGGCCGATCCCTTCGGGCCGTGGATCACCGAGTTGCGGAAGCCCCACGTGACCGCCAGCGGCGATTCTGCCGACTACTCACGACTCGAAGGCCATCTCAAGCGGTATACCGCCCGCAACACGTTCGACTACTTCATCCACAAGGATCTGGGCACGTTTCTCCGTCGCGAGCTCGACTTCTACATCAAGAATGAGGTCATGCACCTCGACGACATCGAGAACGAGAAGGCGCCTCGCGTCGAGAAATACCTGTCGAAGATTCGCGTCATCCGCCGGATTGCCGGAAAGATTGTTGATTTCCTCGCCCAGCTCGAGGATTTCCAAAAGAAGCTCTGGCTCAAGAAAAAGGGCTCTTCGGGGATTTCCGTGGCTGCAGAGTGTCGACGGGCGTACAGGTTCAAGAATGGGGAAGTGCATGGCGGACGGCGTGATCAGTGGG
>VGYR01000268.1 GCA_016872925.1 Planctomycetota bacterium
TGAAGTGGCGCCAACCGAAATCAAGCGATTCGTCGGGGATTTCGAGTTTTTTTATGCGCTCAGCGCGAATCGCGCAAGTCCAAATTCGCTTGGATAAGGACTAGGCTCGTGCCGGTTCCCCGGCTCCGAGATCGACTCGCAGCCTGACGGCCGGGTGGTGGCTGCTCGCCTGCCTGCTCACGGGCTGCTGGAGCGGGTCGCCGCGGATGGACTACTCCAAGGCCGGGCTCGTGCAGGTCGGGGGAACCGTCCGGCTCGGCGGCAAGCCCCTTTCTGGGGCGGTCGTGGTCTTCGAGAACCCCGAGAACGGCACCTTTTCCTGCGGCCGCACCACCGAGGCTGGCCGCTACACGCTGATGTTCGACTCCGTGCAACCGGGCGTGACCAAGGGCCGCAAGACGGTCCGGATCAAGACCACGGGAGCCGTCGGCGAGGATGACCCCGATGCCCGAGCGGGCGCCAAGGAGGCTGTGCCCGCCTGCTACAACTCGCAGTCCACGCTCACGGTGGAGATCACGGCCGACTCGCAGGCCACCGACTTCGACCTCGATCCGCAGGGAGCGAAGTGAGGCGGGTCAGCCGGACGCTCGGTCGGCCAGCGCCACGGCCACATCGGCGGCCGCGCGGGCGTTGTTCAGCAGCAAGGCCTCGTTCGTCTTCACGCTCGCGCCGCCGGTGAGGGCCCGCATCCGGTCGAGCAGGTAGGGCGTGACGTCGCGGCCGCTGACGTCGGCGGCCTCCAGGAGCGCGGTGCCGAGCGCGGAGTCGTGCATCTCCCTGGGCAGCGCGTCGGCCTCGGGCACCGGATTGGCGATCACGAGCCCGGTCGTGAAGCCGAGGTCGAGGTGGGTGCGCACGGCGCGGGCCACGTCGGCGATCCAGTCGTAGCGGCGGTCGATGCGCAGGCCGCTCTCGCGGCGATAGAACGCCGGAAACTCGTCGGTGCCCAGCCCCAGGACCGGCACACCGAGCGTCTCGAGCAGCTCGACGGTCCGGGGCAGGTCGAGGATCGCCTTGGCCCCCGAACACACCACGGCGACCGGGTAACGGGCCAGGGCCGCGAGATCGGCCGACACGTCGCCCGTCTCCGTCGAGCCGCGATGCACGCCCCCGATGCCTCCCGTGGCGAAGACCAGGATGCCGGCTCGTGCGGCGGCGAACATCGTGGCTGCGACGGTGGTCGAGCCACAGCCCCCCGCGGCCACCTCCGCCGCGAGGTTGCCGAGGTTCACCTTCACCGGACGGTCGACGGCGGCCAGCCGCGCCAGTTCCGCCGTCGTCATGCCCACCCGGACCGCGCCGTCAAGGATGCCGATCGTGGCCGGGATCGCCCCCCGCGACCGCACCGTCTCCTCGAGCGCGGCGGCCACCCGCACCCCGTCGGGTCGCGGCAGGCCGTGCGTGACGAGCGTCGTCTCGAGGGCGACGACGGGCCTGCGGCCCGCGACGGCCTCGGCCACTTCCGGCGAAACCAGAAATAGTTCGCTCATGCCGGTGCCTCCGCGGTGACGAACCACTCGGCGTGGCGATGGGCGGCGTGATCGGGCGTCGCCGCCATCAGTCCCCGCGCACCCCAGTCCTCGATCGCGAAGCTCGCCGACACGATGCCCTGCTCGATCGACCGGGTCACGTCGCCATGCGTCACCACGCCCGCGAGGAAGCCCCCCGCGAAGGCGTCGCCGGCTCCGGTGGCGTCGACGACCCGCCGGCTCCGCGACCGCCACGTCCGCGACTCGCGGGCATGCAGGTCGAGGAGTCGGCCGCCGTTGGCGGCCCGCTTCAAGGCCACGTGCCGCAGGCGGGGGCCGGCCAGCGACGTCAGGAACACGTCTTCCACATCGCCGGTAAGCCGCCACTCGTCTTCGCTCACGAAGAACAGGTCGAGGTGCGTGAGCACGTCCCGCCAGGCGGCGAGGGTGCCGTCGCGAACGAGCTCGAAGGGGTCGAGCGATACGAGCCGCTTCTCGCCCGCCGCGGGGGCCAGGCCGTGGGCGAGGTCGAGCTGCCTGGTGAGGGGCATCGGCGCGAGGTGAAACACCCGGGCGGCCAGCCAGGCCGCCGGCACGTCGGAGAGCGTGGGCGACACGTCTGCGTGACTCGGGCAGTCGAGGTGGTGCACGGTCCGCCGCACCGCCGGCTCGTAGAGGAGCCAGGCCCGGCCGCCGGTGCGGTCGAGCCGGCGGACGCCCGAGAGATCGACGCCGCGGGCGGCGAGCGTGGCAAGCGCCTCGGCGGGGTAGTCGGTGCCGGTCACGGAGCAGATGCCGACCTTCGCCTCCCAGAGGGCCGAGGCGAGCGCCGCATGCAGGACGGCGCCGCCGGGCTCGCCCATCAGCGTGCGGCCGTCGCGGAGCACGATGTCGTCGACGAGCAGGTTGCCGAGCAGCACGACGTCGGGCGCGGCGGCGGTCATCGGCCCGCTCCCGCGGTGGCATGGAACACCTCGGCGATCCGCCGCACCGCGTCCGGATCGAGCGGCATTCGCCAGTCCCCCCGCTGCTTCACCGCCGAGCCCACGATCAGCCCGTCGGCGGTCGCGAATGCGGCCACGTTGTCGGGCGTGATCCCGGAACCGACGAACACCGGGATGCCCACGGCGCCGCTCACGGCGGCGACCTCGGCGGGGTCGGCGGGGCGGCCGGTCGCGGTGCCGGTGACGATCACACCCTCGGCGAGGGCGAACTCCGCGGCCTGCGCCGTCTCGACCACGTCGACGTCGGCCGTCAGGGCGTGCGACGAGTGCTTCTTCTTCACGTCGGCGAACACCCGCACGTGATCCGCTCCGACGGCGGCCCGGTAGCGGAGCAACGCCCCGGCGTCGGCCTCGACGAACCCCTCGTCGGCGACGTGGGCGAACACGTATCCTTCGACCCGCACGAACGACGCCCCGCAAGCGAGCGCGACGCCGATCGCCTCCCGGTTGGCGGCGGCGAGCACCTGCACCCCCAGTGGCAGCGGCACCGCCCGCCGCACCTCGCGGCCGATCACGGCCAAGGCGGCCACCACCTCGGGCCCCACCCGCGCCCTGAGGTAGGGACGGTCGAACATGTTCTCGAGGATCAGGCCGTGAAAGCCCGCGGCCCGGTAGGCCTCCGCCTCGGCGACGGCCCGGGCGATCTGGCCGTCGATGCCCGCCTGCGGCCCGTGGCTGCCCGGGCTGCCCGGCGAGGGACCCACGTGGAGCATGCCGATCAGCGCCCGGCGGGCGGCGAAGATCGACGACATCGTCTGCTGGCGGATGTCCATGAGCAGAGGTTTACCAGACGCCGCCGCCGGCGGGGAGAAGCCGGCGTTGCATTCGGCACCGGCGGCGCCGACAGTTGTCGGTCGAGGGACCCATGACCGCACCGCAGACCGGCTCCTGGCACTGGCTGACGTCCGCCGACCTGCAGCGGCTGATCGACGCGCTCGCGGCCGGCGGGCATCGGGTGATCGGGCCGCAGGTGGCCGACGGGGCGATCCTGCTCCGCGACCTGGCGTCGGTGGCCGACCTGCCGACCGGCTGGCTCGACGACCAGGATGCCGGCCTCTACCGGCTGCGTCGGGATGCCGCGGCAGGCACCTTCGACCACGTGGTGGGGCCGCAAACGCTCAAGAAATTCCTGTTTCCGGCGCGGGAGACGGTCGCGTCGTTCCTCCGCGTCGACGGTTCGTGGCGGCAGGAGCCCGCTCCCGCCCCCGATCCGCCGCTGGCCGTCCTCGGCGTGCGGGGCTGCGACCTGGCGGCCCTGGCGATCCAGGATCGCGTCTTTCTGGGCAGTGGTCACGTCGACGCTGCCTACCAGGCACGCCGCGAGGCGTTGTTTCTCGTCGCGGTCAACTGTCGGCGGGCCGCGGCCACGTGTTTCTGTCATTCGATGGAGTGCGGACCCGCGGCCGGTGCGGGCTTCGACCTGGCCCTCACGGAGGTGGGGAATCGATTCGCCTGCGAGGTCGGCACCGACCGCGGGGCCGCCGTGCTCGCGGCGGCCGCCATCGACGCCCCGCTTGCCCCACCCGAGATCGAGGCGGCGCGGGGCGTGCCCCGCGACCTCGCCGAGCGCATGCACCGCCGGCAGCCCGCCGCCGGTGAGCCGCGGCCCCGGTCGCTCGAACCGCACGGCCTCCGTGAACTGCTGCTCGCGAACCCCGACCACCCGCGGTGGGACGACGTCGCCGCACGATGCCTGTCCTGCACCAACTGCACGCTGGTCTGCCCGACGTGCTTCTGTGCGAGCGTGCAGGAGGTCGCCGATCTGTCGGGCGATCACGTGAGCCGCGATCGGCACTGGGCGAGCTGCTTCACGCTCGACCACTCCCGGATGCACGGCCATCCGGTGCGGAGCACGACCGCCTCCCGCTACCGGCAGTGGGCCACGCACAAGTTCGCCTGGTGGTTCGACCAGTTCGGCACCTCGGGCTGCACCGGCTGCGGCCGGTGCATCACCTGGTGCCCGGTGGGCATCGACGTCACCGAGGAGCTCGCGGCGATCCGGGCCACCGACGGCAGGGCCGAGCCGGCCACCGCGGAGCCGCCGCGATGACGTCGCCCTGCCCGGGCCCGCCGAACCGTGCAGCCGACCCCTGGCGGTCGCATCTCACGCGGATCGTCGCGATCGCGGCTGAGTCCTCCGGCGTGCGGACCTACGACCTCGCGTTCGAAGATGCCTCGATCCGCGCCGCGTATCGATTCATGCCCGGTCAGTTCAACATGCTCTACCTGCCCGGCATCGGCGAGGCCGCGATCTCGGTGAGTTCGGATCCCGCCGTCACCGCCACGATCTCGCATACGATCCGCGCCGTCGGCAACGTCACGGATGCCCTGGCTCGGCGTGGGCGACGAGGTGCTTCTCCGCGGCCCGTTCGGCACGCCGTGGCCGGTGGAACAGGGGTTTGGCCGCGACGTCGTGGTCGTGGCGGGCGGGCTCGGGCTCGCCTCGCAGCGGGCCGCGATCCTCCACCTCGCGCGTCCGGGCGGCTGCCGCAGGCTGACCGTGCTGCTCGGCGCGAAGCGGCCTGAAGGTCTGCTCTACGCGCGCGAGTACGACGCGTGGCGGACCGCCGGCGTGGAGATCCGCACGACCGTCGATGAGGCCGATGCCGAGTGGCCGGGGCCCCGAGGCCTGGTGACGTCACTCGTGCCCGCCGTGATCCGCGATCCCGCGGCGACGACGATTCTCTGCTGCGGCCCCGACCCGATGATGGTGGGCGTGGCTGAGGCCGCGATCGCCTTCGGGGTGCCTGCGGCAGAGGTGTTTCTCTCGCTCGAGCGGACCATGGCCTGTGCCGTGGCCCACTGCGGTCTCTGCCAGTTCGGCCCGCACTTCGTCTGCCGCGACGGCCCCGTGCTCCGCTTCGACCGCATCGCCCCGCTGATGCGGATTCCGCAGCTCTGACTCGACACGTGCAGCGGGGCTCACCGCGGCTCACTCCGCGGCAGCGCGGTCTGGTTGTGAATCGCCGCGATGCGGACCAACTCCGCACCGCTGGATCGCATGGCTGCCATTCGCGGGGCGACTCTACGCCCAGCACGCGGAGCCGGGCCGGGCGTAACTGCTCCCTCGAAACGCTTCCGGCGGATCGCGCCGCTTCGGGCAGTAGCCAGCCGTTGGTGAGCACGCGCAGGCCGTGATGGCGAGCCGCGGCGAGGGTCTGTGGCGAGATCGACTCGCAGGCCACGATCCCGAGCGAAGTGAACCCAGCCAAGGCGAGGGCTGCGGTTCGCCGCGCTGCTCGGGCGAGGTCGTCCGCGTCGGCGGTGCACGAGACTTCGACGACGACGTGCACGACCTGCTCGGCACGCTTGGCGACCGCGATGACATCGGCCCGCATCAGGTCGGCAAGCTCGGCTTCGGGCAGCCGTCCCTCGAGGCCCTCGACAAACTCCGTGCGTTCCAAGACGCGGCACCTGCAAAACTCGCGGCCCAGAAGGCGGGCAGGTTTTTCGCAACCTTGTCTTCGAGCATGTGGCCGTCGAGCCGATCGAGGCGAATGAGCATTTTCTGCTGAGTCGTCACGACCTCGGAGAGCGTCAACTCCGTCCGCTTCTGGGCGTCGGTGAGTTCCGTCTGGGATTCGGTCAGCTGCTCGACCCGTTCCTCGGTCCGCTTCTGCGCGTCGGCAAGATCCTTCTGGGCGTCTGCCAACTCTTTTGCCTCCTCAGCAGAATCTGTGGGTTGATTCTGGCTCCGGTAGTTTGCCAAGGACATGAAACAACGCGATTTCAATGCCTTTCGCGGTCCGAAAGCC
>VGYR01000269.1 GCA_016872925.1 Planctomycetota bacterium
ACGTCACCTTCGGAGAGGACAAGAGCCGAATCCGCCGCGGCAACGCCCCCGAAATCGCCGGCGCCTTTCGGAGGCTGGCGCTCTCGATTCTCAAGCGAGACACTTCCGTGAAAAATTGCTCGATTCGGGGCAAACGACTCCAAGCAGGCGGGTGTAACGATGTCTTGGAAGGAATTCTGACGGGAAAACAGGCCGATTAAGATGCGATTGCCCTGGATCTCAGGGTCACCGTCGGTCCGGGCATGGACGGGCGAGTCGTCCTGACCCTCGAACCGTGACCCCGGAACCGTAAGGACACATCCGAGATGCATGCCATGCGGATTGCGGAGCAGCGCACGGCTCCGTCGTGCGCTCCCGTCGATGATCGGTCGAGCCGGGGGTCGCCGCGAGCTTTTCGGGTGTCTGCCGAGCACCGTGCTCCCACGTGCGTTGCGGTCGCATCGCTCCGCGCACGCCGGAGGCACCCGGCGAGGGGCGCGAGGGGCATCCACGTGACGTTGCTCGGTAGCTGCATCGCCGGGCTGCTGCTGGGTTGCGGCGCTGTCGGAGCCGAGCAGTCTCGGGATCATCTCGGCCACCCCGACTTTCATGTCGCCGTCGATGGCAGCGACGACAACGCCGGCACCGCGGCCGCCCCCTTCGCCACGCTGCCGAGGGCGCGCGATGCCGTTCGTGCACGAATTCGCATGGGGTTGACCCGGGACGTCGTCGTCGAGGTGCACGGGGGCACCTACCGGATCGCCGAACCGCTCATCTTCGGCCCCGAAGACTCGGGAACGCCCGAGTTCGCGATCATCTATGCCGCGACTCCCGGGGAGACGGTCGTGCTCGATGGAGGGTGCGAGATCGACGGCTGGACACGGGGCCCGGGCCCGCTCTGGACCGCCTCCGTGCCCGAGGCTCGAGGGGGAGCCTGGTATCCGCGGCAGCTCTTCGTCGACGGTCGGCGGGCGATCCGCGCCCGGACGCCGAACCACGGGTGGTGCGAGGGCAAGCCCGTGCGGCCCATCGCGCACGACGCGACCGGCCAGCCCGTGTCGATCCGGATCAACACGGTCGGCGGCAAGGGAATCTTCGGCTGGGCCCGCGAGTTCGAGTACGACCAGGCGACGATCGCCGGCGGCGTCCCGGCCTGCCCCCTGCCGGGCGATGTCGAGCTGATCTCGCTGCGGCACAACGAAGGAGGTCGAAAGCGGCTCGAATCAATCGATGTGGCCGCCGCGATCGTGACGCTGCGGCCCCCGCATCGCTGGGCCCCCACGTGCTACGGCAACGACTGGTTCAACGGCGTGCCCGATGGCCGCTGCTACCTGGAGAACGCGGCGGAGTTCCTCGATGCGCCGGGCGAGTGGTACCTCGATCGGAGCACCGGCGTGTGCTCGTATTGGCCGCGGCCCGGTGAGGACCCGGGCCAGTGCCGCGTGGTGGCACCACGGGTCCAGGGGACGCTCCTGTCGGTCGCGGGCACCACCGACCGCCCGGTCGTGAACCTGCACTTCCGTGGCCTGCACGTGGCCCACGTCGATTGGCTGCTGCCACCGGAGGGCTACGCCGGACTGTTCTGCTGCAACGTGCCGGTGTTTCGGGAGGAGGGCGATCCTGGTCACCGCTTCATCGAGGCGGCGGTGGAGATGACCCACGCCCGGTCGTGCAGCTTCCGCGATGGTGGCGTGGCCCGCGTCGGGGGCATGGGGATCGTGCTCGGCGAGGGGACGGCGGATGTCACCGTCGAGGGCAACGAGGTCGGCAACACCGGTGCCGGTGGGATCGGCCTCGGGCAGTGCAACGTGGGCTTCGGCTACCTCAAGGCGGCTCCGCCTGCCCGCCCCGGCGAGTACGAGGGCTTCCGGATCCGCAACAACCACGTGCATCACTGCGGGCTCGACTACTTTGGCGCGGTCGGCATCGCGATCTTCAGGCTCAAGGACTCCGACATCTCGCACAACCTCATCCACGACACCGCCTACTGCGGCGTGGTGTTTCCAGGCGACCAGGACCCGGCCTGGAGCTTCGTGGGGGGAAACACGTGCGAGCGGAATCACATCTTTCGCGACATGCAGGTCACGCAGGACGGGGCCGGACTGTACGCGAGCTTCGCACACCGCGGCACGCTCGTGCGCGCCAACCTGATCCATGATTCCAGCGGTCGGCCGATGAGCGGGGGCATCTGCCTCGACGGCTGCACCGGCATGACGTTCGACCACAACGTCGTGTACCGGAATCCGGCCTGGAGCCTGGTGCTGTTCCGCCCGGTCGATCTCGCGGGCAATGCGTGGACGGGCAACCTGGTGATGCCGGCTCGGGCCCGAGGCGAGTCTGCTTCCGTCCCCACCACGCTGTTCGACGGGCGGCCGGGATGAAAGCTGCGGCTGGGCATGTCGCCCCCGGCTCCGCCGCGGGAGTTTCTCGAGGTGATGACGGCCTACGCCGGCCTCGAGCCGGCGTACCGCCGCCGACTCGAGGGCGTGGCGCCGCGGCCCTGCGTGCTGCACGTGCTCGCCGACGGGCTCTCCTGGCAGCTCGACCTGCCGGGCGAGCACCGCGGCGTCGTCTGGTCGATCGATGCCCGGGCGGGCAAGGCCGCCGAACAGCGTCCGGGCGAGAGTTCGGCCGGGGTCGTGCGGCTCACGCACCTCGACGCGGAGGCGACGTATGCGCTGACGGCGTACGCAGGAGACGTGGTCTCCAGTCCAACCGACTCTGCGGCCGAGGACTTCACGAAGGGACCGCTCTTTCCCATGGTGCACGGGGTCCGCGTCGCGTCCGTGCCGGGAGTCCCCGAGTCGGCCATGGGTGAGGCGTTGATGAGCCGTGGTCTGCCGGTGGCGGGCAGCTCGACGGCGCGGTGGGTCGCGTACCGACGCATGCGGTGATCGTGTGTCCGGACTGCCGTCACGCTTGGCAGCCGGACTGTCGACATTTTAGACTCCCTCCGCGCGGCGGCTCGGTGACGTGTCCCGTGCATGCCGTGAGCCTCATCGGGGCAGGATGCCGGCCATGAAGATCATCGTCACCGATCATGCCTTCGACGATCTTGGCATCGAGACGGCGGTGGCCGCCGACGCCGGAGCCGAGGTGATCGCCGCGCAGACGAAAGACCCGGCACGCCTCGTCGCCACGGTCGCCGACGCCGACGCGGTGATCACGCAGTTCGCGCCGGTCAACGCCGACGTGATCGCCGTGATGCGCAGGGCACGGGCGATCGTCCGCTACGGCATCGGTGTCGACAACGTCGACCTCGCAGCCGCGAAAGCGCGGGGCATTCCCGTCTGCAACGTTCCCGACTACTGCATCGACGAGGTGGCCGACCACACGCTGGCCTTCATCCTCGCGCTCACCCGCCAGGTCGCCCCGCAGAGCGGCCTGGTCCACGACGGCGGCTGGAAGCTCGTCGCCCCACCGGCTGCCTTTCGCACGCTCGCCGGCATGACCTGCGGCGTCGTCGGCTTCGGCCGAATCGGCCGGGGCGTCGTCCGCCGGTTGGCGTCGTTCGGCGGCCGCGTGCTGGTGAGCGACCCGGTCGTCGCGACGGACGCGATCGCCGCCGCGGGGGCGGAGGCGGTGCCGCTGCCGACGCTGCTGGCCCAGGGCGATCTGATCACGCTCCATTGCCCGTCGCTCCCCGAGAACCGGGGCATGATCGGCTCCGCGGCCCTCGCGGCCGCCAAACCGGGGCTGCTGGTGGTGAACCTCTCCCGCGGCGACCTCGTCGACCCGGAGGCGCTGGTCGCGGCGCTCGACTCCGGAAGGGTCGCCGGAGCGGCGCTCGACGTGTTCGCTCCGGAGCCGATCCCAGCGGGACACCCGATCCTGCGCCGGCCCAACGTGATCCTCGCCCCGCACGTGGCCAGCGTGAGCGCTGCGGCCGTCGCCCGGCTCCGGTCCACCGCCGCGCGGCTGGCCGTCGCCGCCCTGGAGGGGAAGCCGCTGCCGTCGGTCGTCAACGGCGTCACCGCGCCCCGAATCGTCGCTTCGTGAGCCAGCCCGCCCCGCGTGGAGACCAGGACCGTCATGCCCAAGCCGCTCTTCCAGGGTGTCGCCGCCTCGACCGTCACGCCCTTCGCCGCCGGCGGGTCGGTCGATCTCGCCCGCATCAAGCCCCACGTCGATTGGATCATCGCCGACGGGGCCGACGCCCTCTCTCCGCTCGGCAGTTCCGGCGAGTTCGCGGCGCTGGCGGAGGACCAGCGGAAGGCGGTGCTCGAGGCCGTGCTCGAGGCCAACGCGGGCCGGCTGCCGGTCGTGGCCGGCACGGCCCACTGCACGACGGCCGGGGCCGTGGCCCTGGCCCGGCACGCCGAGGCGGCCGGCGCCGACGCGATGCTCGTCGTGCCGCCGTATTACATGGCCCCGACGCCGGCCCAGGTGATGGTGCACTACCGGCGGATCGCCGAGGCGGTCTCGATCCCGACCGTGCTGTACCACAACATTCCGCTCACGGCGGTCGACCTGAAGACGGATCACCTCGCGACGCTCTTCGAGGAGGGGGCGATCGGGGGCGTGAAGATGTCGAACCCCGAACCCGACCGGATCTGCGAGCTGCTGCAGGCCACGGGGGGCCGGCTCAAGGTCTACGCCGGCATCGACACCGTCGCGTTCGAGGGGCTGTGCCATGGCGCGCACGGCTGGATCTCGGGAATCCCGAGCATGGTGCCCGGCTATGCCCGCACGGTGTATGCGGCGATCGCCGAGCGGAGCGACCTGGCCGACGCCCGCGCCCGCTGGGCCCGGCTGGCGCCCTTGATGCGGATGCAGTTTGCCGCGTACCACAGCCGCGGGGAGGGACCGCACTGGTTCAGCGTGATGAAGGCGGCGCTGAACCTGATCGGCCCGCCGGTCGGCGATCCCTGCCCGCCGATCCTGCCGCTCGAGGAGCCGTTCCGCCGCCAGCTCGCCGGCCTGCTGGCCGACCTCGGCTACACCGTCCACCGGGCCGCCTGATGACCGCATCGACGTCGACATCCGCCGCGATCCCCGTGGCCGAGCTGACGGCGTTCGTCCGTGCCGCCGGCCTGCGGGCCGGCCTGGCGGACGAGGCGGCTGCCACGCTCGCCGAGCCGCTGGTGCTGGCCGACATGATGGGCGTGCACACGCACGGGACCAGGCTCCTGGCCGGCTATCTCCGCAAGCTCCTCGGGGGAGGCTACCGGCCGCAGGGCGTGCCGCGCATCCTGCGCGACGGTCCGGCGTGGGCCGTGGTCGACGGCGACGCCGCCCTCGGTCAGGTCGGCTGCACGATGGGGATGCGGCTGGCCATCGCGAAGGCGAAGCAGGTCGGAGTCGCCACCGTCGCGGTGCGCAACACGGGGCACATCGGCGCGGCGGGGTTCTACGCCGTGCTGGCGGCGCGGGCGGGCTGCCTGGGGATCGTCGCGGGCAACGACGTGCCTTCCGTGACGGCCCCCGGCTCGCGGCGGGCGGTGCTCGGCAGCAATCCGCTGGCCTGGGCGGCGCCCCGGCCCGACGGGGATCCCCTGCTCTTCGACGTGTCGACGGCGGCGGTGGCCGGCGGCAAGGTCTACGCCGCCGTGTCCCGGGGCGAGCCGATCCCTGGCGACTGGCTGATCGGCGAGGACGGCAGGCCGACGACCGACGGCACGCTCTACCCGGCCCGGGCGGCCCTGGCCCCGATGGCGGGCCACAAGGGGTATGGCTTCGGGCTGCTCACCGAGATCCTCTCCGGCGTCATGAGCGGCGGGGCGGTGGTGTCGGAGGTCGGGAGCTGGATGGCCGATCCGGCCGACGTCCCCTCGCGGCACTCGGCCGGCTTCACGGTCTACGATCTGGCGGCGATCTGCGATCCAGCCGCCTACGCGGAGGCGATGCGTCGGGTCGTGCGGGAGGTGCACGAGGCGCCGACGGCGGAGGGCGTCGACCGGGTGCTGCTGCCCGGCGAGCGGGAATGGAGCCGGTGCCGGGCGGCGGAGGCGGCGGGAGTCTCGCTGCCCGCCGACGTCCGCGAGCGACTCGCCGCCGCCGCGGCCCTCGTCGGCCTGAAGGACTATCGGGCGTAACTCGCAAATCTCGCTTGCCCCGGGCAGTGGAACGGTCGTTTTCGCCGTGTTTTTCTGGGCGCAAGCCGGTGCAAGCATGCTTTGCTAGCAGATGAAAAAAAGTGTTGGGCCTCGGAGAATGGAAGCGTGTGTGGAAAACACCCCATCCTCACGGAGGCCCAACGCCATGATCGTGTCACAGGAACGAGCTTTTCTCAA
>VGYR01000270.1 GCA_016872925.1 Planctomycetota bacterium
ATCGACATGAGACTTCCGACAACACGAGCCACTCAAGCGGCCGATGCGGCGCCGGGCGGACAAGTTGTGCGCCGACTCTCCATGCCGAAATGGCAGTGCGGCGCGCTTCGCACTCGCTTGTTTCAGGCCTAGTCGGCCTGCTGGACTGGCCGCGTCCGGCGGGCTACATTCCTAACTTCCCTCCCGCGGACCACCCAGGGCAAGCATGGCCGAAAAAGAACAGGCACTCGAGGTCGAGGGCGTCGTCACCCAGGCCCTCGCCAACACGCGGTTCCGCGTGCAGATCGCCGGCGGACACATCGTCAACGCCCACGTCGCCGGACGCATGCGGAAGAACTTCATCCGCATCGTGCCCGGTGACAAGGTCAAGGTCGAGCTGTCGCCATACGACCTCACCAAGGGACGGATCACCTTTCGCGAGCGGTAGGAGCCCGCTCCGGCTCCCGCGGCTCCCGCTCCGGCTCCCGCGGCCCGTGGTTCCCTGCTCAGGTGCCGGGAGCCTCGTCGCCCGCCGCAGGTTCCTCCTTCTTCTCGAGGAACTGCAGCAGGTCGCCGAACGTCCGCAGCGGTTCCTTGCCGTCTCGCATCGCCTTGGTGATGGGCGCGGGGGGCTCCTTCGGCTTCGACACGTAGACCCGTGGCTCCGGCTGTCGGGGCGGCCGCTCGGGGCGTTTCTGCGGCGCCCGTGGAGGCCTGGGGGGACGGGGAGGCCGCGCGCCGCTCTCGGCCGCTGCCCGCCGCTCGGCGGCTGCGCGGGCCTTCTGTTCCTTGCGTTCGCTGCGGGCCCGCTCCTGCTGCAGCTGCCGTTCCCGCACCGCCGGCGGGATCATCGTCAGCGACACCCGCCGCCGCGCCTTGTCGAGCTCGAGCACCCACACCTGCACGATCTGGCCGACGCTGACGAAGTCGTGCGGGTCGCGGACGTACTGGCTGGACAGCTGGCTGAGGTGCACGAGGCCGCTGTCGTGCAGCCCGATGTCGACGAACGCGCCGAAGTCGACCACGTTGAGAACCGATCCGAGCAGCTCCATCCCGACGGCGAGATCCTCCAGCTTGAGGACCCCCTTCTTGAAGAAGGGTTTCGGCAGATCCTCGCGGGGATCGCGGCCGGGACGGACCAACTGCTCGACGATGTCGGCCAGCAGCAGCCGGCCGACCCCGAGTTCCTGCGACAGGGACTCGAGGTCGACGGCCGCCACCCTGCCGGCCAGAGCCTCCGCCTGGCCGCGGTTCCCGAGATCGGTCGGCGCCGCCCCGACCCGCTCGAGCACCCGCTCCGCGACCGCGTAGCTCTCCGGATGAATCCAGGTCGAATCGAGCGAATTGCTGCCGCCGGTGATCTTCAAGAATCCGACCGCCTGCACGAAGGCCGCCTCCCCGAATCCCGGCACCTCCCGGAACTGCTGCCGCGACGTGAACGGTCCGTTGGTGGTCCGCCATTCGTGGAAGTTCCGGGCCGTCGCCTGATTGAATCCCGACACCCGCCGGAGCAGCGCGGGGCTGGCGGTGTTCACGTCCACCCCCACGTAGTTCACGCAGCTCTCCACGACCTGCTCGAGCGACGCGTGAAGGTGCCTGGCCTTCACGTCGTGCTGGTACAGGCCCACGCCGATGTTCGCCGGCTCGATCTTCACCAATTCCGAGAGCGGATCCTGGAGGCGTCGACCGATCGAAATGGCGCCGCGGACCGAGGCCTCGTGGTTCGGAAGCTCCTCTCTGCCGTAGGCGCTCGTCGAATAGACGCTCGCCCCCGCCTCGTTGACGATCACGTACCCGACGTCGAGATCCTTCAGGTCCCCCGCGACGAGTTCCGCCACCAGGTTCTCCGTCTCCCGGGCGGCGGCGCCGTTGCCGATGGCGATCACCGAGCAGGCGTGGGTCTTGGCCAGGTCCGCGATCTTCGCCGCCGCGGCGGCCCGCTTCTCCTGCTTGCCCACGACGTGGAGCACCGCATGGTCCAGCGGCGTGCCCCCCTCGTCGATGACCACCGCCTTGCAGCCGCTCTTGAAGCCCGGATCGAGCGCCAGCACCCGGCGGCCCGGCACCGGCGGCTGGAGCAGCAGGTTCCGCAGATTGCGGGCGAAGACCGTCACCGCGTGCCACTCGCAGGCGTCGGTCATCTCGCGGCGAATTTCCCGCTCCAGGCTCGGCAGGATCAGCCGCGCCAGCGCATCGCGCACGCAGCCGCGGAGAAACTCCGCATGCGGATGCGACACGGGGACGAGCAGCTCGTCCGCCGCGGCCTGCAAATCCTCCGTCGGCCCCTCGATCCGCACCTTCAGCAGCTTCGCCCGCTCGCCCCGGTTGATGGCCAGCAGGCGATGCGGCGGCACCCGTTGGATGTGCTCGCCGTAGTCGAAGTAGTCGCGGTAGTGCTTCTCTTCCTTGGAGAGGGCCTTTCCGGCGGTCTCGACCCTCTGGCTCTTGAGATGGGCGGTGCGGTAGAGGATCTCGCGGAGCCGCTGCCTGACATCGGCGCGCTCGCTGAACTCGTGGGCGATGATGTGCCCCACTCCGAGCAGCACCTCGGCTGCGGCGGGCACCTCCGCCTCGGCGTCGACGAAGTCGGCCGCCCGGACATCGAGATCCGCCGCGGCGGGCGCTGCCGCGAGGATTTCACGGGCCAGCGGCTCGAGCTTCCGCTGCCGGGCAACCTCGGCGAGCGACAGCTTCCGCGGCTTGAACGGCAGGTAGACGTCTTCGAGCTGCTTGGAACTTTCCGCCGCGACGACGCGGGCCTCGAGTTCGGGAGTCAGCCGCCCCTGCCCCTGGATCGTGCGCAGGATCGTCTGCTTGCGATCCGCCAGCTGGCGTGACCGGGCCACGCCCTCGGCAATGCGCCGGACGAGCTCCTCGTCGAGGCCGCCCGTCTGATCCCGACGATACCGGGTGATGAACGGGATCGTGTTGCCGCCGTCGAGCAACTCGACGACCGCCTGGACGCCGGCCGCGGGGATGCCGAGCCGCTGGGCGATCCTTCCCAGATCGATGTCAGACGTGATCGCCGTGGAACCCATCCGAACCGCATGCATCCCGTAGCCGGGATGCTGCGAACATCTCCTTCGCGACTCGCGATCGCCGCCGCATGAGCGGAGGCGATCCGCGCGAATCTGGAAAACCTGTTGAATCTAGGTTCCTCGGCCAACCGGTGTCAAACACCGGCGTGGGACAGACTCGGGGCAGCCGCCCCAGCCTTCCACGTTTGCCAACCGCTCTCGGGGTCGCCTGCCCTTGACCCCGAGTTTCCGGCTCGCCTATTCCCCCACACGCATCGTCGTCCCCTGGAATGCATTGAAGCGTGCCGCACGGTCGTGACGATCACGAACCCTGGACCGATCGTTCCGACGGACGGAACGGGTCCACCCGCACGCCCGCCGGAGTCCGCCGCCTCATGATCCGCAGCAGCACAGCCACCGACGCCCCTCCCTCCTCCTCCGGCGAGCTGCTGTCCGCGGTGCCCCTGCTGGCCCTCGACCGCCAATACGCCGAGCTGCGGGACGAGATCCACCAGGCGATCACCCGGGTCTGCGACTCCGGCCGCTTCGTCCTCGGGCCCGATGTCGCGGAACTCGAGGCCGAACTGGCCAAGGCTCTGGACGTGCCGCACGTGATTTCGTGCGCGTCTGGCAGCGACGCCCTCCTGCTGGCCCTGATGGCCCTGGGGATCGGCGCGGGCGACGAGGTGATCGTGCCGAGCTACACCTTCTTCGCCACGGCCAGCGCCGTGACGCGGCTCGGCGCCGTTCCGATCTTCGCCGACATCGACCCGGTCACCTACCTCGTCGATCCCCGCGACGTGGAGCGGAAGGTGAGCACCCGCACGCGGGCCATCGTGCCGGTGCATCTCTTCGGCCGCACCGCCGACATGGATGCCCTGCGGCCGATCGCGTCCCGAACCGGGCTGCCGCTCGTCGAGGATGCCGCCCAGTCGATCCTCTCGACCTGGCACGGCCGCTGCTCGGGGAGCCTCGGCGACGTCGGCTGCTTCAGCTTCTATCCGACCAAGAATCTCGGCGGCGTGGGGGACGGAGGATTCCTGACGACCACCCGCGACGACGTCGCGCGGTCGCTGAAGCTCCTCCGGGTCCACGGCATGGAGCCCCGCTACTACCACGAGGTGATCGGCATCAACAGCCGGCTCGACTCGATCCAGGCGGCGGTCCTGCGGGTGAAGCTGCCGCACCTGGAAGCCTGGACGATCGCGCGGCAGGCGAATGCCACCCGCTACCGGGAGATCTTCGCGGAGTACGAACTCGGGTCGAGCATCGCCGTGCCCGACGACGAGCCCCGCGGCCGGCACGTCTGGAACCAGTTCGTGATCCGCATCCTCAGCTCCGACCGCGACGCGCTGCGGGCCCACCTCGCCAAGCGGGGCGTCGGCACGGAGATCTACTATCCGGTCCCGTTGCACCTGCAGAAGTGCTTCGCCCATCTCGGCTGGGCGACGGGCGACCTGCCCGAGACCGAGCGGGCCGCCGAGCAGACGCTGGCGCTGCCGATTTTCCCCGAACTGCAGGCCGCCGAGCAGCGGACCGTGGTGGCACGGATCGCCGAGTTCTTCGGCGCGGGCCGGAAGCAGCCGGCCGCCAAGGCGACCCTGCCCACACCGCACGTGCTCCGTCGCGCCGTCGGCAAGGCCGACGACGTGCGGTGCTGACCGGGGCTCGAGTTCCGGCGTCCGTGCGGGGGGGCGGGATTGCGGGTAGGATTCCCGGCGTCTCGCCGCCGCGTTTCCCATCCACCGCCTGTTCGCCATGGCCACGAAGTCCAAGCCCGCTGCCAAGTCGTCCGGCAAGCTGCCGGCGATCGACCAGAAGACCCTCCGCCTGATCGTGGATCTCGCCGACGAGGTCGCCTCCGCCGCCCAGAAGCGGCGCGACCCGCACCTCGACATCCCGGCCCGCAGCCTCTCGAACGTCCGCTTCAACAAGTCGCGGAAGATGATCGAGATGGGGG
The DNA here is from genome assembly GCA_016872925.1 of Planctomycetota bacterium. GTDB lineage: Bacteria > Planctomycetota > Planctomycetia > Pirellulales > UBA1268 > QWPN01. The sequence continues at coordinate 4,957 of VGYR01000270.1, forward strand.
GCCAGACCAATCGGCGGCAGCTCTTCAACCTCTCCCAGGCCAAGAGCTACATGCAGACCCTGCTGGTCGCCACCGGCTGCAAGCAGCTCATCGACCAGCAGAAGACGACCAGCATCCGAGGTCTTTACTACCTCCTCAAGCACACGATCGAGGGCACGCGCGAGGAGACCTTCGCCACTCAGGAGGAATGCGACCCGATCATCGAGGATCTCGAGGTGACGCTCGAGAGCCTCCGCGAAGAGCTGCACGTCTACGCCAGCAATCGCGGGGCGATGGTCGGCCCGATCACGCTCGTGGATTCGGGCGACGAGATCGACTGCTCCCGGATGGGCTCCGGGGGCTACAGCATCCCGTCGATCGTCGAAGCGGATGTGGTGAAGTTCAAGACCTGCACCGCCAAGTTCATCCTGCACGTCGAGAAGGACACGGTCTGGCGGCGGTTCAACGAGGACAAGTTCTGGCGGAAGCACAACTGCCTGCTGACGCATGGCAACGGGCAGCCGCCCCGCGGCGTCCGCCGCATGCTCTACCGGCTGCACCACGAGCTGGAGCTGCCGGTCTACTGCCTGCTCGACAACGATCCCTGGGGCTACTACATCTACTCGGTGCTCAAGCAGGGATCGATCAACCTTGCCTACGAATCGAAGCGGATGGCGATACCCGAGGCGCGGTTTCTCGGCCTGCGGTCCCGAGACTTCCAGCGGTGCAAGCTGTCGCCGAGCGTGCAGATCCAGTTGAACGACACCGACATCAAGCGGGCGAAGCAGATCGCCGCCTACCCGTGGTTCGCGGGCAAGAAGGCCTGGCAGAAGGAGATCGAGACGATGCTCACCAACGGCTTCAAGCTGGAGGTTGAGTCGTTGATCTCGAAGGACATCAGCTACGTCACGGAGACCTACACGCCGGAGCGGCTCTCCGAGGGCGACTGGCTGGACTGAAGACACGCGAAACACGGGCATCCTGCCCGTTTTCGCTTGAGGCAGGCGGGGCGAAGCCAAGGTTCGCCGCGCCTGCCCGGCCGCCTTCCCGGCGGCCACACGCGAAACTCGGGCTGGCTTGAGACACGCGAAACACGGGCTGGCTTGAGACACGCGAAACACGGGCATCCTGCCCGTTTTCGCTTCAGGCAGGCGGGGCGAAGCCAAGGTTCGCCGCGCCTGCCCGGCCGCCTTCCCGGCGGCCACACGCGAAACTCGGGCTGGCTTGAGACACGCGAAACACGGGCTGGCTTGAGACACGCGAAACACGGGC
>VGYR01000271.1 GCA_016872925.1 Planctomycetota bacterium
CTTTTCGTTTTCCGCTGTATGGCATGCATGGGGTATCGGCCACCCGGCCCATCGGCCATGAATCTTTTTTTCAAGCGTCAATAAGCCGAGAATCGCCTGCTCGCCGAATCCGGCCCAGTGGAAGCCCGCCAGCCAATCGAGGTGGCCGCCGTCGTAGCCGGTGTAACGTCTCTCCGGGCGGCCGGCTGCCGGATCGAAGCCGCCGTCGTACTGGTGGAACACGGGATTGATCTCGGCCGAATCGAGGGTGGATCGGCAGCTGGCCCGGGCGGCCGACGCTTCTGCCAGGCCGCTGTTCGCGAAGCCGAGGTGGTCGGCCACTTGGAGCGTGCCGGCGGCATCGGTGGCCGCGTCGCTGGCATACATGCCCCACACGCCGACGTACGCCGCCTCCCAGCCGACGCCGTCCGGGCCGTAGTCGCCGTAGACGAGCCTCACCCCCGTGCCGATCGAACTGACAAGGTCGCCGGCGGCGATCACGGCTTCCTCTGGTGCCGTGCTCGAGACGACGAGCGTGCGGTCCTCGGCGGCCTGGTTCCGCTGCAGAAACAGCGGATCGAAGATCAGATACCGCTGCGGATCCGCAGCCCGGCCCGGAAGACAGGCGAAACCCAGGAGCATGTGGATGCCAGCCATGGCGAACAGCACCCGCGATGATGTTGCCGTCGATCGGTTCACGTGCTGCCTCTCCCCCGGCACGATTGTTCGCGCGGCTTCTCCGCGCCCGGCGAGACCTTCCAAGCGGTGTTTTCGGCACAACCGGCAGAGGGCATGAGAATCGTTTCATTCACGCCTGCGGGTGTGAGGGCGGGGCAGCCTGCGAGAAACGCGCGGATCCCGGGCCTTCGGCACGGCAGGTCGCCGGGAGCACCCTATGATGCCGGCATCTGGTTTCACCTCGATGCCCACCGTCCCCCGCAGAACTTTCATGCATGACCAACCGAGCCCCGTGATCGCCGCGGGCGACACGATCGCCGTGACCGGTGCGACGGGCTACGTCGGCGGACGGCTCGTGCCCGCGCTGCTCGAAGGTGGCTACCGTGTGCGGTGCCTCGTGCGCGAGCCGCGCAAGCTCGACGCCCGCCCCTGGCGACATCATCCAAACGTCGAGGTGCTCGCGAACGATCTCGGTGACACGTCCGCTGTGGCCACGGCGCTCGAGGGCTGCCGTGCCGCCTATTATCTCGTGCACTCGATGGTCGCCACCGGTGGGGCCTATGCGGATCACGATCGTGAACTCGCCGCCGGCTTCGCCCGGGCGGCCCGCGATGCCGATCTGTCGCGGATCATCTACCTCGGCGGCCTCGGCGAGATGGGGCCGGATCTGAGCGAGCACCTGCGGTCGCGGCGGCAGGTCGAAGAGGAGCTCGCTTCGGGCGGCGTGCCGGTCACCACGTTCCGGGCGGCGATGATCATCGGGTCGGGGTCGGCGTCGTACGAGATCCTCCGCTATCTCGTCGAGCGGCTCCCGATCATGGTGACGCCCAAGTGGGTGACCACGGAGTGCCAGCCGGTGGCCATCGCCGATGTCGTGCACTGGCTCGTTCGCTGCCTCGACGTGCCCGAGACGGCTGGCAAAACGCTCGAGATCGGCGGGCCCGACGTGATGCCCTACCGCGACTTGATGCGGGTGATGGCCGAGGAGCTCGGCCTCCGGCGGCGGATGATTCTGCCGGTGCCGGTGCTGACGCCGCGGCTGAGCTCGCTATGGATCAATCTCGTCACGCCGGTGTCGTATCGCATCGCCCGGCCGCTGGCCGAGGGGCTCAAAAATCGTGTCGTCGTCACCGACGACACCACGCAGCAGCTGATGCCCCACCCGGCGCTTGGCGTGCGCGAGGCGATCCACACGGCCAAGGTGAAGATCGATCAGCACGCCGTGGAAACCCACTGGAGCGTGGCCGGGCCGGTGCCCGGCGACCCGGCCTGGGCCGGAGGCACGGTGTTCACCGATCGGCGGGTCGTCGACATCGAGGCCGATGCCGCGAGCATCTACGCCGCGGTCTGCCGGATCGGCGGCGGCAACGGCTGGTATGCGGGCGACGTGCTCTGGCAGCTGCGCGGCTGGATGGACAAGCTCCTGGGTGGCCCAGGGCTGCGCCGTGGCAGGCGGCATCCGGAGAAAGTCGAGTTTGGTGAAGCGCTCGACTTCTGGCGGGTGGTGGGGATCGACCGCGATCGCTCACTCGCGCTCCGCGCCGAGATGAAGCTGCCGGGCGAAGCGCAGCTCGATTTCGCGATCGAGGAGATCGATGCCGAAGCCCGGCCGCCCCTGCACCGGCTCGTGATGACCGCCCGCTTCCGCCCCCGGGGCCTGCTCGGCCTCTTGTATTGGTATGCCGTCGTGCCGCTGCACGAGCTGGTCTTCGGTGGCATGCTGCGGGGCATTCAAAAAACGGCCGAGGCCTTGCACCGCGCAAAGACGCTGCCCGGGGACGAGTTCCCGGCGGTGGAGGCCGCTCCCGGCTATGGCCGCGCCCGACTGTGGCTGGGCATGAGTGGCGTCGGCACGATCGTCGTCCTGGCGGTCGCGGGCCTCGCATTCGGGCTGCCGGCCCGATTCCTGCCTCCGGTGGGAGGAGCGCTCCGCGACCAGCTCTTCGCCCTGGCCGGTTTCGTGCTCGTCTACGCCGCAGTGCATGTCCCCTTCGACCTCTGCGGCGGCTATCTGTTGCCACGCCGCTATGGCCGCGGGCATCTTCCGCTCGGCAGCTTCGTCGCGCGCCTGGCCCGGGGTGTGAGCATGCACTCGAGCATCATGTTCACCGTGGCGTTCACGCTGCTTCTGGCGGGTCGGGCGGGAGGAGCGCTCGGGGTGATCGCCGCCGGTGCGACGCTCGTGCTGGTGTTGCTGGGCCTGCGGATCGCCGTGGCGGCGGCCATGGCGCCGCTCGAGCTCACGCCGAGCCTGCCGAGTGCCCACGAGCCGGTCACAGACGACCGGGCGCTGCCGATGCTGCCGACCTTCATGGCTGAATCCGCAGACGAGGGCTTTACCGGCGCAGTCGTGGGCGTGGTGCGGCCCCAACTCCACCTCCTGCCGCTGCGCTGGCGCGAAGTGCTCGATGCGGAAGCCTTTGCCACGGCGTTGCAGCGGCGGCAGATGGCCGTCGAGAGCGGTGCATGGTGGCGGGGCCGGATGCTCGCGATCGGCTTCACACTCTTCGGGATCGCGCTGGCGGCAGTCGTCATCGGGGATCGGCGGCTGGCCACGGCCGAGGGCATCGTCACGTTTAGCCTCGTGTTCACGCTCTGGTCGTTTCTCGGCCTGCTCACGCTGCCGACGCCCAGCCGCCGCGGCGTGGAGGAGGTCGATCAGCGCATGCTCGCGGCCGGCTGCCACCGTGCGACGCTCGCCCGCACGATCGAATCACTCGACGAACTGCAGGATCGCGAACGCGAGCGTCCGGCGCTCGTCGAAACGATCTTCCATCCGGTGCCGAGCGTGGAAGCGCGGCTCCGCGGGCCCCACGCCACCGGTGTGGCGGGCTTTTGGGACGCCGCCAGGACGGCGGTGTACGTGAGCATCGCCGGCCTCGGGCTCCTGGGCCGGGCGGTGCACTGCAACTGCGGCCGCCCCTCACTCTGGGCTTTTCTGCCGCTCGACTGAGCCGCGGTCGATCGCCAGGAAGCAGGCGAACACGCCGAGCACGGCGAGCCCGTAGAGCATGGCTGTCAGCGCCAGGAGGAGGTCGTAGGGCTTGGGCGTCGACAGCGAAACCCGTAAGAGCACCGTGGAGATGACGAATCCCGCGTTCCGAAACACGTATTCATAGCGGTCGTAATAGGCCAACGACACGATCAACAGGAACACGTCGGTGAAGATCATGAATTCGAAAAATCGTGGAAAGAAGAAGAGATCGACGTCGGCCGGCGGCGTCGCGATCACGGCAGGCAGGCCGTCGACGAGACCGAGCCAGCTCGCCAGATTGAGCGTCGCCAGCCCGACGAGCACGACGAGCAAGAGCACGGCCACCGCCTTCTTGAGCTGGACGAAGCCCTCCAGATCGTGGCGGATCGGCGTCTTCGGCGTCACGTGCCGCAGCCACGCAAAGGCCGTAACGATCAGAAACATCAGCACGGCGCCGGCCATGTCGATGAGCACGGCCCTGACCGCCTCCGGCTCGGCGAGCCAGTTTTCCAGGTCGCTGAAGCCGCCGATGTCTTTGAAGACCCGCCGGACGACGATCAGCGATACGATCTGATACTGCTTGGCGATCTCGCCGGTGTGCGAGGCGGTGAGTGCGAAGACGAGGAGCACCACCTCGTAAAACAGGATCACGCTGAAGGGCGTGTAGACCGCATGCAGCGGACTCTCATCGAGCCCCTTGAAGACCGTCTGGGGAAGGTCGGGGAACAGCCGGGCAAGCCCGATCGCCGCGAGGTGCACGAGAAACCCGCCCGCCGCCCCCCCCCACCACCGCCCGCTCGAGCCAGGCCCGCACGGGCGGCGTGTCGAGCCGGTCGAAGGCGGCGGCAAGGAGGCGGCGGATCGGACCGAACACGATAGGCTCCCCTTATGGATCAAACCCTCCACTGCACGCCCCGTCGGTGTCAGAGCAGGTCTGCAAGACGGGGCGTCAGCATCCGCACGACTCGGCTCGGCCTCGGAAGCACCTCCAGCGACACGAGCCCCGCCACGTTCAACCGCACCGGAACGGTGCAACGCTGTGCGACGGCGAGCACCGGCACGAGCGCTGTCGCCGACCGCCGCGCCGCCCACGCCGTCGCCACCGACGCAAACGAAACCATCACTCCGCGTTCATCGGCATCGATCACGACCGGGCGACCATCCAGCGTTCCCGTGAGTCGCCCGGCCAGAATCAGTTTGGGGACGAGCCCGTGTCCCGCGTACGAATCTTGAGCGTCCCGTGCAGCACCCACTCGGCATGCTGCGCCGACGGACCGGTGCCGCTCGGAATCTTGATGTGCATGTCGTCGAACTGGTACGTGATCTCCGCCCGCCGCCCCGTGAGATTGTCGTAGAGGCCGATCAAGAGATCCGGCCAGTTGTTGGGGTGATTTTCAGCCATGGAGAATGCTCCGAAGAGGGAAATATCGTTACGGCGGAAGTATAGGCAGCGGAGACGATCGGCAGAGGACTTTTCGTTTTCGGGCTGGCAGGACGCCGAAAAAATGCTCGGAATGGCGCTTGTCGTGAGCGACACGGAGGCTGTCCTCACGGCCGAGGCCGTCGCCCGGCGGTTCTTTCGCGCCGGTCACACCTGCAGCGGCAAGGCTTTGATGAGGCCGTCGCCGCCGATCACGATCTCGCCCGTGAGGCGGGAGCGGCTGCGGATCGTGGCCAGATCCTCGTCGATCACCCACGACGCATACGCCGCGTTCACGAGGCTCTCCGGCGAGTCGAGGGCGTCGTTCGTGATGTCCCAAAACATCATCCCGCCGAGGCCGATGTCCTCGGCCAATTGGGCCCGCTGGGCGATCGACGTGGGCGTCTCGAACGAGCTGAACAGGCCCTTGGAGCGGTTGTAGACGTAGGCCGCCTGGGCCGTGTCGTCCCAGTAGAGCTTCCAGCCGCTCGCCGGATCCTGCACCTGGCGGAGCAGGTCCTTGTAGTCATACACGCCCGCCTCGAACGTGCCGGGCGCCGAGCCGCTGGACTGCTCGGCATAGCCGCCGTCGCCGCCGTCGGCCACGCCGCTCCAGCCGCGGGTGTAGAGCGGGGCTCCGAGCACGATCTTGCCGGCGGGCACGCCCGCGGCGCGGTAGAGATCGACGGCCGTCTTGATGTCGTAGCCGATCGGGTCGCCCGTGAAGGCCGACTGGTGGCCCGTCGTCTTCTCCCACGTGCCGTGGAAGTCGTAGCTCATCAGGTTGAAGAAGTCGACGTGCGGCGTGAGGCCCGCGAGATTGAAGTTTCGGATCTTGTCGAAGCCGGCCGGCGAGGCCACCGAGAGCTCGTAGTCGCGGCCGAGGCGCGTGCCGAGAGCGTCGACCTTCGAGCGCACGAGCTACGAGCTTCATGAGCGAGGCGTAGTTCGCCCCGTCGTTCGGGCTCACGGAGTTGCCGTCGAGGCCGCCACCGCCCGGATATTCCCAGTCGAAGTCGATGCCGTCGAACATCCGGTAGGTGTCGAGGAACTTGACGAGCGAGTTGGCAAACGTCTCGCGGCCGGCCGCCGTCGAGCACACGGTGCTGAAGTGCGTGGAGAGCGTCCAGCCGCCCACGGCGATG
>VGYR01000272.1 GCA_016872925.1 Planctomycetota bacterium
AGCCGTTGGTGGACGCCGAGTTCGGGTTCGAGCCGATGTTCAGCGTGGCCGACAGCGGAGGACTGACCGTCAGGCCGACGCGGGACGCGTAGGTCGTCGGAGGGAGACCGCCCGGGCCGGGTTCCTTGGCGGGGAACGTCCGCGCCGTGCCCGCCACGTCGGAGTAGGAGAAGCCACCGGTGCCGGTCAAGTACTGGAATGGTCCGGGCGTGGCGGCCAAGATGTTCACCGTGCCGGTCGTGTAGGTGAGGATGAACGTCGTGACGTTCAAGCCCTTGGGGTCGAACTGGATCTCTCCGGATTGGGTATTCACATAGACCACCGCGCCAGGCGAACCGTTCAACGGGTTGGTCGAACTCGTGCGGACCGGCAACGCCGTCCCGGTGGCCACCGCCGACCACTGCAAGCCGCTGGGAGCCGTTCCGGACGTCGGTGGCGCCACGAATGTCGCTGCCTGAGCCGTGATGCCCAGCAGGACGACCAGCGAAGCCGCGGCAACGCCGCGAAAGCCAATGTTGTGAATGACCATTTCAGACTCCGTTGAGAGAGAGAGAAAGAGAGAAAGAGAGAGAACAGCCAGAACCCTGCCGAGACGGGCCTCATCCAAACCGAAGTTCCCGTCTCCCTATTGGCACGCAACATGCAAATGGTGGGCCATCCAAGTTGTTTTTTGGCTACGTCGTCCTGATGCCGGGGAAACAGCCGCAAATGCCGGCTTTCCCACTCATGAGGGCTCCGACGCTGGCTCGGCTGATTTCGCCGAAGCTGCGAATTCATTCGCAGCTGCTGGGAATCCGTTTCCCCAAACCGGCGAAACAGAGGCCCCACCGACGGCAAATCGGCTCAGTTCGCCGCCAAAGGCTCCGGCGGGGCGAGGAAAGCCGCGCTCAGCGGCCCGGCAGCGGGCCGGCCGTGGAGAGCCGGACGCGGCAGAGGTGATCGTCGGCCGTGATGTACAGGGTCCGGCCGTCGTCGCCGAAGCAGCAGTTCGCCGTGGCCTGGCCTGTGAGCAACGTGCCCAGGTGGTCGCCGGCGGGCGACAACACGAGCACGCCGCCCGGCCCCGTGGCGAACACGTTGCCCTGGAGATCGACCTTCAGGCCGTCGGGGAGGCCCTTTTTTCGCTCCGCGAGCAGCTTCGTCCCGTCGAAAAACGTCCGTCCCGCGTCGAGCGTGCCGTCCGGCTGCAGCGCGAACACCTTCCAGATCGGGGCCGCCGGATCCGACTGGGCGACGTAGAGCCGCCGCTCATCAGGGGAGAGGCAGATGCCGTTGGGACGGGTCATCGTGTCGCACAGGAGCGTCACCCTGCCGTCGGGCGTCACGCGGTAGATGCCGCAGAAGTCGAGTTCGCGGCGGTCGTCGTCCCAGCCCTCGGGCAGACCGTACGGCGGGTCGGTGAAGTACATCGCGTTGGAGGAGTGCACCGTGCAGTCGTTGGGGCTGTTGAACCGCTTGCCCTGGTAGTTGTCGGCCACCGTCCTCTTGCCGCCGCGGGGCGTCAGCCGGCTGACCCGTCGATCGCCATGCTCGCAGGAGATCAGGTTCCCCTCCCGGTCGAGGGTGAGGCCGTTGCTGCCGCGCTCGCCCCCGTATCCGCCGGCACCCGTGAAGCCCGCCGGCTCGAGAAACACCGACAGCCCCTCGGTGGAGTGCCAGCGCATCACCCGGTTCCTGGGGATGTCGCTGAAGAGCACGGCTCGCTCGCGGTCGACCCACACCGGCCCCTCGGACCACAGAAAGCCGGTCGCGAGGACTTCGATCGCGGACTCCCGCGGCACGAGGGCGTCGAACCGCGGGTCGAGCCGCTCGATCGAGCCGAGCGTGGGCAGCAGGTCGGGTGGGGCGGCCTCGTCAGCCCCGGCGCATGGCATCACGACGAGCGCCGCAGCCACGGCAGCGGCCCACCGGAGGCGACACGGCGCGATCATGCGAGCACTCCCTGGAGGATCCGGCCGTGGACGTCGGTGAGCCGGAAGTCGCGGCCCGCGTACCGGTACGTGAGCCGCTTGTGGTCGAAGCCCAGCAGATGGAGCAGCGTCGCGTGGAGATCGTGGACACTGGTCGGGCGATCGACCGCCCGAAAGCCGAAGTCGTCGGTGCCCCCGTACGTCGTCCCCCCCTTCACGCCCCCGCCGGCCAGCCAGACCGTGAAGCCGTAGGGATTGTGGTCTCGGCCGGTGCCCCCTTCGGACACCGGCGTGCGGCCGAACTCGCCCCCCCAGATCACCAGCGTGTCGTCGAACATCCCCCGCGCCTTGAGATCGGTGAGCAGGGCCGCGATCGGACGGTCGATCTCCCCGGCGTGCTGCCGCAGCCCCTTGGCCACCTCCGAGTGGTGGTCCCAGGGCTGTCCCGCCCCGTGCCAGAGCTGCACGTACCGTACGCCCCGCTCCAGGAGCCGCCGGGCGATCAGCGTCTGCCGGCCGTGCACGCCGTCGCCGTACAGATCGCGGACGGCCTGCGGCTCCCGCGAGAGATCGAAGGCATCGGTGGCCTCGGTCTGCATCCTCGACGCGAGCTCGAACGACTGGATCCGGGCGTCGAGCCGGGGATCGTGCCGGGGGGCGCGATGGGCCGCGTTGAGGCTCTGCAGCAGCGCGAGCTGCTGCCGTTGCACGGCATCGCTCGCATGCGGGCTCTTGATGTTCTCGATCAATGCTCCGCCCGTTCGTGCTGGCTGTCGACGTAGGTGCCTTGGAAGGCGCCCGGGAGGAATCCCGACTGCCAGTTCGCCTTGTCGGCGACCGGATAGCCCCCGGGGCACATCGCGATGAAGCCGGGCAGGTTGCGGTTCTCCGAGCCCAGCCCGTAGAGGATCCACGAGCCCACGCTCGGCCGCGGCTGCACGGAAACGCCGCAGTTCATCAGCAGCAGCGACGGCTCGTGATTCGGCAGCTGGGCCTGCATCGAGCGGATCACGGCCAGCGAATCGGCGTGCGCAGCCGTGTGCGAAAAGAGCTCGCTGATCTCGAGGCCGCTCTGGCCGTGCTTCTGGAACCGAAACGGACTCGGCAGCGCGCCCCCCGTCTTCCGCTCCGTGGTCAGCGAGAAGGGGAGCGGCTGGCCCGCATACCGTTCGAGCAGCGGCTTCGGATCGAAGGTGTCGATGTGCGAAGGGCCGCCATTGAGAAAAAACTGGACCACCCGCTTCACCCGCGGGGCATGGTGGGGCATGCGGGCCGCGAGCGGATCGGCGAGCCGTGCGGCCTCGGCGGCCGCACCCGCCGAGCCGGCGAGTTCGCCGGCATCGGCGAGCACCGAGGCGAGTCCCACCAGGCCGAGTCCCGCCCCGGCCGACACGAGCAGGTCGCGGCGGCTGATCGGGGCGGCGCTGGGAATGACGTGTGCCATGGCGAACAGGCAGGGAACGAGTGGACAGCGACCGAGTGGACAGGGACCGCTGGAGAATCGTCAGGCTAATCCACGAACATGAACTCGTTCGAGAGGAGCAGCACCTGGGCGACCTGCGCCAGTGGCGCGAGCTGATCCGGGCCGGCTGCTCCCGGAGCCTCCGCGAGGAACTCCTCGGCCCGCATCCGCTCGTCGGACGACGGACTCCTCCCCAGGACGCGGCGATACAGCGCGGTGACGCGGGCGCTGGGATCGGCCGCCGAAACCTGCTCGGCGGCGCGGGCCGCCCGCCCGGCCAGGAACGGATGATTGAGCCCGAACAGGGCCTGGATCGCGGTCGTGGTCTCCACGCGTTGCGGGGCGTGGAGGTTTGGGTTGGCGACGTCGAAGGCGGTCATCACGGCCGGCAGATACTGCCGATCGATCGTCACGTAGATCGACCGCCGGCGGCCGAACAGGTCGGTCCCCGGACCGCCGGCGGCCTCGTCGAGGTCGCCGGACGCGGCGAGCAGCGAATCGCGAAACTGCTCGAACGACAGCCGCCGGGGATTCATCCGCCAGAGCAGCCGGTTCCCGGGATCGACCTCGATCGCGCGGGCCAGCGCCGAGCCCGGCGGGCCGGACGATGCCTGCCGGTAGGTCGCCGAGCGCATGATCGCCCTGTGGACGGCCTTGGTGCTCCAGCCGCCGTCGACGAGGAGCGCTGCCAGCCAGTCGAGCAGGTCCGGATGGCTGGGGGAGGGCGAACGGACACCGAAGTCGCTGGGCGAGTCGACCAGCCCGACGCCGAAGTGGTGCAGCCAGACGCGGTTGGCCCAGACCCGGGGCGTGAGCGGATTGCCGGGATCGGTGATCGCTGCGGCCAGTTCGCGGCGGCCGCTGCCCTGCACGAACGGCCGCTCCTCGTCCCCCGCGAGCAGCCGGATCCACCGTCGCGGCACGACCTCTCCCTTGTCGGCGGGATTGCCGCGGCGGAAGACCTGCGGCTCCAGGATCGTGGGCCGATCCTGGAGGACGAGCGCGCAGGGTGCGGCTCCGCCCGCCGACAACAGGCATGTTTCCAACTCGTGGTGGGCCTTCCAGAGGGCCTGCCGCGCGGGGTAGTCCCAGAGGTAATCGGTCTGGGGCAGGGGCTCGTCGGGAATCACGCACGGCGAGGCAGGTCCGAAGAACGCCTGCCTCAGCTGCTCGTCGTCCGGGTCGGGCAGGGCGGTGGGGTCGGGACGTCCCCCGCACCGAGCCTCCGCGCAGGCCGCGTCCCAGCGAACCTCGACCACCGCCAGCAGATCGGCGTAGCGGGCAGCGACATCCGCGATCGAGGCCGGAGGCTCACGAAACGCGGCGGCGACCCGCGGGTTCCACGCGGGCGGTCCGGCCGCCAGCCCCGGGGCGATCGCGGCCGCCCGGGCAGCGAACTCCGCGTCGGGCAGCGCGGCGTAGGCCGTCCAGGCGGAGAACACGGGGTCACGCAGGAGTTCCGCCCGCTTGAGGAGCACCTCCCAGCGGCGCACCAGCCCCGGCAACAGGTCGTCGGGCGCGGAGAGCTGCACGAAGGACTGCTCCGGAAACGTCTCGAGCGAACGCTGGGCGAGCAGGTAGTCGGCCAGCCGCCGTCGCAGCCGGGCGTTGCCCAGGGCGCGGTGCTGCGCCGTGAGGTCGTCGAGCGCCTGCTGCCGGCGGGCGCGCTCGGCCGCGAAGCCGGGCGGAGGAGGCGGGTCCGGCGGCGGCGGCAGCGGTTCGAGCCGCTCGACGCAGTTCTGGAACACGCCGTAGAGCCCGTAGTATTCCCGGGTGGTGATCGGATCGTACGTGTGGTCGTGGCACCTCGCGCAGCCGACCGTAAGGCCGAGCAGGCCGCGGCAGGTCACGTCGATCCGATCGTCGATGATGTCGGGCGTGTTGCCGAGGAATCGGCGGCCGAGCGTGAGAAACCCCATGGCCGCGAGATCGCGGTGATCGTCGCCGGCCAGCTGATCCGCCGCCAGCTGCAGCCGCACGAACCGGTCGTAGGGCATGTCCTCCTGGAAGGCGCGAATCACCCAGTCGCGATACGGGGCCGAGTGCACGAAGCGGTTGCCCTCGCCCACGTCGACGTAGCCCTTGGTGTCGGAGTAACGGGCCACGTCGAGCCAGTGCCGGGCCCACTGCTCGCCGTACCGGGGAGACGCCAGCAACCGGTCGACGAGGGACTCATAGGCGTCGGGCGATCGATCCTCCAGGAACGCCTCGGTCTCGGCCGCCGTCGGCGGCAGTCCGGTGAGGTCGTAGGTGGCGCGGCGGATGGGCGTGGCCCGATCCGCCTCCGGGGATGGCTCGAGGCCCGCCGCCTCGAGCTGCGCCAGCACGAAGCGGTCGATCGGACTGCGGGTCCACGAACGTCTCACCACGGCCGGGGCCTCGGGCCGCCGCACCGGCTGAAACGCCCAGTGCGACCGCGCAGCCTCCTCCGGCGACGGCGGGGGCGCGGTCGCAGCGGCCGGCCACGGCGCGCCCGCGGCGATCCACAGGCGGATCGCCGCGATCTGCTCGTCCGTCAGGCCGGGGCCTTCCTCGGGCGGCGGCATCCGCACCTCCGGGTCGGGGCTCGTGATTCGAGTCAGGACGTGGCTGGCCTGCGGATCGCCCGGGACGACGGCCGGGCCGCTGTCGCCGCCGGCCAGGGCGGCCGCGGCCGAGTCGAGCCGGAGCGAAGCCCACTGGAATGGCAGGAAGTTAAGACGTTAACGCCTTGCCCCAAAGGGTTTGCGTGAGCGCACTGCGTGTTCGTGTCATCAGGGGATAGTTTTTCGGCCGACGTTTTTGAACCCGCGGCTCGCACCTTCC
>VGYR01000273.1 GCA_016872925.1 Planctomycetota bacterium
TGTGCGGTACTACATCAGCTCACTTCGCGTAGGCATCAAACAGTTCGCTGCGAGCGTCCGCGGACATTGGGGCATCGAAAACACATTGCATTGGTGCCTGGACGTTACCTTCAGGGAGGACGAAAGCCGCGTCCGTAATCGCATCTTGGCTGACAATATTGCCTGGCTCAAACGCTTTGCGATCAGCCTGCTGAAGCAGGTAAACGACAAGGAAAGCATCGCCATGCGGCGGAGAATGGCCGGCTGGAATCCCGCCTACCTCTTCAAAGTCCTGCAAATCCCGGCATAAAGTGTGCGTCGGCCCTGGGTGGTGGGCGGCATGCAGTTCGACCGGGGCCTGCTCTCGCCGTACTTCGTCACCGATCCCGAGAGGCAGGAGGCCGTGCTGGAGCACCCGCTCCTGCTCGTGCACGAGGCCAAGATCGCGATCCTCAAGGAGTTTCTCCCGTTTCTCGAGACGGTCGTGCAGCAGCGGCGGCCGCTGGTCGTGGTCGCCGAGAGCGTCGAGGCCGAGGCCCTCGCCACGCTCGTCGTCAACCGGCTGCGGGGCGTGCTGGAGTGCGTGGCGGTGAAGGCGCCGGGCTACGGCGATCGCCGCCGCGAACTGCTCGACGACATGGCGGTGCTCACGGGAGCGCGGCTGATCTCGGCCGATCTCGGCGTGACCCTCGACGCGGTCAAGGTCGAGGATCTCGGCTCGGCCGCGAAGGTCACGGTCGACCGCGACACGACCACGATCATCGGCGGAGCCGGCACCAAGGCCGCCATCTCCGCCCGCTGCGCGGAGATCCGCCGCCGCATCAAGGACGCGGCCAGCGACTACGACCGCGAGAAGCTCGAGGAGCGGCTCGCCAAGCTCGCCGGGGGCGTGGCGATCATCCGCGTCGGCGCCCCCACGGAGGCCGAGCTCAAGAATCGCAAGGAGGCGCTCGCCGACGCCATCAGCGCCACGCGGGCCGCGATCGCCGAGGGGATCGTGCCGGGGGGCGGGCTGGCCCTCGTGCGGGCGATCGAGGCGGTCGAGCGGGTCGAGGCCGCCTGCGACGGCGACGAGCGCACCGGCGTGCGGATCCTCAAGCACGCCCTCGAGATTCCCGCCCGCACGATCGCGGAGAACTCCGCGGCCGACGGCGGGGTGGTGGTCGGCGACCTGCGTCGCGGCACGGGCAGCCACGGCTTCGACGCCGCCCGCGGCATCTTCTGCGACCTGATCGAGGCGGGCATCGTCGATCCCACGAAGGTCGTCCGCGTGGCCCTCGAGAATGCCGTCAGCGTGGCGGGAACCCTGCTGCTCACCGAGGCGACCCTCACGGAGGTCAAGGACGACAAAGAGGAGCGGCTCCGTCCGGAAATGGCCGGCGAGCTCTGATACGGACTCCACGTGAGCCTCGCGCGTTCACTTCAGCGCCGCCGCCGGGTTCCATGATCCCAGGAACGAGGCTGCAGCGCGGGGCTGCCCGTGCCCCGGGAGCCGGCGTTGCTTCCTCCGGGCAGCCATCGATGCCGGAGGGGAGGAAGCATCGATCGCGTGGAGGGCAGGATGCCAATCCCGTTCGGCACGGCAGATGCGGGGCGGGGCGACGCACGTCTGGCTTGGGTTCACGGCAACCCGCGGCGCACTTCCACAGGCCCCGCACCGGAAGCCCCAATCGCGTGAGCGATGGGGACTGAGCCTCGCGTGGCGCGGGCGCGGTGTTGCCCGGCGGGATCCGGCCATTCACGCCGACGGGGCTCGGGGCTGGCCGAAGCCACCGGGTTGGACGAGGGCGGCGCGGTGCGGCCGCACGCGGAGGGCGTAGGCCCAAAACGCGACGCACGCCAGCAGAAAACCCCAGGGCAGGAGTCCCACCACGGCGCGGAAGCACGCGGCCTCACCGACGAGTCGCGCGCTGACGGCGGTCGCCGCGGCGAATCCGAGGCAGCCGAGGCCGTAGCCGACGTTCACCGCGAGCCCACGAAAACTCAGCACGGTCGCCCGCCGTCCGGAATCGACGAGCTGGTTGAGGTAATGGCTCTGCAGGAACACGACCATCCGCAGCACGGTGGAGAGCAGGATCACGAACACGACGCCTCCCACGGGAACGAAGGCCGCGAGGCCCGTCAGGCCGGCGAGCGTGAACGCGGCCAGCACCAGGCCGTTGGCCCGGGCGCTGGCTCCGAGCGCCAGGCGACGCAGCGGGCCGGCCGCCGCCAGCCCGAGCAGGGCCGACGCCGCGCTCACCAGCCCGAAGGCGGGCGGGGGAACGCCGATCTCCGCATAGATCTCGCTCGACACGACGAGCACCTGCCGAATCGGGAGATCGATGAGCACTCCGGCCACGATCACGAGCAGGACCAGCGGCTGGGTGCCGATCCAGCGGGCCGTGGCCGCGGTCTGCCGAAACGCCGCGGCGAGCCCGGTGGCGGCGGTGGCGCCGGAAGCATCGGTTCGCGGAGGCTCACGCATGGCCAGGGCGGCGGCAAACGCTCCAAGCGCCGACGCGAGCGTCAGCCAGATCGGCAGCCGAAACGTGTCGGCGCCGGTGAAGCCGCCGGCGAGGCCGACGCCTCTCGCCAGGCCGTTGATCACGCCGGGGTCGTAGACCAGGCTGCCGGTGACCATGCCGATGATCGTCACGACGCCCCCCACGCGCATGATCCGCTCGAGCACCCTGGGCCACTCTCCCGCGCGGCCGCAGGCGGCGAGCGAGTCGAAGGCGAGCGCCTCGTCGGCGCCCGAGACGAAGGCCTCGGCCGCGCCGCTCACCACCCGATTGGCCATCAGCACCGGGAGCACCCAGACCGACGGCACCGGGACGAGCACGAGCAGGAGCATCTCCACCACCATCAAGGCCCCGCCGGCGACCACCAGCCGCCGACGGCCGATCAGGTCGGCCAGCGCGCCCGACGGCACCTCGAGCACGACGATCGCCGCCGCCCAGACGGCGTTGAGCAGGGCGAACTCCTCCACGGAGATCCCGTAGTCGAGGAGCATCACCATGAACACGGGGTAGTAAAACCGCGCGTTGAACAGCACCCGGAAGGCGACGAACAGCCCCACGTTCCGGTCGGCGTCTGCAAAGAGAGGCTCGGGGGACTGCGAGTCGGGCATGGAGCGACGGGCCGGTTCGAAGACGGTGCGCTGAACTCTGCAGGGCAGTCGTACCCTCTGGGCTCCGGGCCGTAAATGACGCCGGCACGAGCGACCCGCCCTGCTTGGCCGGCTGTCAGGTAGATTGTCCGATGGACCGCCGTGGATCGGCCCGTGATGCGACCGGTCCGTTCGGATCCACCATGCACCGGATCGGGGAGGTGTTCGTGACCGACCCTCAGGGGACCGATGCCCGCGATCGCCCGGAGGACGCCCGCGCCGGCCGGCCCGCGGTTCAGCCGTCGGATGCCTGGGCTCGCCACTCGGTTTCCCGTCGCATGCTCCGCTGCGCTGCCCTGCTCGCGATGATGGCGCTCTCACCGACAGCCGGGGCGGATGAGCCCCACGATCCGGCCCCCCTGCCCGCTTTTCCGGGCGCGGAAGGATTCGGCCGGCTGGCCCTCGGCGGCCGCGGCGGCGACGTGTATCACGTGACCACGCTCGCCGACGCCGGGCCAGGATCGCTGCGCGACGGGATCCTCTCCGCGGCGGGGCCGCGGACGATCGTGTTCGACGTCGGGGGTGAGATTCGGCTGACGAGCCCGCTGGTGATCGAAAAGTCGTTTCTCACCATCGCCGGCCAGACGGCTCCGGGGGACGGAATCACGATCCGCGACTATTCGGTGCAGGTCCGTGAGGCGACCGACCTGGTCATCCGGTACCTCCGCCTCCGACTGGGTGACGAACGGCCTCCCGACGCCGCTGGAGCCGACGACACGCTGATGACCAACGACATCCGCCGCGTGATCATCGACCATTGCTCGCTGAGTTGGGCCATCGACGGCACGCACGACCTCCGCCGCGGCGGCGACTTCACCCTCCAGTGGTGCATCATCAGCGAGGCGCTCAACCACAGCCTGCACTCCCGCGGCGCCCACGCCATGGCGGCCTCGTATCGCAATCTGTCCGGGCCGATCACGCTCCACCACAACCTCATCGCCACGTGCCGCGACCGCCATCCCTCGCTCGGCAGCGCCCGGGAGCCGCCCCGCCACGTCGTGGACTTCCGCAACAACCTCGTCTACCACTGGACCACCCCGGGCACCACCAACTTCTGCGACCACTTCATCAACTGCATCAACAACCTCTGGCGGCCGGGCCCGAGTTCGAGGCTCGAGGCGCTGCCGATCGCACTCAAGGGAACGCTGCCCGATCTCGCGAAGGGCTTCATGAGCGGCAACGTGTTCGAGGGCCGCGACGACCTGACCCGCGACAACTACGCCGCCCTCGACTTCCAGCGCTGGCTCGGTCCCGGCCGCAACTATCGGTACGCGGGCACGCTGGCCGACTGGCGGGCCGAGGCGCCAGCCGATCTCGGCCCGGCGACGCCGACCACGCACCTGGCCCAGGAGGCGGCGGAACTGGTGCTCGCGTCCGCCGGCGCGTCGCTCCGCCGCGATCCGGTCGACGAGCGGGTGGTCGCCGACGTCCGCAGCCGGTCCGGACGGCTGATCGACTCGCCGCGCGACGTGGGTGGCTTTCCCGTCCTGCGTTCGGGACCGGCGGCGGTCGATACGGACCGCGACGGCATGCCCGACGCCTGGGAGACGGCCCGGGGTCTCGACCCCGGCGACGCCGCCGACCGCAACGGCACCGCGGCCGATGGCTCCACCTGGCTGGAGAAGTATCTGGCGGCCCTGGTGGCGGAGTCGCCGTGAGCGCTGATCGGCTCCCCAACCGCGCGGCACCCTGACGGTTCGGCGGCGTCCGCACCGCCGCGGGCGGCCTTCGCTGACCGCTGCCACACGAGCACCAGGCGGGGCGGCAGGCCATCCGGCCGCCGCCCTGCCCGGTGACGTGTTGAATCGTGCCTTCCGGCTCACCGCCAGCGGCGGAAGGGCTCGTAGATTCGCAGGCCGAAGAGCAGTTCGCTCGCCGTGAACTGCTGCCGCAGCACCTCCGATCCGACGGGAACACCGTTGACGAAGGTCGTCCACGTCGTGGGGTACTGGTTGATCGAGAAGAATCGGTAGCCGACGTCGAAGGCCACCCGGTCACTGAGATTCCAGATCACACCGCCGCCCCCCTGCCAGGCGAACGACGCCACCTGGGCGTTGCCCGTCGCCGAAAAGATGGGCCCGGGTCCGGTGGCTGGGGCCAGCGAGCCGGTCATGCTGGAGCGGTAGCCGCCGCCCCCCACGCCGCCGCCGAAGTAGAGGTCGACGTGCTTGCTCACGGTGAAGTCGCGCCACACGTTGAACAGGGCCGACCAGCCGTCCGCCGCAGCCCAGTTGAAGTTCACGATGGCGCCGGGAATCGGCGGGTTCAAGCCCGCGGTGAGGTCATCTCGGCCGCGTCCCTCGATCTCGAGCCGCAACCGGCCGGTCTCGCGCTCGGAAGCAATGCCCACCGCGCCCCCGGCGGTGAGCACGGAGCGGTTGATCCCTCCTCCCACGAGCTGCTCGTAGACCGGGTCGGCCAGCGTGGCGAACGACTCCCCGAGCAGTCCGGTCACGTAGAACCGCGTCTCCGCGTGCCACACCGAGACGACGGGCTCGATCGGCAGCTCGTCCCATGCCGGGTCGGCCGCAGCCTGTGGCACCACCACGTCGTCAAGTGACGAGAGGTCGATCGTGTCGGACGCGGCCGCGAAGCCGGTAACGACCACCACCGCCCCCAGCCAGATCACCACCGAGCGCATCGTGCCTCGACTCCGGGACACCCTGTCCTGGGGACGGCATCGACGAAACGTGGCCGGGGCGACGACTGGCCTCGCCGGTGCCTGCCCCCGGCAGACCAACCGCGCACATCACCGCGGATCGCGGGTCGGCTCTCCACCCATCACGTTCGCTACACGCTGCCAGGATCGCGCCAGAAAACCCGTTCCGTACCCGAGGAGTCCGCCATGCCGGCCCGCCTGCCAGCCGCCACGGTCGCGTTCCTAGTCCTGAAACAAGCGAGTGCGAAGCGCGCCGCACTGCCATTTCGGCATGGAGAGTCGGCGCACAACTTGTCCGCCCGGCGCCGCATCGGCCGCTTGAGTGGCTCGTGTTGTCGGAAGTCTCAT
>VGYR01000274.1 GCA_016872925.1 Planctomycetota bacterium
ACTATCCGCGGGACGGAGCGGTTCGCCACCAGCCAGTCGCAAGGCTCTGAATACACCCCCAATGGGGCGGCCCGAGCAACCGGGGCCCGCCGCCATCTGCGCCGGAATCGCCGCCATGCCCCCACGGTAACCGTTCACGGGGCGGGGAGCAGTGACGGCGACTTTCGGCCGGCCATCTGGGCCTCGACGGCCTCGGTGACGTAGGCGAACACGCTGCGCTTCTGCATCCGACAGGTTTCGATCACGGTCAGGGCCCGATAATGACGGCATGGCCGTGGATCGGCTGCGGGCCCGTGTCGCCTTCGGATTCGGCGGTGCCGCTCCCGGCGACGTTCCACTGGTGCTGAATCTCGACTCCGCAGGCCGAGAACGGCAGCCCGTGCCGTTGCCGAATCGTTCGGATAGCGTCGGTCCCGCCGTTTGCTGGACCTCTGACGGCGGCCTCGTGACCAACTCGTCGGCCGGCCACACAGTCGCCTGGCCGCCTTCGCTCGACAAGGCCTTCGACCTCGGCCATCACGGCCTCGGGGGCCACCGCGTCGAGATCGCGCCCCAGGCTCCGCCGCGAGTGGCGATCGCCGCGCACCCAGGTCGGATCCGGCGACTCGATGTCGACAATCCCTCGGAGCCGCGGGAGGTGCTCCTCGAGGATGTCGGGGATCCGGTGTCGGCGATCGCCTGGGCCCCCGATGGGCAGCGGCTCACATGCGGCTTTCGCAACGGACCGCTGCACGTCTTCGATGCCCGAACGGGCCTTCGGGCAGGCACGCTCGCTCCGCACGAACGGAAGGTCGTCGACGTCGCCTACTCCCCGGACGGCCGGGCGGTGCTCAGCGCCGACGCCGAGTGCGTCCGCATCTCAGACGCAACGACCCTGACCACGCTCGACGAGCTGCGTCCGGGATGGAACATCGAGTCGATGTGCCTGGCAGACGGGGGCCGCTTTGTGGTGATCGCGGGCTATGCGATGCAGCCGTCTCCCGAAGGCGGGGCCCGGCTTGCGGTCCTGGATCTTCACGTCCGATGACCACGGCCGATCGGACCGCTGCGGTGATGCCCCACGGTTGCCGCGCGGGCGTCACGCTCGTCGAGCTGCTCGTGGTCGTGGCGATCATCGCAGCACTGATCGGCCTGCTCCTGCCCGCCATGCAGAGTGCCCGCGAGGCAGCCCGTCGCGCTCGCTGCATCGCGAACCTCAAGCAGATCTCGCTGGCCTGCCTCACCCACGAAGACGCCCGCGGGGAACTGCCGTCGGGCGGCTGGGGGGGCGCATGGACCGGAGATCCAGACCGGGGCTTCGGCGAGCGACAGCCTGGCGGCTGGGTGTTCAGCGTGCTGCCGTGGGTGGAGCTGGGGGGCCTCCGTGATCTCGGGGCCGGCATGGCCGATGCCGAGGCGAAGGCCGACCTCTCCATGACACGACTCACCACCCCGATCCCGCTCTTCAACTGCCCGTCGCGGCGAACAGGCGGCGTGTTTCCCCTGAAGCCCGGCATCGACTTCTGGGTCGTCGCCGTGCCAGCGTCGGTGAAGCGACGCCCCGAAGCAGTCGCTCGCGGCGACTATGCGGCCAACATGGGCAGCGGCACACCGCCATATCACTATCGGAGCGGCGGATCCTTTGCACCGGCATCCGTGGGCGACACGATGACATCCGCGGACTGGCTGGCGAGCTTCGGCCCCGATCCCGACGGCGTGATCTTCCGTCGCAGCCGGGTGCGGCTTCGCGACATCACCGATGGGGTGTCGAAGACCTATCTCGTCGGGGAGAAATACCTCGATCCGGCCGCCATGGTGAACGGCACTTCGGACGACGACGACCAGAGCCTGTTCTCAGGCTTCGACCGCGACGTCGTCCGGGTCGGCTGCGTGCCGCCGTATCGGGATCACGCGGGTTTCGATCCGAAGCAGGTTCACGGCGGCTACCCGGTGCCGCTGGCCTACGGCAGCGCGCACCCGAACGCGTGTGGGATCGCCATGGCTGACGGATCGGTCCGCAGCATCGACTATGCGATCGACGCCTCAGTCCACCGCGGGCTCTCGTCGCGGAACGACGGACATCAGCCGTAGCGATTGCCACGCCCACACACGTGAGCCGCCATAGAACGGCCGCTTATGGCGTACGATCCTCGCGCGACACACCCCTGAAGTACCTGCATCAGCAGGCACTTCGAAAAAAAACTTCTGGCGTCCGGTTTCCCGGTCCGCCTACGCCAAAGGGTTTAGGTGCGGGTTCTCAATCGCGACCTCCGCCCTTCAGCGATCGCCAGTGTAGTGCTTCGAGGGCGTGACTGTCCATCTCCGGGTTCGGGCCTGATTCGGCCTGCGTCCGGGTTGCGGTGGGCCTTCTCCCCTTGCGCGTCATTCGAAAGGAGAACTCATGGCCGGACTTTTCCCCGTACGAAAGTCCTCGAAGTCGAGCCGCAGCATCCGCCGGCGACGGGATACCCTCCGCAGGACGGAAAACTCGCCCCGCGCGATGCGCTCGGCAATGGAGTTCCTGGAGGCACGAGCGCTCCTGGCGCTTTCGGTCATCGAGACCGACGCGTCATGGAAGGTCTCTGCTGCAGACCCCGGCAGCGACTGGACGATGGCCGCCTTCGATGACGCGGCCTTCGTCTCCGCGTCGCAGACTGGGTCGATTTCGGTCGACGGCAGCTCACTTCAGAGAATCTGGACGTCGGCTGTCGAGAGCCCCGTCTGGCTCAGGAAGACCGTGGCGCTCGAGGGGCGTCCGGCCACGGCCCTGCTCGACGCCTTCGCCGACGACGACATGGAACTGTTCGTCAATGGCGTGCGGTTCGTGAACGATGCGAATCGTTCCCCGACGACCGGCACCGACATCGACGTGACCAGCGCACTTGTCGCCGGCACAAACGTGATCGCCGCGCGGGTCACGAACGCCGGCGGCGATCGCGGCTTCGCGGCTCGGCTCGAGATCGACACCGAGCGGGCCGACGCCGGCGACACGTTGGCAAGGGCCCTCAACACGGGCGTCGTGCCGGGCATGCACGTGGCCGGTGTCACGCTCGCAAGCTCTGCGGACGTCGATCTCTACCGGGTGGAAATCCTCCGCACCGACTCGCTGCGGGCCACGGCGTCGCTCGACAAGCCGGGCGGCTCGCTCGCCCTGTCGATCCTCGACGCCACCGGCCAGACGGTCGCGACGGCGACGGAGACCGGCGGCCAGATGGTGGCAAACGCTGCGTCGCTCCCCGCAGGCACCTACTACCTCCGCGTCAGCGGCACCGTGGCCCAGAAGTCGTGGTATCGCGTCGGCGTCGACGCCGGCAGCGGCTCGACAACCCGGGTGATCTACGTCAACGACGGCTCGTCGTCGCAGGACGTCTACGCGCTGGCCACAGGTGACGACGCCAACGACGGCCTCGCGCCCGACCGCCCCAAAGCCTCGGTGCAGGGGGTGCTCGCGTCGCACCAGGTCGATGCCAATACGATGATCGTGATCGACACGGGCGACTATGGGGGTGCCTACGGCACTCCCTCCTATGGCACCGTGTCGATCGGCGCAGCGAACGAAGGGGGCACCTACGCCGGCTCGGCTGCGGGCTCCCGTTTCACGTACTGGGGCACGCGGTTTGAGCTCACCGATGCCGACCTCAACACGTTCTACGGCCTTACCTTCGCCGATACGGGCGGCCCCTCAGGCATCGGCATCCGCATCCTGCCGGGAGCTGTGGATGCTTCGGACGGTAACCTGATCCGCGGCAACGTCTTTGAAGGCACCTCAATCGGCGTGGCGGTGTCGGCCGGCTCGGCCACCATCGTCACGGGCAACACGTTCGCAGAACCGTCGAGCCGCCGCAGCATGGCGGTCGAGGCGTCTGGCACGGCACAGCTCACGGTCAGTAAGAACGCGATCACCGGGTCACAGTATGGCTTCTACACCGGGTCGGAGTTCGTCGCGGCTACGATTCGCGACAACCAGATCACGGGCAACTCCTACGGCGTGGCCGTGACCGACGGGCGCAACCGGCTGGCGACCATCGCCGGCAACACCTTCCAGTCAAACTCAGTCGGCTACGTCGGCTACTCCAACGTCGGCGGCGGCAGTTGGGCGGCCGGGGAGCCCAACGTGTTCATATCCAACGACATTGGCGTGCGGACCTACCAGGGGGCGAACGTCGCCTACAACCGCTTCGAGGCCAACCGGCTCGGCGTGCAGGTCAGCGACGTCTGGTCAGACTCCGGCTCGATTCACCACAACGTCTTCGTCGGCAACACCGGCGCTGCCGTGGAGATCTCCAATTCCGGTGGCCGTACGGTGGTGAGCAACACGATCGTGACGACTTCCGGGATCGGCGTGAACGTCGTCGGTGGCTCGCGGAGCATCGGCCTCCGCAACAACATCATCACGACCGACTCCGGCCGGGCGATCTCGGTCGCCACCAACAGCCAGCAGGGCTTCGGGAGCGACTACAACAACCTCTACCGCACGCCAGGCGGCAGCGGAGCGCTCGTCTGGTGGCAGAAGCCGTTCTACGACCTCTTCGACTGGCAGGTGGAGGCCGACTTCGACTCCCACTCGATCGGCTTCACCGGCCCCGACCCGCTCCGCGACGCACCGAGCTTCGTGAACGCGGCCGCCGGCGACTACCGGCTTACCGACGCCAGCTCAACGAGCATCGACGCGGGCGATCCAGCGAGCCAGTTCAGCTTCGAGACCGGCGTCAACGGTGGCCGCATCGATCTCGGCGCCTACGGCAATACGCCGCTGGCAGCCCAGTCGGCGGCTCGGGACGTGCGCTTGGCGTACCCGGAGTACTACACCGACTGGCCAGCCGCCGAGGGGCGGTCGATCCTCTGGAGCACGTTCGACGCCTTGACCGCCGACCGGAAGCTCGGCGGCTTCGTGCGGATCGAACTGCACCAGGAGGGCGTCGGGAAGATTCGCGACGTGGCCACGGTAGAGGCCTCAGCCGGATCGTTCGGCTGGAGCCCTCAGCAGAGCGGCATCACGCCCTCCACGGCGGCTCGCTACCGAATCGTGCTGGTGTCAGTCGATCATCCCACGCTCACCGACCGATCACGGGAGCCGTTCTCGGTGCCTGCGCTTACGTCCACCTACTTCGTGGACGACTCGTCCAACACGGGCGACGAGTTCACGCCCGCTGCGACGGGCAACAACCGCAACACGGGCACGACCGCGCTCGACCCGAAGGCCATCCTCCTTCCGCTGCTGCGGTCCTACGACTTCGGCCCGGGCGACACGGTGCAGATCGACACTGGCGACTACATCCACGTCCGTAACGTCGTCATCAGCGGCGAGCTCGACCGCGGCAACGACGAGGGGGCGACGTTCACAGGGCCGTCCGACCCGGCGAAGGTTGCCCGGATCGACCGGGCAAATCCGTACGAAGGCTCAACGAATATCGAGGTCAACGACGGCGACTACGTCACGATCCGAAACCTGACTTTGACGGGCGGCAAGGCCGGCCTCTGGGTCCACAACAACAGCGAGGCGTTCACGCTCGGGCGGATCACAGTCACCGGCAACACCGGTGACGGGATCCGATGGGAGGACGTCGGCTCCGCTGAACTGGCCGGCGTGACGGCCACGAACAACGGTGGCACCGGCGTGTTCCTCTCGGGTGCCACCGGAACGCTCCACAACTTCACTGTGACCGGCAATGCGGCAGGGATCGTCGCAACGAACTGGAACAGTTCGACTCCGCTGGTGATCGGCTCCACAGACCTCGTTGCGGCCCTGGGGAATATCGTGGCCGGCAATCGTGATAGCGGCATCTCGGCGAGCGGGAACGTGTTGATCGCGGGCAACACGGTCAGCGGCAGCCGGGCCGGAATCGGGCTGTCCTCGAACGCCACCGCCCGCGACAACGTCGTCTTCGACAACACCACGGGCATCTCGGGCAGCGATAGCGGCACGATCGAGGCCAACCGCGTCTACCGCAACACCACCGGCATTGAATCGCGCGGTGCTACGGTCACGGCCAACTCCGTCTACGCCAACTCCACCGGCATCAGGCTTCGGTACAGCAACTCGAACCGAGCCGTCACCAACAACCTCGTCTACGCCAACACCAACACGGGCATCGAGACCTCCAACGCCTGGAACTCCAGCGGTGTCTCCTTCCGGATCGCCAACAACACCGTCTACC
>VGYR01000275.1 GCA_016872925.1 Planctomycetota bacterium
ACACAGCACGAGCAACGGGCATGGCCGCAAGGAGTCGCGGTGGCACTACGTGTGCAGCGTTCCTCGTGGCCTGCCCGATCGCGATCGCTGGCCAGGTCTCAAGGCGATCGGCATGGTCATCAGTAATATCGAGCGTGACGGCAAAGTGTGCGTTGATGTCCGTTCCTACATCCTCAGCAGGAAAATGCCGGTCAAGAAGTTTGCCGCCATCGTCAAGGGACATTGGGCGATCGAGAACGAGCTGCACTGGCAGTTGGATGTCACGTTTCGAGAAGACCATTGCCGCATCCGAAAAGGCAACGCCGACGCCAACTTCAGCATCCTTCGCAGGATCGCCCTGACGTTGCTCAAAAAGGAGAAGACCGCCAAGCTCGGAGTGAAGAACAAACGCCTTTCCGCAGGCTGGAGCGACGACTACCTGCTCAAAGTCCTTGTCAGCCTTTGACATATGGTGCGATCGCCCTGCTGATGCCCCCGCCAGTCACCCGTCAGTCACTCGGACCATCCCATGGACGCCCCGGGCTCGATCCTCGACATCTTCCTGAAGCTCGACGAAGTGCTTCACGGCGTCCTCCAAGCATGGGGACCGTGGACCTACGCCCTGTTGTTCGCGGTGATCCTCTGCGAGACGGGCCTGGTGGTCACGCCGTTCCTGCCCGGCGATTCGCTCCTGTTCGCCGCCGGCGCCATGGCGGCCCTCTATCCCGACGATCTCAACATCGCCCTGCTCCTCGGGTTGCTCGCGGTGGCGGCCATCGTCGGCGACACGCTCAACTACGGCATCGGCCGCTGGATCGGCCCGCGGGCCTTCACGATCGACAAGTGGTTTCTCAAGCACGAGCACCTGGAGCGGACGCAGGCCTTCTACGAAAAGCACGGCGGCAAGACGATCGTGCTGGCCCGGTTCGTGCCGATCGTCCGCACCTTCGCCCCGTTCGTGGCGGGCGTGGGGAAGATGCACTACCCGACGTTTCTCTTCTACAACGTCGTCGGAGGCATCGCCTGGGTGCTGATCTGCGCGCTGGCCGGCTACTTCTTCGGCAACGTGCCGATCGTGAAGGAGAACTTCGAAATCGTGGTGGTGGGCATCGTGCTGGTGTCGGTGCTCCCGCTCGCCTGGGAGTTGTGGTCGGCCCGCCGCCGGTAGGGGCGCGTCAGGAGAGCGAGCGGGTCGTGTCCGCGAACACGGCTGCGAACTCGCCGCGAAGGCGGGCCGTGGTGTCGCTCACGTCGGCCAGCAGGGCTGCGGCATCCGGGTAGCCGAGCAGCCGGGCGAGTCTGCGACGCTCCTCCTCGGTATCGGGAAGGTCGTGCCGCGCCGGAGCCTCGAGCAGCCGCAGCCGGCCCTCGATCGCCCGCAGCAGGCGGTACGCTCTCTCCAGGGACTCGAATCGCCCGGCGGTGATCACGCCCGCATCCCGCAGGGCCACGAGCGCCGGCAGGGTGCCGGTGGCCCGCAGCCGTGGCGCGGCGCCGCCGTGCACGAGCTGCAGCAGCTGCGCGATGAACTCGACGTCCACCACTCCGCCGGGGCCGCGCTTCAGATTGGTCGGCTTCGCCCCCTCCTCCATCCGCAGCCGCATCCGGCGGATCGACTCGACGTCGGCCGCCGTCCAGGTGCGACCGTACGTGGCGGCCTCGAGGATCCGGGACACCTCCGCGACGGCGGCCGCAGCGCCGACCACGGGCCGGGCCTTCACCAGCGCCTGCCGTTCCCAGATCGCGGCCGGACCGTCGGCGGCGAAATAGCGTTCGAACTCCGCCAGCGAGATCGCCGCCGGCCCGCTCTTGCCGCTCGGCCGCAGCCGCGAGTCCATCTCCCCGAGCCGACCCTGCGGGCCGAAGGCGTTGAAGGCACGCATCGTCCGCTGCGCCAGCTCGCCGAAGAAGTGGGCGTTGCTCGTGCCCGCGGCAGGCTGCCGGCCTCCTCGCATCGGCGGCCTGGTCGTTCCCTCGTGGTCGTAGAGAAACACCACGTCGAGGTCGCTGGCGTAGTTCATTTCGCGACCGCCGAACTTGCCCAGCGCGAGCACCACAGGGCCCGCGGGCTCGCCCGCAGGCGACACGGGCGGCCCCAGCCGCCGCACGAGCCCTGCCATCTCGATCGCCACCACCTGCTTCACCAGCGCCTCGGCGATGCCCGTGATGGCGGCCGTGGTCGCCTCGGAATCCTGCCTGCCGAGGACGTCGCGCACGCCCACCCGCAGCTGCTGCGACGACTTGAAGGCCTGGAGAATCGGGCCGGCGTCGGTCGCCCCCCGGCAGAGTTCGGCGAGGCCGGCCTCGAGGTCCGCCGCCGTCGGCAACCGCTCGATCAGCAGGCTGTCGAGCAGTTCGTCGATCATGCCCGGGTTGCGGATCAGCAGGTTTGCCAGGAAGGGACTGGCGGAGCAGAGCCGAACGGTGAGGTCGAGCGCCGGCGGGCTGAAGCTGAAGAGTTCCCAGAGCACGCCCTTGCCGCCGAGGGAATCGGCGACCGCCGCCAGCGTCACGAGCGTGGCGTCGGGGTCGGGAGTCCGGCCGAGCCCCGCCAGCAGGCGGGGGGCGACCGCGGCCAGAAAGTGCCGGCACCGCCGCGAGGAGAGGAACCGCTCCCGCTCCTCGCCGAGCGAGACGAGCGCCCGATGCGCCGTGGCCGGGGCCCGAAACCCATGGCGGGCGAGGATCGACCCGACCAGCGCCTCGTCGGGCTCGGGGTCGAGCACGAGGTCCACTTCGGGCTCGGGGGCGGCGTCGTCCGGAAAGGCGTCGTGCAGGAGATGGTCGAGGATCCGGCGGTTCAAGTGCTTCGCCTCCGCGAGGTCGCGGGCGAGCCGCTCTCGCCCCTCTGCGTCGGCCCCGTAGCCCAGGCGGATCGCGAGCCGGGCCAACTCGGCGTCCGACGCGGGGATCGCGTGCGTCTGCCGGTCGTACAGGATCTGGAGGCGGTGCTCGATCGTCCGCAAGAGCGTGTACGTCCGCTCCAGGATCTCTCGTTCCTGGTCGGTGAGCGACTCCGCCTCGGCGAGCCGCCTGATCGCCTCGAGGGTATTGCCGGTCCGCACGGCGGCCACGTCGCCACCGCCGAGCAGCTGCAGGAACTGGATCGTGAACTCGATGTCGCGGATGCCCCCCCTCCCGGTCTTCACGTCGGCCGTGTCGCTCCCCGCGCGGATCGCCCGCTGCTCGATCCGGCGCTTGAGCGCCTTGATGCCGCTGATGTCGGCCCGCGTCAGCCACCGCCGCCAGATCCAGGGCTTGAGAGCCTCGAGCAGCCGCCGGCCGAGCGCGGCGTCGCCGCCGACGCACCGGGCCTTGACCCACGCCTGCCGCTCCCAGGTGCGTCCGGCCTGGTCAAAGTACCGGAGCATCGGTTCGAGGGCCATCGAGGCGGACCCGGTGCGGCCGTGGGGCCGCAGCCGCAGGTCCACGCGGTAGGCGGCGCCGTGCTCCGAGGGATCGGCGATCAGGCGAATGACCTCCTGCACCACCCGGTCGAAGAACTCCTGGTTCGTGCCGGGCTTCGCGCCGTCGACCCGGCCGTCGGCGGAGTGGACGAAGACGAGGTCGATGTCGCTGGAGTAGTTGAGTTCCCCGCCGCCGAGCTTGCCGAGCGCCAGCGCGGCGATCGTCGCCGGCGCGCCGTCCGGCTGCCGGGGCACGCCCCGCTGCCGGGTCACGTGGGCGACCGCCGTCCGCACGGCGAGATCGACGACGCAGTCGGCGACGTGGGAGAGCTGCTGCACCACCGTCTCCAGCCGCTGCCGTTCGACGATGTCGCCGTAGGCGATGCGGAGCGTCTGCCGTCGCTTGAACCGCCTGATGGCCCGGGCGACGCGCTCGAGATCCTCGCTGCCGCCGGCTTCGGCGGCGAGGGCGGCTGCGAGCGCCTCCCGCCGCTCCGGCCGCCCCCGACCGATCCGGACTTCCTCCCAGGCTTCCGGGTCGGCGATCACGAGCTCGGCGAGGTGCGGACTCGCCGAAAAGATGCCGAGCAGGATCTCGAAGGCCCGCGGGTCCCTCTCGAACAACGCGACGGCCGCGAGCGGGCTGCGGACCGCGGCGATGAACCGCTCCAGCGACACAAGCACGCGATCGGGATCGGCCACCGTGGGCAGAACCGCTGCCAGCCGGGCGACGAGCATCGCCAGCAGATCGTCGGCCACGCCGGCAGCGGCGATCCCGGCCAGCGCTCGTGCGGCCCCCTCGGGTTCGGCGAGGCCCGCAGCGCGTCCCCACGCAGCCGCGCTGGCTGCGTCACCGAGCAGCGTCGCACGGTCGGCGGCCGCGGCCACGTCACCCACGCGGAGGTTGAGGGGGCATCGCCTGCGGCTGCAGGGCCGGCAGGGCGATGTCGTGGAGCGCGGGCACCTCTCCGTCACACTCGAGGGCGTCGAGCGGCACCGCGTCGGCGAGGCCATCGGCCACCACGCCCGAAAGCGACCAGGCGCCGACGGCCAGGATGTCGATGTCGACGAGCCTGCCGACGAGCCGCGCGGGGGCGTCGAAGACCACGATCCGGTCGCAGATCGTCCGCCCCGTCAGCTGGGCCACGTCATCGGGCCGGACCTCGACCGCCCGCTTCTCGTCACGGGCGGAGAGCCCCTCCACGAGCACCTGCTGCCGCGTGCCGATGAAGCGCCGATTGCCCGCCAAGCTCACCTCCTCCTGGGCATCGAGCAGCAGGCGGTTCCGTTCCTTCTTGACATCCTCCGGGACGTCGTCGGGAAGGCGGTCGAAGGCCTTCGTGCCGGGCCGCGGGCTGTACTTGAAGATGAAGCTGTTCTTGAAGCCCGCGGTCCGCACGAGGTCGAGCGACGTGCGGAACTCCGCGTCGGTTTCGCCGCAGTAGCCGACGATGAAGTCGCTGGTGACCGCCGCGTGCGGGATCGCCCCCCGGATCCGGCCGAGCATCTCCAGGTACTCGCCGATCGTGTAGCCCCGTTTCATCCGGGCCAGCACCGCGTCGGACCCGTGCTGGGCCGGCACGTGGAGGTACTGGCAGACCTTCCGCAGGTCGCGGACCGCCGCGATCAGGTCGTCCGTCATGTCCTTCGGGTAGTTGGTGACGAACTTGATGCGGTCGAGCCCGTCCACCGCGTCGAGCAGGGCGAGCAGGTCGGCCAGCCGCGTCGTCCGTTCCCCGTCCTTCCAGCGGTAGCTGTTGACCGTCTGGCCGATGAGGGTGACCTCCCGACAGCCCTCGGCGACGAGCTTCCGGGCCTCGGCCACGATCGTGTGGGGCGCTCGAGCCTGCTCGGGGCCGCGGACGTGCGGCACCACGCAGAAGGCGCAGAACTTGTCGCACCCCGTCTGCGTGCGGATGAAGGCCTGGAACGGGGTGGGCCGCATCGCGGCATCGCGATCCGGATCGTAGCTCTCGAAGCTCCCGGCAATCGCGTCACGGCTGCCGGCGTTCCGGTCGAGGCTGACCTCGATGCGCGGCCCGCCGCCGGCGAGCACCTCGTCGACGAGCGTCGGAACCTGGTGTAACTGGCCGGGACCGACCACGAGATCCACCCAGGGTGCCCGCTTGCGGATCAGCTCCTGGTCCTTCTGGGCCATGCAGCCCAGCACGCCCACGACCACGTCCGGCCGCTGCGCCTTCACGCTCCGGATCCGGCCAAGCGCCGAGTAGATCTTGTCCTCGGCATGCTGACGGACGGAGCAGGTGTTGTAGAACACCGCGTCGGCCTCCGCGGCGGCGGGGGCCATCTCCCAGCCCTGGCGGCGGAGCGCGGCCACGACGAGCTCGCTGTCGAGCACGTTCATCTGGCAACCGACGGTCTCGATCCAGAGCCGCTTCGTCATGCGATGAGTCTAGCCCAAGTTACGCACTTCGGAGCCGTTTTTCGGATTTTTGGGCGGTTCGTCGATCGTAAGTGCTGACGCGACAACGCGCGGTTCGGCGAACGGCCGTGTAGTGAAGACCTTGCCCTTGAGTTTTCACTTTCGACTTTGCGATCTTCGAAGTATCCGATCTGCGGAGTGCTTCGATGTTCCTGCGACGATGTGAACGACGAAAGAGCGGCTAGTGTAGTGTCTCCGAAATAACGCAACTTATTGCTGTCAGTGCCGTTGAATCCTCAACTCATGGAGGATTCCGTCATGCGTGTTGCCAAGCCAGTTGTTCTGACGGTTGAGCAGCGAG
>VGYR01000276.1 GCA_016872925.1 Planctomycetota bacterium
ACGTCACCTTCGGAGAGGACAAGAGCCGAATCCGCCGCGGCAACGCCCCCGAAATCGCCGGCGCCTTTCGGAGGCTGGCGCTCTCGATTCTCAAGCGAGACACTTCCGTGAAAAATTGCTCGATTCGGGGCAAACGACTCCAAGCAGGCTGGTGTAACGATGTCGTGGAAGGAATTCTGACGGGAAAACAGGCCGATTAAGCTGCGATTGCCCTGGGCATCTCGGGAACGTCGCCGATCGGTTGGAAGACGTCCATCAACGCGTTCAACGACGACGCCGCCTACCTGGTGCCGCCGGCGCAGTGGAACGAACTCGTCACGCCGTCGCTCCAGTCGCTCAACATGGCATTCGTGGTGACCCCGGAGCCGACGGGAGCACCACTGGCGGTGGCCGGGCTCGCGGTGGTCGCCTGGCTGGCGAGACGGCAACGGCGACGTGCCGGGGACGGGACTACGCCAGCCGCTCGCGAAAGTCCTCGGCCTGACGACGGATCGCCCGCAGGTCGGCGGCCGGCTTCCGGGCCACGTTCTTGAGCTGCATCGTCATCCGTGGGTTCTTGGCGAGCAGCTTCTCGTGCCGGGCGAGGAAGTCCCAGTAGAGCGTCGTGAACGGGCAGGCCTCGGGGCCGGTCGCCTGCTTCGGGTCGAAGCGGCAGCCCTTGCAGGCGTTGCTCATCCGATCGAGGTAGGCGCCGGTCGCGCAGTACGGCTTCGACGCCATCACGCCACCGTCCGCGAACTGGCTCATCCCGAGGGTGTTGGGAAGCTCGACCCACTCGACGGCATCGACGTAGACGGCCAGATACCACTCGTGCACCCGCCGCGGGTCGACGCCGAACAAAAGCGCGAACAGGCCCGTCACCATCAGCCGCTGGATGTGGTGCGCGTAGCCGTAGCGCAACGTCTGCCCCACGGCATCCCGCAGGCAGTTCATGTCCGTGTCGCCCGTCCAGTAGAGCCCGGGCAGCGGCCGCTCGGCACCGAGGGCGTTGCGATCGAGGTACTCCGGCATGAAGTGCCAGTAGATGCCGCGGACATATTCCCGCCAGCCGATCACCTGGCGGATGAAGCCCTCCGCGGCCTCCAGCGGGGCCCGCCCCTCCCGCCAGGCCCACTCGGCTCCGGCGACGACGTCCCGCGGGTCGAGGAGTTTCATGTTCATCGCCTGCGCCAGACGGGAATGGTAGAGCCAGGGTTCGCCCGTCCAGATCGCGTCTTGGTAGCGGCCAAAGAGAGGCAGCCGGTGGGCCAGGAAGTCGTCGAGCGCGGCCCGGGCGTCGGCCGGCGTCACCGGCCAGTCGAAATCGGTCAGGCTGCCGGGGTGGCTCGCAAACCGCTTCTCGACGAGCGCGATCACGCCGCGGGTCACCGCGTCGGCCCCGAACCGCACGGGGGGCGGGAGCACGCCGGGGCCGACTTTCCCAAACGAGCCGCGGTTCTCGGCATCGAAGTTCCACTGGCCACCTGCGGGCTCGCCCTCGTCCATCAGGACGCCGAACTTCTCCCGCAGCGGACGGTAGAAGTACTCGAGCCGCAGCTGCTTCCGCCCCCGCGCGTGCGTGGCGAAATCATCCGCGGTGGCGAAGAAGTGCCGGTCGACGCGGATCTCCAGCGGGAGTCCGGCATCGGCCGCCGCCCGCCGGAGGGTTTCCCGGACCCGCCACTCGCCCGGCTCGACGACGACGAGCCGCTCCGGCCGCCAGCCGGCCTTCGCCAGCCGGCGGAGGCTCGCGGCGAGGGCCTCGGCGAGCCCCGCCGCTTCGCCCTGGCGTGGCGCCGCGGCGAGTTCCGTGTAGTCGAGCTCGACGCCCTCGGCCAGGAGCCGCTCGCGAAAGTGTCGCATCGCGGCGAGGAACACCGTGATCCTCGCCTTGTGCGTCCAGACATGCGTGCTTTCCTCGGCCACCTCCGCCATCCACACCCGGTCGCGGCCCCGGTCGAACCCGTCGAAGGCGGCGCCGCCCCGGTCGAGCTGATCACCGAGCAGGATCACGAGATTTCCGGGCATGCGCCCCTGCCTTTCCTCCGCGGTATGGTAGGGGCCGGAGGGGACGCATGCAGTCCTGGAAATCTCGGAACGCGTCGCCTGACGGGGTCGTGTCGCGGATTCGCAGCGGCATGAACGTGTTCGTCCATGGGGCCGCGGCCACCCCGACGCCCCTGCTCGACGCCCTCGCCAGGCGTTCGGACCTCGCGGGTGTGAGGCTCTGGCACATCCACCTGGAAGGGCCGCTGGCCTTCACGGCGCCCGAGCATGCCCACCGCTTCCGCTCGATCTCGCTGTTCACCGGAGCCGGCCTGCGCGAGCCCGTGGCCGAGGGGCGGGCCGACTTCGTGCCGATCTTTCTCTCCGACATCCCGGGCCTGTTCTCCGGCGGCAGGGTGCGGCTCGACGCGGCGCTGGTGCAGCTCTCGCCACCGGATCGCCACGGCACCTGCTCGCTCGGCACGAGCGTCGACACCGCCCGGGCCGCGGTCGACGCCGCGGGCATCGTGCTCGCCGAGATCAACGAGCGGATGCCGCGGACCCACGGCCACACGGCGGTTCCGCTCGGCCGGCTCGCGGCCTGGACGGCGACCGACCGCGACCTGCCGGGCCATGCCCCGCTCCCGCCGACCGAGGTGGAGGAACTCATCGGTGATCACGTCGCCTCCCTGGTCGAGGACGGCGCCTGCCCGCAGCTCGGCATCGGCGGGATTCCCAACGCCGTGCTCGCCCGGCTCGAGGGCCGCCGTGACCTCGGGATCCACACCGAGATGTTCTCCGACGGCGCCGTGCGGCTGATCGAGTCCGGGGCGGTCTCCAACGCCCGCAAGGCGATCCACCCCGGCCGCACCATCACGAGTTTCGCGGTGGGCAGCCGACGCCTCTACGACTTCATCGACGACAACCCGCTCGTCGAGTTCCATCCCTGTGACCGGACGAACGACACCAACCTGATCCGCACAATCGACCGCGTGGTCGCCATCAACTCGGGGCTCGAGATCGATCTCACCGGGCAGGTCTGCGCCGACTCGATCGGGCACCGGGTCTATTCCGGGATCGGCGGGCAGATGGACTTCATCCGGGGCGCGGCCATGAGCCGTGACGGCAAGCCGATCATCGCGCTGCCCTCCACGGCCGCCGGTGGAACCGTCTCTCGGATCGTCGCCCAGTTGCGGCCGGGTGCCGGCGTGGTGACGACCCGGGGCCACGTGCACTGGATCGTCACGGAGTACGGGGCTGTCGACCTGCACGGCAAGACGCTCTCCGAGCGGGGGCGGTTGCTGGCCTCGATCGCTCATCCCGCCCACCGCGAGCCGCTGCTCGCCGCCCTCAGCGACCTCAAGCGCGCCTGATGCCGGTCGTCACGGACTGGTCGGCCCGAGCGTCGGCGACTGGGGCACGGCCATCGGCAGCGGCGGCACGCCCCCCGGGGGCGGAGCCGCCGGACCGCCGGCTGCTGGGGCGGGCGGCGGCTTGTCGCCGGTCGCCAGCGTGAGGCTTTCCCGGGCATCCTTGAGATTCGGGTTGATCGCCAGCGCCCGCTTGAAGGCCGCGATCGCCTCGTCCTTCTTGCCCTGCTTGAACAGGCTGACGCCGTAGTTGTTGATCAGCGCGGCGATGCTCGGGTCGATGGGCAGGTTGGCGTTGCCCGATCTTTCGACCGCATCGGCGTGGCCGGCTTCAGCCCCCTGGATCAGTCGCAGGTAGTGCTCCTCCGCCTCGGCGAACCGCCCTCCCGCAGCCAGCGCGTTGGCCAGGTTGACGTGGATCATGGGCACGTGCGGCGTCACCCGGACCGCTTCCTTGAACTGCTCGATCGCCTCGTCGAGCCGACCCTTCGCCGAGAGCGCGGTGCCGAGGTTGTTGTGCGTTTCGCCGAGGTCGGGCCGCAGGGCCGTCGACCGCGTGAAGTGGTGCAGCGAGCCCTTGATCTTCACCTGGGTGGCGGGATCCAGCAGCGTCGGATTCGGGATCGGGATGTCGTCCACGTGTCCGCGGGCGAACTTCTTCGCACCGAGCCGGTTGTGGGCCTGCCAGGCGTTCTCGTTGTGCTGGAGCGTGTGCGTCCAGAGCTCGTCCTCGTTCACCCAGGTGGTCGCGAGGCCGTGGGAGATCCAGGTGAGCACCGCGAGCCCGGCGGCACATCCGGCCACCAGCAGCGGCCGTTCACCGGCCGGAAGCCGGGAAAACCATCCGGCCAGGGCGGCCGAGATCAGGGCGATCACGCCGATCATCGGCAGGTAGATGAAGTGGTCGGCCGCCCAGGTGATCCGCATGTAGGAGATCGTGATGAACCCCAGCACCGGGGCCACCATCAACACGAAGAAGCCGAGGCCGAAGATCACGCTCCGCCCCCACGTGTCGCGATTCCTCCAGAACCACCAGGCGGCGGCGAGGATCACCGGGATCGGCAGCAGGTAGAACAGCATCTCCCCGAACTCGCTCTCCTTCGAGAGGTCGAGCAGGTCGATGTCCCAGCGGGTGTAGATCGGCAGCAGATTGACCGGCCAGAAGATCGTCGCCAAGTAGAACAACAACGACGTGCCGGCGATCGCAAACCGCGAGAGGATGCCCTTGGCCGAGGGCAGGTTGCGGCCGCGATCGACGGCGCGGACCCGATCCCGCCACTCCCCCGGGATCGCCTGAAAATCGGTCTCCTGGTCGAGGGGACCGCCGTAGATCTGCTTCTCGTCTCGGCCATGGACGGCGACGGTCTTCGCGTTGGTCTCGTCGTCGACCTTGATGCGGATGATGCCGTCGCGATACGTCGCCACGCCGTTGCCGATGTAGGCGGGAACGTTGATCGTCTCCTGCCCGATCGCGCGACCGTGCTGGAAATAGATCGTGACGATCCCCAGCACGATCGAGATCAGGAAGAACGGGGCGGACCGCACCAGGTCACGAACACCCACTTCGCCCCGCTTCCACCAGACGTAGAGCAGCAGCACGACCGGCATCGCCACCACGGATGTCTTGGCGAACATCGCCAGCAGGAAGAAGACGATCGAAGCGCCATACGCCACCCACCGGCCATCGTCGTCCTCGGCCGCGTCGTCGAAGTTCACGTAGCTGATGGCCGAGAGGAGGAACAGCGGCATGGAGAGGGTGTTCTTCAGTTCGGACACCCAGGCCACGCTCTCGACGCAGACCGGATGCACGGCAAAGAGCATGGCCCCGAACCAGGCGAAGGGGATCTTCATCACCGCGAACAGCCGCCAGACGAGCAGCGACCCGATCGCGTGCAGCACCACGCTGGTGAGGTGGTATCCGGGAGGCCACGGCACCGACGGGCCGCCGGGTTGCACCGGACCTCCCGTCCGCGGATCCATCTGGAAGAACGGCCACTGCGCCCAAAGAGCGGTGTAGCTCAGCGGGAAATAGTCCGCCCCATCGGGGTTGGTCCAGAGCTTGGCGAGCGTGCCGAGGTCATCGCGGGGAGAGTTCGGATCGGTTGCCATGCGGTGCTGAACGGTCGGATTGGCCGTCAGGAGTTGGTCGTCGTCCCAGAGCCAGTCGGCGTGGTGCACCGTGTGGCAGACCGGCGAGTAGATCCAGAAGCACGCGAGCACGATCGTGGCCGCCTTCACGAGCCATCTTTGCCAGCGGGCCGACACCTCTTCCGGCCCCTCCTCGAACGCCGCTCTACCGCTGGCGTGCGGTCGACCGGCGAGGTGCTTGGACCGGTCGTTCTCTCTGGAACTGGCCATGGCGACGGAGTCTCGGAGCAGGGGATGATCCACCCCGGCCAACCAGGCCGTGGACGGATCGAAAAGAACCCTGGGGCAGCGTAAACTCCCCTCGAAACGGACACAATCGCCGCCGTTTTCCCTCGTCTGGCAGCCAATGCGCTGCTTGACCGCAACTCCCTCCGAGCTTAACGCGGCCTATCGGCCGCAACCAAAGAGGCAGCGGCACTGAGACGTGACGTCGTGCCCGGGCGCCGCAGTGGGGTGATTAAAAAACGGCGCTCTCGCTGGATGATGGTTGGATCTCACTCTAA
>VGYR01000277.1 GCA_016872925.1 Planctomycetota bacterium
TCTCCTGGCCCGCCCGTCAGGGCGGTGCTTCCAGGCGGCGGAACGCCGCCGCATGCCGGATGTCGCCGCGCAGCGGCGGCTCATCACATACCCATGCCGCCAGCGGCTTGGTGCGATCGCTGCCGGAAGCATCAGCCTCACGCCGACAGACTCAGGCTGATGCCTGTGCCATGGCTCATAAACCTCGGGGTCCGGGGCAGAGCCCCGCGCAGAAACACAGGCTTTCTACCCACAAATTCTGCTGAAGACCCTTGTTTAACGCCGGGGCGGTCGGCACGGCCCAGGCCATCATGGTGCAGCAGCACGAGGTGACGCTCGTCCGGGGCATCCTGTTGGAGATCGACGGCGAGTGCCTGAGGTTCCACGGCAGCGTGCTCGATCTCGCGTGCGCGGACGGCTACGAGCTGTACGAGCAGCACGTCCGGGGCTGGCTCGATAATCACCCTGTCCTGCGGAAGGCTGAGGTCCGGTTCTCGGGGCGGTGGGTGCACTGCATCCTGTGGCTCGACAGGCCAATCGAGATCAGGAGCGATCGCCGCCGGGAATTGTGGGACGCGGTGATTCGCGCGGTGCAGCGTGCCCTGCCGTCCGACCCAGAGGCACCATCCCTGCTGGCGATGACGAGGCCGATCGGGAGCACGAACTCCAAGACGGGTAGGCAGGTCGAACTGCTTCGCTGCGGGGAGCCGGTGACCGAGGTGGAGGTGCTGAACTTGGTCGAGGACCTCTCGCGCAGGGGTTTCGCCACGGCCATGCAGATTCTCCTTGGCTCGACGACGGTCTCTCCGTGCCCGGTGTGCCTCGCTGACGACAGTTCCCTGCACGGGTCGGCGCCGCGGTACGGCACCAGCACCCCGGACGTGACCAGCCGTGGCTGGTGCTACCACTGCGGCAAGGTGCCCCTGGCCTCGCTGATTTCGAAGGTCGTCAAGGGCCGGGGCGAGGATGAGCGAGACGACGACGCCCACGCCGGAGGAGCAGCGTGTGCCGAGCCCCCGCGGGACGAATACGACGAATCCGACATTCCCTTTTCAACCACGGCGGACTGCCAAGGAGGTGCCTGATGGCTCGCAGGAAGACGAAGAACATGATCGACACCGCGGCCGGCGAAACGGTCCGGTTGTTCGCAGCCGCCGCGGTGGCCGTCGCGAAGCTCCGCAATGACATCCCGGACCGCGAACTGATCGACAGCATCGCCAAGGATGGCTCCACCAGGGGCGACGGGCTCGTGGTGCTCGACACCCTGCTCAAGACGCTCGCGCAGTCAGGCCGGGTCTACGCCCACCACGACGACGTGATGATCACCGATGCGAGGAACACCAAGTTCAGGCTCCTGTCCATGGATGGCCGGGCCGAGCGTGCCGCCGGGGCCCGGCTCGCCAACATCGTGGCCGGCGTGAAATACCTGATGAGCGCAAAGACCGGCGAGATCGAGAGTTGGGAGTTCCCCATCCCGGATTCGATCTGCGAGCAGCTCTTCGCGATGGACCGCTGCACGGACAACCTCCCGGCGGTTACGACGTACGCCACGCACAGCGTCTTCGACAAGGACTTCCAGCTTCGCGCTCCCGGCTATCACCCCGAGCAGCAGATTCTGGTCCAGGGCTTGTCGATCATCGCTGACCCCGCCGCCCTGCCGATGGTGTCGCGGCGCAAGGCCTGCACCGTAGCCGAGGCGATCGAACGGCTGCCGCCGCACCTTCACCGCATGCTGAAGGACTTTGATTTCGCCGAGGTGGTTGACCTCACCAACACGGTCGGGGCGCTCCTGATGGGGCTGCTGATGAACCATTTCGTGGAGGACGGCCACCCGATGGTCGTGATCCATGGCAACCAGCCCTCGATCGGCAAGTCGCTGCTCGCCAAGGCGATCGGCATGGTGTTCGACGGGAGGCGAGCGGCGCCGATCAAGAAGTCGGGCGATGAGGAGTTCGACAAACTGCTCTGCGCGATGCTCAAGAAGCGCCGCCGGATGGTGTTCCTGGACAACCTCCGCGACAAACTCGACTCGGAGCGCATCGAGCAGATCGTCACCAGCCCGACGATCATGATTCGGATTCTGGGCGGCAACGAGTTCGGCGAGTGGCCCAACGACGTCTTGTTCGTGCTGACGTCGAACAACCTTCAGGCGGGCCGGGACCTCGTGACCCGCAACCTGACGGTCAACTTGTACACCGAGGGCGATCCAAAGAGGCGGCAGGAAAGCCGGAAGGCGAGCAAGCCGCTGTCGTATGCCCAAGCCCACCGCGCGGAGATTCTCGGGGAACTCGCGTCGATGGTCATGCGGTGGGTCGATGCGGGACGCCCCGACGGCGACCTGAACACACGCTTCGACAAGGTTTCGCAGGTCGTCGGCGGCATCCTCGACGTGAATGGGTTTCCGGGTTTTGCGTCGAACGCCGAGACGGCCGCCATGGAGGCTGACGAGGGCCTCCAGCGCATGGCCGAACTTGGCGAGATCCTGGTACGGGAGCGGAAGCCGGGCATGGTCGTGATGGCTGGCGGGGATCTTGGCAATGCTGGGGTGCTCGCGAAGGACTGGGTGGGCGAGTTCGTGCGCCACCACCTGATCGACCCGAAGCCCGACGCCACCACGAAGTCCAAGGCGATCGCCGTGGGGAAGGTCCTGAGCGCCTACCTCGACCGCACGCTCACGGTCGACGCCGCGGGCCAGAGTTGGGCGGTGACGATGCGGAAGCGGCCCGGCAGCAGCGGCGGCAAGACGTACTACTTCGCCGAGATCGAGCAGGTCGCTGAACGGGCTGACGCTCCCGCTGGGGCCGATAATGCCCCGGCGCCCGTCGAGGTCGCCGAAGCGGAGCGGGGTGAGGCCGACTGCGCGGCGGTGTTTACGCCGAACGCCACGCCCAACATCACGCCGGTCGCGGCGGCCAGCATCACGCCGGCACCGGCCGCACCACGCCGCACCGGGTGGATGGGGGCCGCTGCGGCGCTCGTCAGCACTCCCGCGGCCAGTGACGACCAGCAGGCCCCCGCGGCGACCACGACCACCGAGGAGTTGAGGTAGCGAAAAGTTGAGGTGCTGTTTTCCACCTCAACTATTACCTCGACTCGCTGTAAGTCATTGAAATATAAGGGTTTAAGTCAAATCAGTTGAGGTGTTGAGAGAAATCCTGGGAAAAAGTGGCTGAGCGAATTGCACGCCAGCGCTGTGCGGGATCCGGTGCCGCCGTGGTGATCGCCGCCGCGTGCATTTTCTCCTGGCGAGTCCAACCCGACTTTTCTCTCAACACCTCAACTAACAGGACGTAAGTCGTGTATTACCAAGCACTTGAGGCGAGTTGAGGTGATAGTTGAGGAGAAAACCGCACCTCAACCTCTCAACTCCGCCCATCGCCGCCAACCAACCGCAGTTTCACCGTCCCGACCGCCTATCGAGCCCGTCTATCTACAGGGAGTCACCCATGACCGCCGCCGCTACCACCGCCGCCGCCACCACCACCACCACCACCACGCTCTCTACCAGCCTGTCGGTTCCCGTCACGCTCGGTACCGCCGCCGTCACGTTCACCGAA
Source organism: Planctomycetota bacterium (assembly GCA_016872925.1). Taxonomy (GTDB): domain Bacteria; phylum Planctomycetota; class Planctomycetia; order Pirellulales; family UBA1268; genus QWPN01. The sequence continues at coordinate 3,537 of VGYR01000277.1, forward strand.
TGGCTGCCGGGCCACGCTCCGCTCGCCGGCGCCGTCATCGCCGCCGACACCGAGACCACGAAGGCCGACGACTCAAACCCGTGGATGACGCCCACGCTGGTGCTCATGCAGGCCTACGACGGCGAGCGCGGCGTCTTCATCGCCCCGGAGCATGTGCCGGCGTTCATGGCCGCGCATCCGGACGCCTTTTTTGCCTACCACAACGCACCCTACGACCTTCGGGTGATCAACAAGACCCACTCGCGGCAGGAGGTCCCGTACGACATCTACGCGCTCGTGGACAACCGGCAGGTGATCGACACGCAGATTCTCCACCGGCTGATCATGCTCGCGACGGCAGGCCATACGGCGCACGGCAAGGGCCAGAGCACGCTGGCCGGGGCCCTCAAGCAGCACCTCGGCCTCGAACTACCCAAGGAGAACACTGACGACGACGGCGACGACATCCGGACGGGCTATGGGAAATACCTCCACCAGCCGATCGCGAGTATTCCTGCGGACGCCCTGGAGTACGCCGCCAAGGACGTGCTCGCGACCCATGCCCTGCTCGCGGCCCTGATGCAGCAGCTCGACGCCGTGCGGGAGAACGCCCACCGGAGCTTCGGCTACGTGGATCGGGTCCATCTCGACGACTGCTGGCAGGAATACGGACCGCTGACGCACGACACGCAGCTCCGGGCCGCGATCGTGTTCGGGGAGATGCAGGCCAACGGGATCTGCATCGACCTCGACCGCCGCGAAGAAAAACTCCGCGACCTCGACCTGATCCTGCGCGACCACGGGAAGGCCTTGATGGAGGCCGGTATTCCCATCGACGGGGCTGGCGTGGGCAAGGCGATCCAGCGGCGGCTCGACAAGATCGCCAAGGAGAACCCCGGCGTCGACCTGCCCATGACCAGCGGCGGCAAGTTCTCCACGAAGGCCGAGGATCTTGAGGCGGCCGCGGTCTTCGATGACGGCGGGGTGCTCCGGCGCTACGTGGAGTACAAGGCCGCCGAGAAGCTCAAGAGCACCTACTTGCAGAAGATGACCGGCCGCCTGCATCCGCGGTTCGGCATCCTGATGCGCACCGGGCGGACCAACTGCACGGGCGACCTCGCGCTCCAGACGATCCCCAAGGAGCAGGATGGTTCCAGCACCGGCGTGACCGTGCGGCACTGCATCGTGGCGAGCCCGGGCCACGAGTTCGTCATGGCCGACTTCTCGCAGATTGAGTTGGTCGTGCTCGCCTTCGCCTGGATGCACCAGTTCAGGTTTGGCACGCGGCTCCACGACGTCATCAACTCAGGGCAGGACGTTCACCGGATCATCGCCGGTACCGTGCTCGGGATCAGCCCCGACGAGGTGACGAAGGACCAGCGACAGGCTGCCAAGGCGGTCTCGTTCGGCGCCCCAGGCAAGATGGGCCCGACGACGCTGCAGAAGATCGCCCGGAACAACTACGGCAAGGACCTGCCGATCGAAGAGGTGCAGGCGGCCTTGGAGGCCTACCGCACGGCGTTCCCGGAACTGGCCGAGTTTCTGGCGCACCATCCCGAACTGGGCGATGTCGATGTCGGCCTCGAAGTCGCCCGGTACCTGCGGCTGACGCCCCGGTCGTTCGACGAAGCCATCGGCCGCCACCATCGCGACAAGCCCGACTCCGACGAGCCGTCGGGCTGGATCGGGGGCATGATCCTGAAGGTCCTGGCAGACCCAAGCCCACGGACGGCCGCCGGCGAGCCGTACAGCCCTGAGACGATCGACTATCTCTGGGCTGCTGCGCAGGGGCTCGCCGAGGTCATTCCCAGCGGTGACAAGAAGGGGGCGCGGCTCGTCCAGCAGCTCCGTCGGCGGGAGGCTTCGCCGGATGTGCGTCACGCCGTCGTGAAGCACTTCGACAAGACGCCGGTAATTTCCATGACGGGTCGTATTCGGGCGGCGGCGAGGTCCACGGCGAGCCGCAACACGATCTTTCAGTCAGCCGCGGCGGACGGGGGGCTATTGGCTCTCTGGAAGCTCTACCGGGCGGGCTACCGGCTCGTGGCGTTCATTCACGACGAGATCGTGGTCGAAATCCCCGTCGGCTCTGACCGTGAGGCCCACGCCGCCGAGATCGCCAGGCTTATGACCGAGGGCATGCACGAGGTCATCCCCGGCATGCTTGTGAAGGTCGAGGCGTTCGTGTCGCCGTCGTTCAGCAAGGCCGAGGCGGTCTATGCCAGCAAGTTCCCTGCCGAGTGACTACGTGGGCTACGACGGTTTCCGGTGGCCTCCTATCCGATGAAGTTTTGGCGGCTCCTCGTCCAGCCAAGCCCAGTCCGGGAAGTCCACGAAGAGCGTCAGCCCGTCGCCATCCAGATACACGCCACGTTGTCGCGCTTTCAGCCAGCCGACGGCCTGGAGTAATTCAAGCGCGCGGAAAAGAAAGAATAAGAATAGTCCGGCCAATGG
>VGYR01000278.1 GCA_016872925.1 Planctomycetota bacterium
AAACTGCAAAGGCCGAACTCAGTGGCCGTGACGTGAAGCGGGTGCGTTGAAACTGGAATATCCATGCCATCCTCGCTCTTCGGTGTCGGCGCGATCGGCTCGAACGTGCGGGTGCGTCCCGCGTGGCTCGAATCTTATCACATCAGCCCGTGGATTCGCATGGGTACAGCCAGCGGATTTCCCTTTGGGGTTTCCAACGTGCCGCTGAATGGAGCAATGCGAAAACATTCGCTCGTTGTATTTTGATGAGAGCCTCGTAAAGTCCCATGAGCAGGCACTCGGCCTCCTACCGACTGCCGGCGATACAGCTGCGGCCTCTGGTGGGGCCTGCTTACGTTTGTCGCCGGCTCGAGAGCAGAAGAAGTTGTCGCTTCGCGGACCTGCGGCTTGTTACTGATCGCCGCGGCAGTTATGGGCTCCTGGAGCGTTCGCCGATTTTTGTTTGGCCCCGCATCTGGTTTGCCAAGGCGTCGCTCCAGGCAACACGGGTTTGCTCTACCCCACCGCAAACACCGCGTCGCCTCGATCGTGCGGCGGGCCACCCGCGAGCCAGGTGGTCCAACCGAGCCGCGATCCCGACAGCGCCATTCCCTGTTCGTCACCGCCGAGTTGGCATCGCGGCACTGCAGCCGCGGAGAGCACCAGCCGCACGCGAATCTCGAACTGTGGGCCCGCATAGAGCCGTAGCAGATCGCCGAGCGCCGCCAGCCGCGCCGTGCCGGGCAGGCGGGAACCGAAGTCGACTGCATTGAGCGGTCCCAGGACCACCTCGAAGGCGGATTCCACGTCCCAGACTCGCTGGCCCGCGATCGCATCGATGCCCAGCCGGGCGTTGAGCCCCTCGGGCCTGTCGCGGCTCGCGAGCGCCGTCTGATCGGGCTCCTCGAGTTCCAGCCAGCGGCCCACGAACTGCTCCACCCGCACCGGCACCTGGTAGACATCGCGGAGCAGCCGCTCGAGCGACTCGGCCGACCGTGGCTGGCGGGAAAAGTGGGCGGCATGGCGAAACACCACGTCGTCACCGGTGACGAGCCTCCCCGGCAGGCCACGCACACCGAGGCCGACGAGCGACGCCACCGTCGCGGTCACCGGATCACGCGGCGCTTCGGCGGCCTCGTCCCAGGCCGTACCCAGGCCGGTGAACGACGTCAGCTCATGCTGCACCGCCGGCCGATACTTCGCCCAGGCGCGGCAGAGCAGCGCCGTCATCCGCTGCACGAAGATGTCGAGAAACTCCCGGAGCGCCGTGTCGCGAAACCGCCGATACCGCTCGACGACGAGCGACGAGTAGTGCCGCGGCAGCGTGCCGGCCGGACCGATCAGCCCGAAGCAGGCGAGCTCGACGTGCGCGAGCCTGACACCCCCACGGGCCGCCGCCTCGGTCGGCGACTCACGGCGAATCGCCGTGATCGCCCCCTGCGGAAACCCGAGCGTCGGGGAGGAATGAAACCGCACCGCCGGCCGGCGGACCGCATCGCTCTCCCGGCTGCCGATCCCCGGTGGAGCCGGCCCCCCGGATGCCTTCGTCTCCTCGACCGCGGCAGCGAACAGCAGCCGCACCGCCTGGAACAGTTCGAACCGCTGCGGCTCGGCGTAGAGCCGCTCGATGATCGGCGGATCCGGGGACCGGCCAGCGGCAGCCCCATCCTCGGCCCGCGGCTGGCCGCTCCCGGAAATGTCGCTCATGCCAGCGTCCTGCCCCCCGCCCGTGGCGGCCAGATCCACTGCTCCCGCCGGCTCTCGCGTTCCCGCGAGCTAGCGACAAGCCGCGTGAACGAGTTGATGTTCACCCAGGCACCGAGAAACCGCTCGAGGACGCTGCAGAAGAGGTAGGCCGCCTTGTCCGAGAATCGCTCCTCGTCGAGTTCCAGCCGGATCTCCACGCCCTGGCAGACACCCCCCCGATCTCCGACCCGGGCCGCGACGCGCCGACTCGACACGCCGATGATCCCTTGGATCCAACGCTGCTTCTGCTCGTAGTCGTCGAGGTCGTCGAGGAGATAAAGCCGGAGCATCTCCCGCAGGGCTTGCGGGGCACGGCCGTCGCCCGCGTCGGCCAGCGACAGATGATTGAGCGAGAGATGCGAGATGATCCGCCATGCGTTGCCGCGGCCCGGCATGGTTCGCAGGGGCCGCGTCGGCCGCGTCAGGCACTGGATCGTGCCGATCGGCCCCTGGCCCTCCGGCAGCGTGAGCCGCGGCCGCCCGACGGCGAACGGCAGCCGTGCCGGAAGATTGCGGTTGGTGCAAAGGGCGCGGGTGTGCACCGTGAGGTCGGCGACGGAAACGGGGCCGCCCGCATCGTCCACCAGCGCCAGCCAGACATCCGTGGCCGCATCGGTCACACCATCCGGCTGAGGCTCGCGATGCATCCGCCGGGCCGCCAGCCAGCGGAGCCGCCGCCCGTCCTTCGCGGCAGCCGGCGGGGCCCCACCAGCTGCCACCGCGTAGAACGGCAGCACGTCCTCGGCATCCGAGCCGGACGGTGCGGCCTGGACCGATTCGATGGCATACACCTCCACGGCCCGCGGGCGACGGGCGTCGGGCGTGATGCAGTATTCGCTTCTCGTTCCATTGATCCGCATCGGATCGAGCCGCTGGGCGAAGAGGTTGACGACCGGCGTGCAGCCCAGACGGATCGACCGGGGCGACACCACCCGCTCCAGATCCCGGCTCGTCGCCGAGAGCAGGATCGATACATGCATGGCTCGGCCGATCCGGCCGATCACCTGCGGCGTGAGCCCCTCGAGATCGACGAACAGGAACTTCTGCGGCAGCGCGAAGAACTCCGAGAGGAGCCGGTAGCCCGAAAAGCCGCGCGGGTCATCGGGGATCGCAGCATCGGCGGGATCGAAACCGGCGGCGACTAGCCGCTGCCGCGGCAGCACGACGGCCTGCGGATCGGCGGGACCGTCGGCGATCACCACCCCCAGGCAGCGGGTGAGCAGCAGCTCATACAGCTCCTGCATCGACTGCCCCGCCTCGGCGTGGAGGTGCAGCCGCAGAGAGCCCAGTGGCAACTGCCCGACGCGGACCTCGCCCGACAGCGGCTCGATCACCGTCGAGAGCACCGCCACCGTGCCGGCCGGCGGCACGATCGGCAGCTGGAAGGGCGGCCCCGAGAGACCCGCCGCGGCGATCTTCAGCGGCCAGAGCCGTTGATCGAAGCAGGTCCGGTAGCGACACCGTTCCCCCTCAACTTCCTCGGTCTCGACCGGTGTGCCACGGGGCAGGTGATAGCCGGCCGTCAGCTGCGCCTGCTTCGGATCGATGGCGAACTCCGCGATGGCCATCGACGGCAAAGGCCGCAGATAGTGCGGGTAGAGGAGGTCGAGCAGGCCGTCGGAGAGTTCCGGATAATCGTCGTCGAGCCGCTTCTGGACCCGGGCGGCGAGAAACGCCACCCCCTGCAGCATCCGCTCGACGTGCGGATCCTGGGAGTCGTCGCGACCGAGGCTCAGACGCCCGGCGATCTTCGGATGCCGCTCGGCAAACTCCCCCGCGAGCGACCGCAGGATCGCCAATTCACGGTCGTAATAGGGAAGCAGGTCGTCGCTCACGTGGCCCCCTCCACCGCGAACTCGCCGCTCGCCACGTCGAGGGAGGAGGAAAAGACGACCGGTTCCTGGAGCGGTTCCACGACGAGCACGGCCTCGATGTCAAACCGGACGCGGCGGTCGATCGACCGTTGGCCTTCAGCGTCGACGACGGGCCGCACCCGCACCCCCTGCAGCCGGGGCTCGAAAGCCTGGATCGATTCCTCGATCAGCCGGCAGAGGAGGCCGAGCTCGTGGTCTTCCCGAATCTCCATGCTCTGGAGGTCGGGCAGGCCGTAATTGAGCAGCGACGATTTCAGTTCCGGATAGGCGTCCGGGATCGCCGTCAGCAGCCGATGGGCGTTGAGCAGGTTCTGCAGGTCGCGGCAGAGGCTCGTCTTGAGCACCCGCACCACCTGCACCTCCCGCCAGGCGGGCTCGCGGCTCTCCTCCGGACGATCGTCGAGCAGCCGGTCGAGCAGACTGGGAAGAAGCTGCGCCTCGTTGGGAATCGACTTGGACATCCCCAAAAGCCTACCCTCGAGACCGGCAAATCCGCCACGCGGATACGGAACCGCCCGACACCGGCCATGTTACAACCGGGCGTTTTCCGCCCGACTCCGAGGAGCCGCGACCGTGATCTCCCCACTGTCTCCTTCCGCTGGCTATGTGACCGACGTCGCCTACCTGCCCGGGTATTACCCATTTATGGCCCCGGCCCGGATGCGCTACGTCGCATCGCTGCACGGCATTCGGCCGCCGGCGGTCAGGGAGGGATTCGACTTCCTCGAACTCGGCTGCGGATTCGGCAGCACGCTCCTGACGCTGGCGGCGGCAAACCCAGAGGGCCGCTTCACCGGCGTCGACTTCATGCCCGTGCACACCGGGCACATCGAGCGGGAAATCGCTGCATCCGACCTGCGCAACGTGCGGGTGCTCTGCGCCGACTTCGCAGCGCTGCCTGCCGATCTGCCGCAGTTCGACTTCATCACGCTCCACGGCGTGTTCAGCTGGGTCAGCCCTGGACTGCGACGGTGCGTGCTCGAGATCATCCGCCGACACCTGAAGCCCGACGGCATCGTGGAGGTGACCTACAACTGCATGCCCGGCTGGTCGAGCCTGCTCCCTGTCCGCACGCTCCTGCGGCAGTTTGCCGGGCAGTTTCAGGGCGACAGCGTGATCCGTGTCAGGCAGGCCCTCGCGGTCGTGGCCGAGATGCGCAAGGCCGACATTCCCATCTTTCACGACCAGCCGCTGGCGGCCCAGCTCGTCGACCGGCTCGTGCAGGCCGACCCCCACTACGTGGCCCACGAATATCTCAACGAACACTGGACGGTGTTCGACGCGGCCGAGGTGCTCGCGATGTTTCACGAGATCGGCCTTGGGCACGCGGGCCGACTCCCCTATCACCACAACCATTGGGCGCTCTGCGCCCGGCAGCAGTTCGGTGGACAGTTCCAGGGGGCCGATCTCGCCACGGTCGAGACGCTCAAAGACCACCACGCCAACGTGATGTTCCGCTGGGATCTGTTTTCACCCCGGCCCCGGGAGGCCTGGACGCCGCGGGAACGCGCCGAAGCGGCAGGCGATCTCTTCTACCGCATCGCGTCACCACAGGCGTCGCTGCCGCACACGGTGACCTACGGCGGCGTGACGGCCGGCATCGCTGGACCGCCCCACGACCGGATGCTCGAGGTGATGGAAAGCTCGAGCTGGTCACTGCCCATGCTGCTCGACGAGCCGCAGCTGGCGGCATTCACTCCCGAGGCGTTGGTCGAGGCGGTGGACGCGGGGGTGGGGATGGGGCTGTTTCGCGTCGATGGCGGCCCGGTGATCGATCCGATCCCGCCAGCCAAATCTCTCGCCTCGGCAGCGCTCTCGGTGCCGCTGGCGTTCAACCGCCGCGCCCTCGAGCGGAAGGAGCTCGCCAACGAGCAGGTCGGCCTCGCGAGCCTGCGAACCGGCGCGGGCCACGAGATCGGCGACCTGCATGCCGTGATCCTCGACGAACTGATCACCGGCGGCTCCGCCAGTCTTGTCGACCGGATCGGCTTGCGCCTTGTCCGCACGGGAAAGCACCTGCGGGAGCACGCGACCGGTCAGCCCGTCACGGAGCCGTCCGAGCTGGCCGAAGCAGTCGGCAGCATCTGCGACGACCTCCTCACGACGGTGCTGCCGGAACTGGTGCGGCAGGGGATCGCGGTGTGGGACCGGGATCAGGCCGTGGGCAAAGCGTTGTAAATCTGCTTTGCCAACTGCACCATTCCCTTGCGTCGATCGCTCCGCGGCTTGGTGTCAGTCGGCGCGCATAACCGGCCAGTGATCAGCGCCTGATCCCCGGCCATCTTCACGGAGCATTCCGACCTACAGGTCTTCCAGCGGCATAGCCGCGGAAGGAGGCCTGTTATGGCGAATGTG
>VGYR01000279.1 GCA_016872925.1 Planctomycetota bacterium
CCGCTACGACCTGACCACGCCCCTTGCCAACAGAACCGAATAAGACGATTCTTCCACCGAGTACCACCCACATGGTGGCCGGTTTTGGGCGCCGATGAGTGGCCGGTTTTGGCGCGCCGAATGACACAGTAACTCCGTGGGGATGACCGTGGCCTACCGGAACGCTTGGTTTCATGAGCGCCTGGTATCACTGGCATCTGCGTGGGCGGAACTGAACCCTATCCCGAAACTGGCCTCTGGTCAGACGCTCCTGTTTGACCTGTGAGAACGGAACCCAAAGAGCCGGATGTGGGACCCACAAGTCCGGTTCTGTGAGAGGCCTGGGGGCGAAAGCCCCCGGGCCTACTCGACTCGCGGACACGCAGCGAGCCGAGGGCACGATGCCCTCGGCGAGCGTCCAGCGAGAGGGTACGGGCAGCCCCTCGCGTCACCTCCGCCGGAGCCCGTGGCTTCATCGTCAGTGACGACAACGCTCCGTCAAGACGCTACTCGTTGACGTACGTCTCGAGGAACCGGGCGAGCTTGTGAAAGTCGCAGCCGCGTTCCACGTAGCGGACGACCGTGACGAGCGTGTTGGGGTCGACGAGTTCCTCGAAGGGGACGTAGTTGAGGTCGAGCTGGCCCGACACGCTCACCATCACGCCGTTGAGCCCCCGCTCCGCCAGCGCCCGGTAGCCCCCCACGCCCAGTTGGCTGCCGAGCATCACGTCGAAGGCGTGCGGCTTGGCGCAGCGGGCCTCGTAGCCGAGCTGCAGCCCCACGACCTTCCGCGACCGTCCGGTCTGCTTCTTGAACTCGTCGGCCGCCAGCTTGGCGAACATCTTGCCGAGCTGCACGTGCGAGATGGAGATGTGGCCGTGGTCGTCGCGGGGGATGCCTTCGAGGCTTTTGGCGGGGAGGTATTCGGCGAGGCCCTCCGCCATCACGATCACCCCGTACTGCTTCCCCTCCTGCTCCTCGCGGACCCGCATCGTCTTGACGATCCGGCCGACGACCCCGTCGATGTTCATCACCGGCTTGATCCGGGTCTCGCCGTCGGGGCCGGCGATGGTCTCCTCGCCCCGGTACTTGCCGTGGATGTCCTCGACGCTGATCACCAGGCTCGCCTCGCCGGCGATCGCGGCCCCGTAGGAGAGCCAGCCGGCGCTGCGGCCCATCGTCTCGCAGAGGAAGTAGGAGCGGCTCGCCTCGGCGTCGTAGAGGAGGTTGCGGATCTCACCACCGAGCGTGTCGACGGCGGTGAAGAAGCCGAACGTGAAGTCGATCCCCATGTAGTCGTTGTCGATCGTCTTCGGCAGGTGGACGACCGGGATCCGCTTGGCGTCGGCCGGCAGGCGGTCCTGGTAGAGCTTGAACTTGTTGGCGGTCTTGAGGGTGTCGTCGCCGCCGATCGAGATCAGGGCTTCGACCCCGAGCGACCGCAGCCCCTCGTAGGCGTTCTTGAGCGGCTGCACCCGCTGGGCGTCGTCGAGGTGGCTGGGATGCGACACGTGCTTGCCCGGGTTGGTGCGGGCGGTGCCGATCATGATGCCCTGACCGCTCCGCGTCCGCTTGAGAAACTCGGGAGTGATCCTGATGTAGTCGCGCCCCTCGACGAGCGGCTTGGCCGGCGAGTAGTCGGCCAGCGACGAGTAGCCGTGCTTCATGCCGATCACCTCGGTCCCTTCGCGCATGAACGACGTGGCCGCCGTCGAGATCACCGCGTTGGCGCCCGGGGCGGGGCCGCCGGCGAACAGGATCGCCACGCGGCGGAAGTGATGGACGGCGCGGTCGGGACGGGCGAGGGACTCGGACATCACAGGCTCCTGGGGTGTCAACGGGCGAGCATCCGCTCCACGAAGGTGGTGTCGATCTGGGCCTCGTGGAAGGCGGTGTTGGAGAGGACCTCGAGGTGCAGCGGCACGGTCGTCTTGATCCCCTCGACCCGCAATTCCTTGAGGGCCCGGATCATGGTGGCGATCGCCTCCTTGCGGGTGGGCTGGTGGACGATCAGCTTGCCGACCAGCGAGTCGTAGTGCGGCGGCACGACGTAGCCGGTGGTGGCGTGCGAATCCCAGCGGACTCCGAAGCCGCCCGGAGCGATGATCCGCTCGATGCGGCCGGGGTTGGGGCGGAAGTTGTGGGCCGGATCCTCGGCGTTGATCCGGCACTCGATCGCGTGGCCGCGGGGGACGATGGCGGCCTGCTCGAGGTCGAGCTTCTCGCCGGCCGCCACCCGGATCTGCGCCTTGAGCAGGTCGATCCCCGTCACCATCTCGCTGACCGGGTGCTCGACCTGGATCCGGGCGTTGACCTCGATGAAGTAGAAGTTGTCCTGCTGGTCGACGATGAACTCCACGGTGCCCGCCGAGTAGTAGCCGGCCGTCTTCGCCAGCCGCACGGCCGCGTCGGCCATCTTCTGCCGGATCGCCTGCGGGAGCCGGGGCGACGGACTCTCCTCGATCAGCTTCTGGTGCCGCCGCTGGGTGGAGCAGTCCCGCTCCCAGAGGTGGAACACGTTGCCGTGCTGATCCCCGAGGATCTGGATTTCCACGTGCCGCGGCCGCTCGATGTACTTCTCGATGTAGATGCCCGGGTTGCCGAACGCGGCCTGGGCCTCGGCCGAGGCCTGCTGCCAGGAGCTGGCGAGCGCGAGGTCGTTGGCCGCCACCCGCATGCCCTTGCCGCCGCCGCCGGCCGTGGCCTTGAGGAGCACCGGGAAGCCGATCTGCTTCGCGATCCGCACCGCCTCCTGCTCGTTGGCGATCAGGCCGTCGCTGCCCGGCACGGTCGGCACGCCGGCCTCGCGGGCGAGGGCCCGGGCCGAGTTCTTGTCGCCCACCCGCTCCATCGCCTCGGGCGTGGGGCCGATGAAGCCGATGTCACACGACCGGCAGACCTCCGCGAAGTGGGAGTTCTCGGAGAGGAAGCCGTAGCCGGGGTGGATCGCCTGCACGTTGCCGATCTCGGCGGCGCTGATCACGCGGTCGATCCGCAGGTAGCTGTCGGCCGCCTTGGCCGTACCGACGCAGATCGCCTCGTCGGCGAGGTCGAGGTACGGGGCACCGCGGTCGGCCTCGCTGTAGATCGCCACCGTCTCGACACCGAGTTCCCGGCAGGCCCGGATCACACGCAGGGCGATCTCGCCCCGATTGGCAATCAGAATCCGTTTGAACATCGCTTCTCCACGGCTGTGCGGTGGCCGCGGCCCGGCCGCGCCCCTGCGCTCAGCCCTCGGGGTCGACCTTGATCAGCGGCTGGCCAAACTCGACCGGGGCGCCGTTCTCGACGAGGATCGCCACCACCTGGCCCGACACACCGGCCGGAATCTCGTTGAACACCTTCATCGCCTCGACGATGCAGACGGTCTTTTCGGGGCCGATCCTGTCACCGACTTTCACGAAGGGCGCCGAGTCGGGCCCGCTGGCCTTGTAGAAGGTGCCCACCATGGGGCTCTTGATCACGACGGTGCGATCGGGGGCCGCGGGTTCGCCGCCTCCGGCCGGGCCGGCCGGGGCCACCGGTCGCGCCACCGCCGCGGCGGGGGCCGAGTAGGCGACCACCTCGCCGCCCCGACGGATTCTCACGCGGTTGTTGGCCTGCTTGAGATCCAGTTCGGAGAGTTCGTGCTCCTTCATGAGCTCGATCAGTTGGCGGACTTTTTTGACGTCGAAGATGTCGCCCGGGTTGGACGCAGCTGGCATGGGATGCGGATCTCCTGGGATGACCAACGTCTGGGGGCCGATGCGAGCTGACTCGGGCCGCTGCGCCGGCCGCCGGGGCGGCTGAAAATCGGCTGAATTCCGGGCGAGGGTAGCCCTTGCGTGGCGCGGACGTCAAGGTAAACGTAGCGTAAGGCGACCTCCCTCGCCTGCGGCCGCCGTTGGAGGCTCTTTCGATGCCGTCTCCGCCCCCAGCGGACCTGCCCCGCCTTCCGCCGAGGCGCGAGGTGGCGAGCAAGCGCGACTTCGGTCGCGTGGTGGTGATCGGCGGCAGCGTCGGGATGGCCGGCGCGCCGGCGCTTTCCGCGATGGCGGCCCTGCGGAGTGGGGCGGGCCTCGTCGAACTCGTCGTGCCCGAGCCGGTCTGGGCGATCGCCGCCGGGTTCGATCCCTGCGTGATGACCCTCGGCCTGCCGGCGGATCACGAGGGCTGCTTCGACGCCTCGTGCCTGGAGCGGTTCGACGCGCTCGTCGCTCGCGCCGACGCCGTGGCGATCGGCCCCGGGATCGGCCGATCCGCGGGAGTCCGCAGCCTCGTGCTCGCCCTGTGGCGCGGCTGCGCGGCACCGGCCGTGTTCGATGCCGACGCGCTCTGGGCGCTGGCCACCGCGAGCCCGTTGCCGCCGCCGGCCGGGCCGCGGCTGCTCACGCCGCACGCCGGTGAACTGCTCCGGCTGATCGGCCGCGAGGCCTCGGCCCCCGAGGCCGACGAGCGGCCGTTTCTGGAGCGGGAGTCCCGGCGTCTGGCGGCCGCGATCGACGGTGTGATCCTCCTCAAGGGTGCCGGCACGCTCGTCACCGACGGTCGCCGGGAGGCGCGGAACACGACCGGCAACGCCGGCCTGGCCACCGCGGGCACCGGGGACGTCCTCACCGGCGCGGCGGCGGCGCTGCTCGCCCAGCGGATGGCGGCCTTCGACGCGGCCCGGCTCGCGGCCTGGGCACACGGCCGGGCGGGGAATGCGGCGGCCGCAGATCGCGGCCAGGTGTCGATGACGGCCCGCGACGTGCTCGACCGGCTCTACGTGGCGTTCCGCGAGCTCGAGTGACGGGGCTCGCCAGCCTTGGCCGACAGCCCGGCAAGCCGCGTGACGTCGACCACGCCGTCGTCGCGGGCGATCCAGAGCCGCAGGCCGCCGATCTCCCGTACGCGATGGCCGCCGGTGAACGAGCCGAAGGCGGGCAGCACGAGCGCCGCATCCTCGGCCACGAAGCAGCGCTCGGTGATCCGGTCGCCGGACGGGGAGCGGATGCTCACGGTCGGGTGCAGGTGGCCGGCGATCGTGAAGCAGGTGCGGCCCGGCTCGGGCAGTTCCGTGTCGGGCTCGTGCACGAAGTGGAAGGGGGGCTCGTCGTGCGTCCGCAGGCAGGAGTCGATGCCAAGCGACGACGGCAGCCTGCCGATCGCTCGGTCGTGGTTGCCCGGGACGAGGATCACCTCCGTCGCCGCGAATCGGCCACGCGTGGCCGTGAACTCCTCGAACACGGTCTGCGTGCAGCCGCTGCGGGCGTGGAACAGGTCGCCGAGCACGATCAGCCGCCGGGCCGCGGTCTCGTGGACGAGCCGCTCCAGCCTGGCGAGGTCGGCCTGCGCGGAACCCTCCGGGACCGGGATGCCGACGCTGCGAAACGTGGCCGCCTTGCCGAGGTGCACGTCGGCCACGAGCAGGGTCCCGGAAGCCGGCAGAAACGCCCCCCGTCCCGCCAGGAGGAGGATGTCTGCCCGGGTATCCGTGAATGGCGGCGATGAAGCGATGTCGATCTGCAAACCGGGCCTCGTCACCAAAGTCTTACACGACCGACAGGAATCAGGCGAGCCGCCGTACCTCGCGAAGGCTCAGGGCTGCCGGTGCCCCGTCGCCGGACGTTCGCGTCGGCCCTCCGGGCCTGTGCTCACTCGACGCTGGCTGCGCTCCGCCATCCATGGCTGCGCTGGCCAGCAACGCCGGCTCCCGGGGCACCGACAGCCCCTCGCTGAGTTCATGCCGGATGAGCCCATGCATCCGTCGGGCGACGCGGCAGTAGACAGCGGCCTGTGCCATGCACGGGGGAAGACACGCGGGTTGGAAACCCGCGCTACTGGGGGCACGCGGGTTGGAAACCCGGGCTACTGGGGGCACGCGGGTTGGAAACCCGGGCTACTGGGGGCACGCGAGTTGGAAACCCGCGCTACTGG
>VGYR01000280.1 GCA_016872925.1 Planctomycetota bacterium
TGAGAAGAACCCCTGTTAGGGGAGGAATGTGAACCTGAAACCATGTGCCTACAAGCGGTCGGAGCGCTATGGCTGGCAACAGCAATGCGTGACGGCGTGCCTTTTGCATAATGATCCGGCGAGTTACCGTCAGCGGCTCGGTTAAGGACCTCAGGTCCGTAGCCTAAGGGAAACCGAGTCTGAATAGGGCGACAATTGGTCGCTGGTGGTAGACGCGAAACTGCACGAACTACCCATGAGCAGGTTGAACCGCGGGTCAAACCGCGTGGAGGACCGAACCCACTTGGGTTGAAAACCGAGGGGATGACTTGTGGGGAGGAGTGAAAGTCTAATCAAGCGCAGAGATAGCTCGTTCTCTCCGAAATAGCTTTAGGGCTAGCCTCGGACCATTGCGCAGCGGGGGTAGAGAGACTGAATTGGATAAGGGCGCTTCCCGCGTACCTTGCCGAACCAAACTCCGAATACCGTTGTGTTTACTCCGGGAGTCAGTCCGCGAGGGATAAGCTTCGCGGTCAAAAGGGAAACAACCCAGACCACCTGCTAAGGTCCCCAAGCAGAACTCAGTCACTAAGGAAGTGAAGTTGCTGTGACAGCCAGGATGTTGGCTTAGAAGCAGCCATCATTTAAAAAGTGCGTAACAGCTTACTGGTCGAGCACCTTCGCGCCGATAATGAACGGGAGTAAGTTCTGCACCGAAGCAGTGGAATCCACGCAAGTGGATTGGTAGGAGAGCGCTGTACATCAGATACAAGTCGTACCGTAAGGAACGATGTCGGGGTGTACAGGTGATTATGCCGGAATGAGTAACGATTAAGCAGGTGAGAATCCTGCTCGCCGAAAGCCTAAGGTTTCCTGGGGAAGGTAAATCCGCCCAGGGTGAGCCGGTACCTTAGTCGAGGCCGAAAGGCGTAGACGATGGACAGCAGGTCAACATTCCTGCGCCACATGCTGGACCGATGGAGGGACGGCGTCTGGAAGGTGAGGGGACGGATAGAAATGTCCCTCGCCGGTGTGGAAGGTAGCTGTAGGTAAATCCGCAGCGACATCCGGAAGCATCGGACAAAGACGCTTATGTTTCGATAGTCATCCGAAGGACGTCCAAGAAAAGCTTCTAGGGTTGAAGGCATGTGACCGTACTAAAACTGACACAGGTAGGCGGGACGAGAAGTCCTAGGCGCTCGGGAGAACACTGGTTAAGGAACTCTGCAAAATGGCCCCGTAAGTTCGCGATAAGGGGTACCCTCCGTTGTTCACGCTTTGGAGGGTCACAGTAAATCGGCATCAGCAACTGTTTATCAAAAACACAGGACTCTGCTAACTCGCAAGAGGATGTATAGAGTCTGACGCCTGCCCGGTGTTGGTAGGTTAAGGAAGAGGGTTAGCCGCAAGGTGAAGCCCGCGACCGAAGCCCCAATAAACGGCGGCCGTAACTATGACGGTCCTAAGGTAGCGAAGTTCCTTGTCGGGTAAGTTCCGACCTGCATGAATGGCGTAATGACTGATGCACTGTCTCAACCAGTGACCCGGTGAAATTGTAGCCGTGGTGAAGATGCCACGTACCCGCAGTGTGACGGAAAGACCCCGTGAACCTTCACTGTAGGCTGATATTGGTCTCGGACGTGTTCTGTGTAGGATAGGTGGGAGGCTTCGAAGTGGTGGCGCTAGCCATCATGGAGCCAACGTTGAAATACCACCCTGGATTCGTTTGAGTTCTAACTCTGATTCCCGTGAATCCGGGCAGAGGACAGTGTCAGTTGGGCAGTTTGACTGGGGCGGTCTCCTCCAAAAGAGTAACGGAGGAGTTCAAAGGTACCCTCAGCCTGGTTGGCAATCAGGCATCGAGCGTAAAGGTAGAAGGGTGCTTGACTGCGAGACTCATAAGTCGAGCAGATACGAAAGTAGGACTTAGTGATCCGGCGGTTCTGTATGGAAAGGCCGTCGCTCATCAGATAAAAGGTACTCCGGGGATAACAGGCTTATCGCTTCCGAGCGTCCATAGCGGCGAAGCGGTTTGGCACCTCGATGTCGGCTCATCACATCCTGGGGGTGGAGAAGCTCCCAAGGGTTTGGCTGTTCGCCAATGAAAGTGGTACGTGAGCTGGGTTCAGACCGTCGTGAGACAGGTCGGTCCCTATCTGCTGTGGGCGCACGAAACTTGAGGGGATTCTTCTTTAGTACGAGAGGATTTGGAAGGACGTTCCTCTGGTGTTCCAGTTGTCACGCTAGTGGCACGGCTGGATAGCTAAGAACGGAACGGATAAACGCTGAAAGCATATAAGCGTGAAGCCCGCCCCAAGATCAGGTTTCGTAGGGTTTTACCCGAAAGTCCCCTGGAAGACGACCAGGTTGATAGGCCGGACGTGTACGTGCAGCGATGCACTCAGCTAACCGGTACTAACGGACGAACGCTTGACCACTCGTATCAAGTGCTTGCCAGCTGCGTCACCCGCCTCCGCGGGTGCCAGCTGCGTCACCCGCCTCCGCGGGTGCCAGCTGCGTCACCCGCCTCCGCGGGTGAAACGAGCAAGTGAACTGGGCGCGTTGCCTGCAACGCATGCCGATTACCACGACCTGTCACCGCGAAAGCGGTGACGCAACCTTTCGCCGCTCCGGCGGCGACACGGTATTTCCGGTGACCATATCTGGAAGGTCACACCCGTTCCCATCCCGAACACGGTAGTTAAGCTTCCAGAGCCGATGGTAGTGCCACAAGCGCGAGAGTAGGTATCGCCGGAATTTTCTTCGCCTGGCCCGCACGGCCAAAAAGCCGTGCGGGCCAGTGTCGTTTCGAGGCCGCCCGTTCCGAGGGCGGTTCAGGACTGGGCGTCGAGGCCCGCGAGCAGCTCGCGGATCAGCTCCAGGGGCAGTCCGACCACGTTCGACGGGCTGCCCTCGATCAGCCGTAGCGGCAGCCGCTCGTCCTGAAAGCCGCATGCGCCGGCCTTGCCGATCCACATCCCGCTCTCGAGGTACCAGTCGAGGAAGCCCTCGTCGAGGGAATCCATCTCGAGCAGGCTCTCGGCGGCGTCGAGGATCGGCAGCCCGTTCGGCCGGTCCCAGAGGCAGACTCCCGAGACGACGCGGTGCGTGCGTCCGGAGAGTTCCCGCAGCATCCGTGCCGCGTCATCCCGATCGACCGGCTTGCCGAGAATCCGGTCGTCGACCTCCGCCAGTGTGTCGCACGAGAGGATCAGCCCCTCGGGCACGGCGTCGGTGACGGCGGCCGCCTTGGCCAGGGCCAGCCGGCAGACGTAGTCGGCCAGGGATTCCGCATCGCCCCGCGGCGTGGCACCCGCTTCAGCCTCTTCCGGCGGCGTCACCACGCTGACGTCCCAGCCCTCGGCCTTCGCCAGCGCGAGCCGGCGCGGGGAGCGGCTTGCAAGCACGATCGATCTCGGCGACCCTTGGTCCATGGGGCTCTCCGACGCTGCCGGGCACGACGTCCGCATCCTCTCCGAGGATGGCCATCTCGTCGTGGCGGTCAAGCCTGCGGGGCTGCCCACGGCGAATGCACCGCGGGGCACCGAAAGCCTGTTCACGATCCTGAAGCGGCGGCTGGGGCCCGGGGCGTTCCTGGGGGTCGTCAGCCGGCTCGATGCGCCGGTGTCGGGCGTGGTGGTGCTGGCGAAGACGCCGCGGGCCGCGGCGTCGCTGGCGGCGGCATTTCGGGAGCGGACGGTCGAGAAATTCTATGCGGCGATCGTGACCGGAAGGTTCCCGGCCGCGCTGGGCGAGTGGGTGGATTGGCACGATGCGATCTCGAGGCCCCGCGAGGACGTGAGATCGCATCTCCGTCCTGCCCACGCGGATCCCGGCCCAGCCGACGAGTCGGACGACGACGCGGACGCTCGAGCGCAGCCGGCCCACACCCGATGCCGGGTCATCCGCCGGGCGGGCGAGGTGTCGCTCGTCGAGCTCGAGCCCTCGACCGGCCGGCGGCACCAGCTGCGGGCCCAGCTCGCCGCCCGGGGCTGTCCGATCGTTGGCGATCGGAGGTACGGCAGCCGGCTGCCGTGTCGATCGGGCGGAATCGCCCTGCATGCCGAGCGGCTGGCCTTCGCCCATCCCGTGACCGGCGCGACGGTCGAGTTTACCGCCCCGTGCCGCGACCGCTGGGCCGGTGTCTTTCCGAGCCTGTTTCCGGCCGCCAATCCCTCCAAATAGAGGGTAGAATCTCGCCGCCATGCCCCAGCCTGATCGACCACATCGGCCTCGGTTCCGCGAGACGGCGCTCGCCAGCGGCCTGCTCACGGCGGAGCAGCTCGACCTGGCCGAGGAGGCGGTCAAACTCATTCATGACCCGCGGCAGGCGACGGATTCGGCATGGGACAAGTCGACTGCCGACGTGGTCGTCGGCTGGGGCTGGGTGACGAGATTCCAAGCCGACCAGATGCTCGAGTACGGCCGAACGGTCTTTCGGCTCGGCCAGTACACCGTGCTCGACGAAATCGCCAAGGGGGGCATGGGGCACGTCTTCCGCGCCGAGCACGCCATGATGGGGCGGCAGGTCGCCATCAAGGTGCTGCCGCGGACGAAGGCGACGCCTGAATCGGAGGCTGCGTTCCGCCGTGAGATGCGGATGCTCGGCCGGCTCGACCACGAGAACCTCGTCAGGGCTTTCGATGCCGGCTTCGACGCGAAGGTCTACTACCTGGTGACCGAACTCGTGCCGGGGATCGACCTCAAACGCTACGTGAATGAAAACGGCCCGATGGATGAAACGACGGCGGCGATCGTGATCGCCCAGGCCGCCCGCGGGCTCGGGTATGCCCACGACCAGGGGCTCGTGCATCGCGACGTGAAGCCCGGCAACATCCTCGTGCTCCGTGATCTGCGCGTGAAGGTCCTCGACCTGGGCCTGGCCGGATCCCAGGTGGCCGATGAGGCGGCCCGAGTCGAACGAGTCGTTGGAACTCCCGACTACATGGCTCCGGAGCAGGCGCAGACGCCCGACGACGTGGGGCCCGCGGCCGACATCTATTCGGTCGGCTGCACGCTCTATTTCATCGTCACGGGCCAGGTGCCGTTTCCGGGGGGCAAGCGCGCCGAGAAGCTGCAGCGGCACCAGAATGACCATCCTCGTCCGGCCCAGGAACTGGCGCCCACGCTCAGCGAGCGGTTCTGTCGCGTGATCGAGGACATGATGGCGAAATCCCCCGACGACCGCATCAACTCGGCGGCGGAAGTGATCGAGCGGCTGGGACCGTGGCTTGCGGAAGGACGGCGGCGGCCGAGGGCCGCGTGGCACCCCGGCGCGATCGCGGGCTCCGCGGGCGCAGCCTTGTTGCCGGGAGACGACTCGTCGTCGTTTTGGAACGGCTTGCTGCCGCCGGCGACGGCGGCGTCGAGATGGCCGTTTCTGGGCCTCTTCACCGGCCAGCCGTTCGCGAACGAGGTGCGGCGTCTCGGCAGGGAAGCGGTCAGCGCTGCGATCGTGGCGGGGCCGATTGGGGTGGCCCTCGGTGCCGCCATGATGTTCGTGAGAACGATCGACGAGGAGAAGTTCGACAGCCTCGTTTCAGAGCGGGCGCCCATGTACCTGGGATGCGGATCCTTCTTGGCGATCTTTGCCCTCCAGATGATCATCAAGACGAGCGGCCGCCGCTGAATCGTGAGCCGGTCGCCGCCACCGGCCGGCCGGCACGATTCCGGCCGTGAACGCGGCCGCCACGTTGACTTTCAGCGGGTTTCCGCCTAGGAAAAGGGCTCGGGACAGGTAGCTCAGTTGGTAGAGCAATGGACTGAAAATCCATGTGTCACCGGTTCGATTCCGGT
>VGYR01000281.1 GCA_016872925.1 Planctomycetota bacterium
AGATTTCAACAACTGCATGGCCTTCAGCCTGCGTGTTTCCCGGAACTCTTGTTGTTTGCTGAGTGACATGCATGGGATATCGGACGCCCAGCCGGAAAACTTTCAGAAACTTTTTCAAAGCTCAATAAGCGCCAGCCGCGAGCTCGCGCTGTTCTGGATCACGCCGGTGACGAGCGGCCCGATCGTCGAGTTGATCGTCAGGTCGGCGACACTGTCGCCGATGTGGGTGATCGTGCCGGCGTTGTTCAACCCGCCGGTCGTGAAGACGAACTTGTCGTCCTTGGCGTCGCCGGAAGCCCGGCTCTCGAGGGTCAGGTTGTTGGGGCCTGAGATCGCGCCGGTCATGGTGTGCGTGTACGAGCCGCCCCCCTCGTCGCGCAGGACGAGCTTCAAAGTTCCCGTGGTGGTGCCGAGCACGATCGGCCGGGCGTTGTAGGTGATGTTTTGGTTGTCATTGATCTCGATCGTGGCGGCCTCGCTGCCGGAGCCGCCCAGAACCACCTTGCCCGACGTGGCACTCCCGAGATTGTTGGCGTTGGTGCCGATCAAGACCGTGCCCTTGAGGATCTCGAGATCGCCGGTGAAGGCGGTGTTGTTGCTCCGCAGCCCGAGGATCGAGGAGGCGCTATTCTGCACGACCTTGCCGACGGTGGCTTGCAACACACCCATGCCCACGTAGTTCGTCCCCGTGCCGCTGTTGGTGATCGTCGGGCTGTTCGTCCCCTGCACGTTGTTGTTGATGTTGAGGTTTGAGCTGCTGTTGTTCGTGATGCTCTGGCTGCTCGAAAAGCTCAGGTTCACGTTGCCGCCGCCCGAGCCGATCGTCACGGCACCAGCTCCTGGCGCCATCGTGATGCCGCGCGGAGAGACCGTCAGGACGCGGGCGGTGGTTCCGGCGGTGTTGCCGCGAAATTGGATGGTGCCCTGACTGGTGAAGTTCAACGACTCCGCGGCCCTGGCGGCGTTGAGGTCGATGACGGTGTTGGCGTTGGCGCTGCTGATGTTGAAGAACAGATCGTCACTCCCACCGGGAACAGCCGTCGGATTGGGCGTGGGGTTATTTGGATCGGTGGACCAGTTGGTCAACGTGGCCCAGGAGCCCGACGTGCCGACCCAATATCGCTGTGCGGCCTGGCCGCTGCCGGTGAGGCTGAGGGCAAGGGCGAAGGCCGCGAAGCAGGCCACCGGGCGACCTGCTGATCGAAAAACACTGGGGTGTGTGCTCATGATGCCTTCAGGTATCCCTTGGGTGTAGAGATTCCGCGACAGTTACGCGGATCGCAGATGGAGGAAGCTACGTCCGCCGCCGAGATGCCCGGAACGCACCGAGGCCGACCGCCACGACGCCGGCGACCATCGCCAGCGTGGAAGGCTCGGGAACAACAATCAGACTCAAGCTGCCTTCGGTGAAATACGCCGTGCGGCCGCCACCGATGTCGGCCGAGTTCCCCGGGCCGAGATTTGAGATGTTGGCGAAACTGCTGCCGTTGTCGATGAGCGGGTAGGTGCCATCGGGAATCAGGCTGAAGTCGAACGGCTGGCCGGTCGTCCCGAACAGGCTCGCGACCGCAAAGTCATTCGGCAGGCTCACCGCGCCCGTCACGGAGAGCGGCACGCCGGCGAGCAGGGCCGACGAACTGAGAACGAGCCCGGCGCCCGAGTCGAGCGAGAGATTGCCCGTGATCGTGCCCAGCCCGCCCACGCCCTTGCCGGTGCCGATCGTGATGCCCCCGCCGGACGCCGCCGACAGGTTCAAGCCGGTAGTGGTGCCCGACAGGAAAATCCCCACGCTACTGGCGATCGAACCCGCCGGCCCGAGGGCGAGGGTACCGCCCGTGATGACCGTCTGGCCGGCATACGTGTTGGCTGCGTTGAAGGTGGTGGTGCCGCCTCCAGTCTTTGTGAGCCCCCCCACCCCGGTGATGATCGAGTCGACCGACCAAGATCGTTCGAGCGTACCGCCGAGTGAGCCGAGCGTGACGCCGCGGTTGGCGCTGACGTTGTAGATCAAGTTGGCGGCCCCCCCTTGCAAGACGCCCCCGTTGAGGGTGATCGCGTCGGCCAGATAGCTCGTCAGAGCCCTGCCGAGCGCACGGTCGTCAACCGTGCCGCCTACTGCATTGGGATTCGAGTTTCTGAATATGGCATTTTGGTTCACCACAAGCTTGCCCCACTGGTTCCTGCTGGTGGTGTCACTGTTTTGGATTTGGAACTGCAACACGTTCGACCCTGCCACTGCGTTGAGGGTCACGGTCGGACTTCGGTCAGTGTCGCCGTCGCCGTCGTTGAACGTCCTTTGGAAGTTCAACCGTCCGTCGACCGAGTTGTTGTTGATGACGAGATTTTCAATCTGCAGGTTCACCGTCCCTTGAACCGCGTGACCATCATTCACATCGCTGTTGTTGTCGATGTTGATGGTCGCGGTCCCGAAGGTGTCGCCCGCATTTGCCCTGAAAGTGAGTCCGTTGGAAGTGTTGCTGAAGTTGTAGCGATTCGCATTGCCGGGCAATCCGAGGTTCAGCGTGCCCAGCGTCCTTGCGCTGGCCAAGGAAATGGTTTGGCCAGCCGCGAGTGGTGCCGTGAAGTTGACAACCACGCCGGCCCCGCTCGGGACGCCGCTCGGGTTCCAGTTGCCCGCCGTTCCCCACGCCTGCGCGGCACTTGTCGTGGTATTGATCCAATTGCTCTGCGCCTGGGCTCCGCCGGCTGAGACGATGCCAATCGCGATGCTCACGCACACTGTGAGCATTCCAGGCGTGAAGCGATCGACGCGCGCGTGATCTCGCTTAATCCAAACCGAAATGCCACCACGCTTCACTCTGAACGTCCTCATCACGCCCTCCCCTTAACAACGAGTCGTCTC
Source organism: Planctomycetota bacterium (assembly GCA_016872925.1). Taxonomy (GTDB): domain Bacteria; phylum Planctomycetota; class Planctomycetia; order Pirellulales; family UBA1268; genus QWPN01. Next base: position 2,864 of record VGYR01000281.1, read on the forward strand.
GCCCAGCCGCCCCCAAGGCGGGAAAGCGATTGACGGTGCAGGACCCCGAACCCGTCACTCGCCGAAATGTTACTGGAAACATTCCCGCAGTGCAAGGATCGTGCACGCGTTCATCTGGGTGCTCTGCGGCGGGCGGGGGGGCGGCGACGGATCCCCCTCGGTTCGCGGCACGTCTCGATCAGCGTGCCGCGCGGCGGGAGTCGCACGCGCCGGCGCTGGGCCAGTGGGTTCGGGTGTGGCAGCAGCGCGGCTTACGGACTCACCGCCTGCGCACATAACGGACAAGGCTTGTAGAATCGAGATCCTCAAGGCTTTCGTGCTCCATGACAAACTCCCCCCGCTCGCTGCGATCTCCGATCACTGTTGGCGAGATCGCCACCGAACTTGGGATTTCGAAGATGACGGTGTCGCGGGCGCTCCGTGGCGAGAGCTCCGTGGCGGCCGATACGCGCGAGCGCGTCGAGCAGGTTGCACGGCGACTGAAGTATCGGCCCAACCGACTCATGCGTGCGGTTCACACGGGCCGGAGTCGGACGGTCGGGGTGATGATCGACCCCTGGAACTCGTTTCACAGCGCCGTGCTGGGCGGCATCCATCAGATGCTCGCTGCCCACGACTATCTGCCCATCCTTCATTACCCGCATCAGTCGCCGGCGTTCGCGCTCGGTGACCGCGACACCAGCGAACTGAAGTACCTTCACCGACTGCTCGACCAGCGCGTGGACGGCATCATCTTCTGGCCGTCGGACGAGACGGTACCGAACCTCTATCTGCGGGAGGTCTGGGACCGAGGCGTGCCTCTCGTGGCCGTGGATCGCCGGATGCCCGCCACGCGCGCCGATTTCAGCGGCACTGACGACGCCGCCGGGGCCAGGCTGGCCGCGGACCACTTGCTTGATCGAGGTCACCGCCGCCTGGCCTTCGTCGGTGCTGGAAAAATCTCGACCTATGCCGATCGTCAACGTGCGTTCACGGGGCGGGTTGCGACGTGCGCGGGAGCGACGTCCACCGTGGTGATGTGCCCCAGCCCTGTGCAGTCCGTCAGCAGCGAGACGCGGTGGCACGACGGCGAGCGAGTGCCCTCACATTCGGACAGCCTGGAGGCGGCACGTGATCTGCTCCGCGGAACGGGGCGACCGACGGGGATCCTCTGTGCGAGCGACTGGATGGCCCTCGGTGTCTACAGGGCGGCGGCGGAGATGGGGCTGGCGATCGGGCGCGATCTGTCGGTGATCGGGTTTGCCGACCTGCGGGAAGCCTCGATGCTCGAGCCTGCGCTCACGACGATCCGGCAGGACGCCAGGGCGATCGGCATGAAGGCGGCTGAACTCCTCCTCGATCGGATCGAGGGCCGGTTCACCGCCAGGAAGCCGCGCGAGGTGCGGCAGCGGCCGACTTTGGTCGAGCGGGCTTCCACGGGCCGGGCGCCATGACGAGCCCTTGTCAGCCCGCAGTGGCCAGGATGGCACCGCGGGCGCGTGGCAGCAGGCGGGGGACCCAAACCCTCGACATTCAGCCTGGCCGCGTCAGGCACGGAGCAACGTGTTTCAGCTCACTCCCCTCCTGCTTGACTCGACGAGCCCACGGCTCGCTGACGTTCAAGTGCGTTGCCGCCTCACGGGCGTTCCGCCCCTGCTCGCAGGCTGCGAGTACCTCGCCGAGCAACTACCTTGAGTACGGCTTCATCGACACCCCTCGGACGTGCCCACGCTAGCCAGATTGCCTGGAGAACGCTCGTCCCAGGTCAGATGCGTTCGAGGCGTCGACACGCGCGGTCCAAGTGGCGAGAACGACCACGCAGTCATCGGCCGAGAACCCCATCGACGGGTCCACGACACCCGTCAGAAGAGTCCGTTCTTCGAGGGATTCGGCTGCAAGCCCGGCCGGCGGCCTCCTTCGGTGGCCCCGCCGCCGCTCGATTCTCCGCCTTCGCTGCCGCGAAAGCCCCGCTGTTCCCGGAGCTCCGGCAAGCGCACTTGTGTGGGATGCCGCAGGTAGGCGACCAGGTCACGGGCAGCCTCGGGCTCGAGCTGGGCGAGTTGGTTCTCCGGCATGAGCGACTGTGGCGAGAGCACCCGCTCGTCGATGTCGTCGAGCGGCACGGTCACCCGTTCCGTCGGTGTCTGGAGCGTGACGCTCGTCGGCGTCTCATGCTTCACGATCCCCGCGATCCACCGGCCGTTGTCGGTCACGATGATCGTCGTCTGGTAGTCGCGGCCCACGATTCCGCTGGGATCCAGTAGATTCGAGAGTAGATACTCGAGGTCACTCCGGTTCGATCCGGTGAGGTCGGGCCCGATTGTTCCCCCCTCCCCATGAAGCATGTGGCAGACGCCACAGGTCTTCATGTAGACCACGCGGCCGTGGGCCAGGTCGGCGGCCTCGATCTCGGTCCACCTGAGGGCCTTTCGCCACCTGCGAAACTCCGCCTGCCGATCGGCGGGCGTCGTCCGGACGGTACCCCAGACCTGCCGGAGCCGGGCGAGCACGTTGGCGTCGGCCGATTGGGCGAGCCGGCCGACCGTGAACGCCGGGAGGTCGCCACGAGGAATTTTCTCGGCCGCGATTCCATCGAGCAGGGCGAGCGTCCAGGCTGGTCGCGAGACGAGGGCGGCGATCGCGGCCTGCCTGCCGGCCGGCGCGAGGCCGGCGTAGGCGGCGACGAGCGTGTCAGGCGTGCTGCGGTGAGGGATAGCCCGGCCAATGGCACGTCCGCAACGGTTTCAACGGTTTCCGAGCTGATGAGCGGCGCGTGAGCTGAGGGCCCGGTCTTCCTGGCCTCAAAAAGGGCCTCAAAAAGTCGTTCCAGAAACA
>VGYR01000282.1 GCA_016872925.1 Planctomycetota bacterium
ATTCGGAACGGCGTGTTCAGGAGCGTCGCTCAGTTGGTCGACGCAATTCGTCGCTACGTCGACCACCACAATACGAACCCAACGTCCTTCGTCTGGACGAAGAAGGCCGAAGACATCCTTCAAAAAATCGCCCGGGCGAGGAAGGCTCTCGATAAAGTCCCATCTGCGTGAGACGCTACACTAGGCGTAGGCCCGCCTCGAGTCCGGCCGTGAGGCGGATGCATCAGAGGCTTCGGATGTCGATCACCGGCAGCTCTTCAGGCCACGCCTGGATCGCGTCACGGTCGTCATGCACCTGCCTGAGTTCGGCCCAACTGGTCGGCGGACCCCGGGCCGGTGCGAGCGGTGGCGGTTCGAGCGGTTCACCGAGATGGAGCAGGATCTTCCGGATCGGGGCCGGGTCAGTGATGAACGCGATCAGCCGGATCTCGCCGCCGCAGTTCGGGCACTCGAGCGGAAACTCCTCCCCCACCCGGGCCATCAGTTTCGCCCAGGCAATCCGCGAGGTGTCGTGCGAGCGGGGCTTCGCCTGAGTATCGCAGCAGCCCGTGGCATGCGCCTGGCCCGCATGCCCAGCCTCGCTCCGCTTGCCGATGTTCCCAATCGCGAGCGCCGTGACGGCCCGTCTCAGCTTGTGATGTGGCGCAAACACCCCATGGTAGCGATGCCGATGCTTCCGCGGCGGTGGGACGAGATCGACCAGTCTATGCCCAGCTGCGCAACTGCATCGATCTGCTCGTCGCCCCCGCGTTCATCAAGCAGCACGATCTGCTGGGGCAGGCGGGGCTTGAGTTGAGCGCCCTCGGAGACGAAAAGTCCTACTCCGTGGAAACCTATCCGGCGTTGCAGGAAGTCGCCACCGCGGTCAACGCCATCTGGAAGGGAACCACGCTGATGACCCAGTTCGGGGGCGGCGTGGAGATCAGGCCCTCCGAGGCCCTGAGCCCCGAAAACCGCCTCGCCGACGACGGCAGTGCGGCCAAGGCCCGCGACGCGATCCGTCTGGAAGACCTTCCCGCCGACGCCTGGTGGTGGGACTGATTGGCGGGCGCGAGACGGAGCGGAAGGACCGTAGGCACGGCGGCGTCGTGGCTGCGGAGCTGCGCTTCGCGTGGCGTCCATCGCGGGTTTCGTTGCGCCGGCTCTCGCTGCGGCGAACTCTCGCTGCGGCTGTGGCGGCGCCGTGCCGGGTTGCCGCCGTCGACGCGTGCCGCACGCGCACGGGGCGCGGCCCCCGAGTCGCGGCGTTCAGCGCGGCGGTTGGCTGACCGTCACGACGCGCAGGTCGCACACATTGGTGTGCGTCGCGCCCGTTTTCAGCAGCCCCTCCGTCTGGGCGAAGAAAGGGTAGGCGTCGTTGCGGGCCAGTGCGCGCCGCGGATCGAGACCCAGCGCGCGTGCCCGCGCCGCCACCGTTTCATCGACAATGGCGTCGGCGGCGTCGGTCGGCCCGTCTTTGCCGTCCGTTCCGCCGGACAGAAGAGCCACGCCTCGCCAATCGTCAAGCGTCGCCAGGGCCGCCAGGCAGAGCTGCTGGTTGCGTCCCCCCAGGCCGCGTTCGGCCGCCGGGGCCAGCGTTACCCGCGGTTCGCCGCCGGTGATCAAGCAGTCGGGACCCGGCTGACGGCGCATTGCCGCCGCCAGTGCGGCGTGCCGGGCGCCGACGTCGTTGGCTTCGCCCTCCGACTGCTTCGCGCCGTGCATCGCATGGCGTAGCCCCGCCGTTCGGCCTCCATGCCCGCGGCATCCACGGCCGTCGCGTTGTTGCCGATCACGACATGACGCACGCGGCAGGTCGGCCGCTCGGGACGCGGGGCCCGCGCCGCCTCGTCGAGCACGGCGAGGGCCCGCTCGCCGCACGCTTCGGCCTGCAGGCCGAATTCGCGGAGAATCGCGCCGGCGCGGTCCGGCGTCGGTTCGCGGTGGAGCGCGTTGGAGCGCGGTGGAGCGCGGGGCCTGACGCGATCAGCGACAGGTCGTCGCCGAGGACGTCCGAAAGGACCAACGCGTCGAGACGGCCGGCTCGGCAGGCCCGCGCCAGCCCGCCTCCTTTGATCAGGCTCAACTCGCGGCGAACGCTATTGAGCTGTTCGATCGCCGCCCCCCGGCTGGAAAGCGCACGCGTCAGCTGCCGCTTGTCGGCCAGCGACAGGCCGTGGGCCGGAGCAGGCAACAGGGCCGAACCGCCCCCGGAAAGAAGCACCAGGCACATGTCGCGCGGCGTCAACGCGGCGACGGCCGCGAGCATGTGCGCCGCTCCCGCGGCGCCCTCCTCGGTCGGCTCGTTGACGCCGGCCGGGCGCGCCGGGTGGAGCGTGACGGCGGCGGTGGCGGTCAGGCAGTCGGCGGGGACGTTGACCCAGCCGCCGACCTGCTTGTTGGCCAGAAGGCGCGGTCCCAGGACGCGTTCCACGGCCACCGTCATGGCCGCCCCCGCCTTGCCGCCGCCGACGACGAGGATGCGACCGATGCTGGCCAGCGGGATTTCTTCGCCGGCGATCCACAAGGTTTCGCGATCGGCGGCGAGAAATTCGGATACCAGCGTCTCGGGGAGGACCGCCTGGACGCCGGCGTTCCAGATGGCGCGGGCGTCTTCGCGAAGTTGCTGGGGGGAGCGGAGCATGGAGCGCCGGTGACGATGCCGAAGGATTCAGAGGGCGACAGATTGACAGCCGCCGCCCGTCGCCCCATAATCGAAGCTCGCTGCTAAAAGATAATGAGTCTCAATAGCGTTAAGTGGAGGCGTCGCTCGACTTCCCCTCTTCGTGAGCCGCCTGGAGCCCCCCCTTGGTCCGAGCCTTCCCTCCTGCATGCGTGATCGACCGACGACCCGTGCCGTCGGTCTCGAGGCCCCTCGACGGTTTTAGCTGTGTAGGGGTTTGTCAACCCACGTTGCTTTACTCGGTCATCGCGCACCTCCTCGGGAGCCGGCGGTCTCGCGGAGCGCAGGCCCTTCCACAGCCGGAGCGGAGCGAGTCCGCCGGCGGGCCCTTGCTCTGGATTGTGGGTTGGGTTTCGACCGCGAAGCAGCCTCGAAGAGGCCATTCAGCTATTCGCGATCGCGAAGTCATGCTTCGGTCCCATGAGATCAAGTACGGGAGGATCGGCGCCCATTCACACTCACGGGATCTGACCGGTGAAGCCGTGCCCCATAAAGCCAGGCGAGCTGCCGAGCCCCGTTCTCTGCTCCGAGGTCCCGTCATCACTCACTCGTCAGGCCGCGATTGGCTCGCGAGCCTTGTACGGTTCGTCCTTTCTGACAAGCGTCCACATCAGGGCGAGGATCTTGCGGGCGATTGCCACGGCGGCCGCCTTCTTCCTCGTTTTCGACCCCTTGCTGATCTTTGTTGCGACCTTCTTCAAGGCTGGCTCGCAGCGGATCGCCGTCGTGGCTGCCTGCTGCAAGGCCCAGCGCAGATCGGGCGAGCCGGTCTTGCAGATTCGGCCGAGCCGGTGCTTGTCGGCGGAGGAGTAGCCCGTGGGCGTGAGGCCGGCGTATCGGCCGATCGCCTTGGCGTCGGGGAAGCGGCTGAAGTCACCGATCTCGGCGATCGCCGTCGCGGCCGTGATCAGGCCGACGCCGGGAATCGACTCGAGGATCTCACGGAGGCGGCGGAACTCGTCGGCACGCATCACATCGATGATCCGGCGTTCGATCGCGGAGCGGTCTTGCTCGACCTCGACGAGCCGGCGTTGATGCTGCCAGAGCATCATCAAGTCATCGGCTTCGATGCGTTCGACGCTCGCGATCAGGTAACGCTGCAGTCCGGCGGCATCCATGCGGGCCGGGCCCGGACGGTTGAGGCGGTTCATGATCGAGTTCACCCGATGCAGCGTCTTGGCGTGATCACGCGAGAGGCCGTTGCGGTGGCGCGTGAGGTCGCGGAGCCGCTGGATGTGGTTGGGCGGTGCCCAGGCTGTCGGCAACCGACCAGTCATCAGGAGCTCGGCGACATTGAAGGCGTCTTCCCGGTCGGTCTTGATGCGTCGGCCGGCCAGCGCTCGGCAACCGCGGGCATCGGCGAGCACGACCTGGTCGACGAGCGGCTCCGCTTCCGTCCACAGCCAGCGATAGAAGCCAAAGGTCTCGATCGCCACGACGCTCGGCCGCGGCAGGTCCGCGAGGAACTCGCGGACCTGCTCCCGGGTCACGCAGGCGATCTTGCGGTACGCTACCTCCCGAGCCTTCGCAGCAATCGTGCACGCCACAAGCGTGTCCTTGTGAAGGTCGATGCCAACGTAACAGGCCGCATCGCTTCGAGCGATCATCGTGACCTCCATGTAAGGGGGAAACGGTCTAGGCAACCGAGAGGATATGCGAAAGCATGCCCTCGACCCCTACATGGTTTTACGCTGGTCGAACTGCTGGTGGTCATCGCGATCATCGCGGTGCTCGTCGGCCTGCTCCTGCCGGCCGTCCAGGCGGCGCGCGAGGCGGCACGCCGCAAGACGTGCGGCAACCACCTGCGGCAGCTCGCCTTGGCGATGCACAACTTCGAGTCGGCTCGGGGAAAGTTTCCGCCGATGATCATGATCGGCAAAAACCAGTTCCGCTGGAGCGCCCAGGCCCGCGTCCTGCCCTACCTCGAGCAGTCGGTGCTGGCCGGCGGCTTCAGTTTTGACCAGGACTACCAGCAAGTCCAGCTGCGGGGACAACCGCTGGCGGCCTATCGCGTACCGACCCTGATCTGCCCCTCGGAAGCTCGGGACGAGATCCGTTACGAGGCGGACAGCCCCGCCTGGTATCCGCTGAATTACGGCGTCAACTGCGGCGTCTGGAAGGTCTACGATCCGCGCAATCAATCGGGCGGGGCCGGCGCCTTCTTCCCCAACTCGGGACTCCGCTCCAACTCCTTCAGCGACGGCCTCTCCCAGACGCTGATGCTGGCCGAGGTCAAGGCGTGGCAGCCCTACTTTCGGGACGGCAAGCAGGCGGGGGCGGCGCTGCCCGGCTCGTCGGCCGAAATCTGCTCCCTGGGGGGCGATTTCAAGGCCGACACCGGGCATACCGAGTGGGTCGACGGGCGTGTTCACCAGACGGGTTTCACCGCGGCTTTCGCCCCCAATGCGGAGGTCCGCTGCGACCGCGACGGGCAGGCCTTCGACGTCGATTTCAACAACTTTCGCGTCCGCGGCTGGGAGCCCGCCAATCCGACCGGTTATTTGCGGGAGACGACCGTCACCTACGCCGCGGTCACCGCCCGCAGCTACCATGCCGGCCGAGCGGTGCACGTGGCGATGATGGACGGGTCGGTGCGGGCCGTCGCGGCCGACGTCGACGTCGCGGCGTGGCACGCGGCGGCGACGCGCGACGGGCAGGAGACGGTCGCCCAACTTCCGTAACGGCTGGCGGTCGTGCGGCCGCGACGAGGGGCGGATTGCCGCCGGCGCTCTCCGCCGCGCGGCTGGCGGCCTCGCAATCAGTCCCGAAAGCGGAGCAGGGCGTAGTTTTTCTTGCCGCTGCGGAGCATCATCGTCGTGGCGCTGGCTAGCCCAAGTTACGCACTTCGGAACCGTTTTCCAGATTTTTGGGCGGTCCGTCGATCGTAAGTGCTGACGCGACAACGCGCGGTTCGGCGAACGGCCGTGTAGTGAAGACCTTGCCCTTGAGTTTTCACTTTCGACTTTGCGATCTTCGAAGTATCCGATCTGCGGAGTGCTTCGATGTTCCTG
>VGYR01000283.1 GCA_016872925.1 Planctomycetota bacterium
CGGCGAGAAGTCATTCATCCTTACTCCAAGAGATCTCCTCTGGTCCGGAGACGGTAGGGCCCAAGAAGGCAACGACGCGGGCTCGATGCTGGAGGAGAAGTCGGATCGCCCCGTAGTAGCGATGAAGGCCGTGAAAGCGGACGGAGCGAAGGGGGCGATGGGTTTTGAAGCATGAGATCACGCCAACTGAAGTTCGTGTTCGCCGCCAGCCCGCAAGGGGGCGGGGAGTCAGGACCGTCGGACGCATCCGGCGGCAGAGACTTCCTGCTGCACATAGCGAACCGCAGGACCGCGAACGATCTCGGCGCCAGTGAAGCCGACGCAAGTCGGCTGCACCGGCCTCTGGCCGGACAGCATTGTCCGTCCGCTGAGACCGGAACCCAAAGAGCCGGATGTGTGACCCACAAGTCCGGTTCTGAGAGAGGCCCGGGGGCGAAAGCCCCCGGGCCTACTCGACCCGCGGACACGCAGTGAGCCGAGGGCGGGATGCCCGAGGCGAGCGGCCAGCGAGGGGGCACGGGCGGCCCCGAGCCCGCGCCACGCGAGGCGCAGTCCCCATCGCTCACGCGATTGGGGCTTCCGGTACTGAGCCTACGGTAGTGCTCCGCGGGTTGGAAACCCGCGCTCCTCTCAGGCACGGGCAGCCCCGAGCCTCGCGAACGCGCGAGGCTCACGTGGGACCCGCATGAGAGGGATTCTCCGCCGTGAATCACCGGCGGACTTCCTGATCGCACAGGACAAGGAGGCCGCCCGATGGCCGCCGCGAGGTGGCGTACAATCGCCGCGTGCTGCCCCTCGACGTGATCCAACCCGATTCCGCTGCCAAGGCCGGGGCGCCGAAGCCCTGCTGCGCCCGGGCCGACGTGGGTGAGTTCGGCTGGCGGTGCCCGATGCATTCCCAGGTGACCTCGGCTCTGCCGGGCGCCTGCCCAATCTGCGGCATGCCGCTGGAACCGATCGGACAGGAGGGGGCGATCGCGGCGCGGCGCGGCGAACTCCGCCGCCTGACGATCTCCGCCATCCTGGCGGCGGTGCTCGTCGTGGTGGCGATGGGGGGCATGGCGGGGCACATGCTGCCCGACGCGCTCGGCGGCCACGCCATCGCTGGGTGGTGGGAACGGCTCGGCCTCACCGGCGCGGCCGGCACCTGGCTGCAGCTGGCGCTCTGCACGCCGATCGTGATCTGGGGAGGCTGGCCGATCCTGGCGGGCGGGATCGCCGGCCTCCGGGCGGGACGGCCCACGATGTTTTCCCTGGTCGCGATCGGCGTGCTCACCGCCTGGATCGCCAGTGCCGTGGCCACCGTGGCGCCCGGCGTGATCCCGCCGTCGCTCCGCCGGGCCGACGGCGGCGTGGACGTGTTCTACGAATCGGCCGGCATGATCGTGGTGCTCGTGCTGCTGGGACAACTGCTCGAGAGCCGGGCGCGCCGCGGCACCACCGCGGCGATCCGCGCCCTGATGAACCTCTCCCCGCCGACGGCCGAACGCTATCCGGGAGGCGAGCCGGTGCCGCTGGCAGCCGTCCTCCCCGGCGACCTGCTCCGCGTCAGGCCCGGGGGCAGGATCCCGGTCGACGGCTCGATCCGCGAGGGGGACACGACCTGCGACGAGTCGCTGCTCACCGGTGAGTCGCTGCCGGTGAGCCGCGGCGTCGGCGATCGGGTGCTCGGCGGAGCGATCAACGGCCCCGCCTCGATCGTGGTCGCGGCGACGGCGGCATCGGCCGATTCGCTGGTCGCCCGGATCACGCGGCTGGTCCGCGAGGCCCACGCCACCCGGGCGCCGGTCGAACGACTCGCCGACCGGATCGCCGCGGTGTTCGTGCCGGTCGTCGTCGTGGTCGCGGCGGCGACGTTCCTGGGATGGCTCGCCTGCGGCCCCGCCCCACGGCTGCCTCACGCGATCATGTCGGCGGTGAGCGTGTTGGTGATCGCCTGCCCGTGTGCCCTCGGCCTGGCCACCCCGCTGGCGATGACCGTGGCCATCGGCAGTGCGGCGCGATCCGGGATCCTGGTCCGCACGGCCGAGGCGATGGAGCGGCTCGCCCACGTCGGCGCGGTCGTGTTCGACAAGACGGGGACGCTCACCCAGGGACGACCGCGGATCGTGGCCGCCGGCACGAGCCCGGGAGACACGGCGCCGCAGGCAACTCTCGCGACCGCACCTGGAGGTTTTGCGGCCGGCCCGCTGCGCGATCTGCTCGCCCGGGCGGTGGCGGTGGAGGGTGCCAGCGAGCACGGACTGGCCAGGGCGTTCACGGCCGCCGCGGCCGATGCCGGCATCACGCCGCCGCCGGCGACGCGGGTGACGGCCACCGTCGGCCGAGGCGTCGAGGGCACCGTGGATGGCGCCACGGTGCTGCTCGGATCACGCGCCTTTCTCGCCGAGCGCGGCATCGCCGCCGCAACGCCGGCGCCGGCGCGGGCGGCCGCCGAAGGCGCCGGCAGCACCGTGGTGGAGATGGCCGTCGCCGGCCGGCCGGCGGGCTGGTTCGCCATCGCGGATCCGCCGCGGCCGGAGGCCCGGGGCGTGGTGGCGGACCTCGAGCGTCGGGGCCTCGCGGTGGCGATGCTCTCCGGCGACGCACCGGCCGCCGTCCGGCACGTCGCCGCCGAGGTCGGGATCCGGGCCGCCGAGGCGGCACTCTCCCCCGGGGAGAAGTCGCGGCGGGTGGCGGCGATCCGGGAAGCGGCGGGACGGAGCCTCGCCTTCGTCGGAGACGGCATCAACGACGCGCCGGCCCTGGCCGCGGCCGACGTGGGCATCGCGCTGGGCAGCGGTGCCGACGTCGCCCTGGAGACCGCCGACGTGACGCTGCTCTCGGGAGGCCTCGGTGCCGTGCCCGCGGCCCTCGCGGTCGCCCGCCGCACGATGGAGGTCGCCCGCCAGAACCTGCTGCTCGCCTTCCTCTACAACGTGCTTGCGATCCCGGTCGCCGCCGGAGTGCTCTATCCCCTGGTCGGCCGCGTGACGAGCCCCACGCTCGCGGCGGCGGCGATGAGCCTGAGCTCGCTGTCGGTGATCGCCAACTCGCTGCGCCTGCGCTACGTGAGCGGCACCTCGAGGCCGTCGACCGCAAGCTCGACGCCGGGCGGGAGTCTGGCCGCCAGGTCGGCGTGACGGACGTCGTGCGCCATGTGGACCAGCAGGGTCCGCGTGGCGCCCGTCCGCGCCGCCGTTTCCAGAGATTCGGCGAGGCAGAAGTGCGTGGGATGACGGGTGGGCCTCAGGCAGTCGAGCACCAGCACGTCGAGCCCCTGAAGCAGCGGCCAGGTGTCGTCAGGAATCAGGTTGGTGTCGGTGCAGTAGGCGACGTTCCCGAACCGGAAGCCGAGCACGTCGAACACGCCGTGCCGCAGCGGCAGCGGCGTGATGCGGGCGCCGAGCAATTCGAACGGCGTGGGTCCGATGCGCTCGAAGACCACCTTGGGAACACCCCCGCCGAGCGGCGGCCCCTCGGTGAAGGCGTAGTCGAAGGCCTTGCGGATCCGGTTCTCGACCCGCGCCTGACAGTAGAGCGGCACCGGGCGGCCGGTGGCGAAGCACAGCGGCCGCAGGTCATCCAGACCGTAGACGTGATCCACGTGGTCGTGGGTGTAGAGCACGGCGTCGACGCGGCCGATCCGCTCGCGGAGCAGCTGGCCGCGCAGATCCGGCGAGGTGTCGACGAGCAGGTGGCCCCCCGGCAGGCCGACGAGCACGCTCGTCCGCGTCCGCACGTCCCGCGGATCGCCGCTGGTGCACGTCGCACAGCCGCAGCCCACGAGCGGCACCCCGGTGCTCGTGCCGGTGCCGAGAAACAGCAGCCGGCCGGTGAGGTCCCGGCCCTGGCCCAGGACCGCGCGGGACGACTCCGAGTGCTGGGCGGGAGGGGGCATGGGCCGGATTATCGGGCCCCCCGCCCGCCGGCACCATCGGCCGAGCCGCCGGGCGGGACTTTCAGAGGTGGTGATCGCGCCGGAGCCGCTGCCCCGCGGCCGCAACATGCCTCGCGCGCCCGTTCCTTGGGGAGGGGGGAGACCGGTGGTACGGTGGGGTCGAGGCGAAACCAAGGCGGCGGACAGGCGGCGAATCCAAGGGGTCACGAGGAACTGGACGATGTCGGGCGACGACTCGCGGTTGGCATCGGTGCTCGGTGAGCTGGCCGACCTGGGACGGCGGATCTCCGAGCGGGCGGCGGAGTTGGCCGGACTCATGGGGGAGCCGGGCGTCACCGCGCCAGGCAGCCTCGCCGACCGCGTGGCCGACGTGCGATCCTCGGTCGCCGATCTGGCCGCCGCCGCCGCGGTGGTGAGCGAGTCGACCGCCCCGGATCGAACGTCCCACGCGGCGGATGCGGCAGCGCCTCCCCGGACGGGCGTGGCCGCGAAGCGGCCGGGCTCCCGGCGGGCCAAGCCGGCGCAGGCCGCGTCGACCGGGTCCGCGCCGCCACGCCGCCGAACCACCGCGCCGGCGGCTCCTGCCGGCGCCGGCCGACCGGGGCTGCGACGGATCATGCCCGTGGCGGTGAGTGTCGGGGTGAATCTCGCGGTGATCGTCGGGCTGGCGGTGATGTTCGTCGCCGCGGAGGCCAAGCCCAGGCCGGTCGCGATCACGATCGGCACCGCCGAGGAGGTTGCCGTCGACGAACTGATGCCGGTCGAACTCGCGGCCGACACCGCGCCGGCCGCTGAGGCCGCCGCCGAACCGCTTCCAGACATCGAAGCCCTCGCGGTGGACTCGGCCGTGGTCGACGACGTGCCGCTCGACGAGGCGGCCTTCGCCGTCGATCCAACCGCGGTGACGCCCGTGTCGTTCGATGCGGCCGACATGCTCGCGACGGTCGGTGGCTCCGGCGGCGCTGCGGCGGGAACGGGAGGCGGCGCGGGAGAGGACGGGGGCGGAAGCCAGGGAGCGGCCTCCTTCTTCGGCCGCAGCGGTGCCGGCCAGTCCGTCTGCTTCGTCTGCGACAACTCGAACAGTTACCGCAACGGCGGCTTTCACACGGTGCTCGACGAGGTGGCGCGGGCGGTCGATTCGCTCCAGCCCGGCCAGTCGTTCTTCGTGGTGTTCTTCAGCGATGCGGCCTATCCGATGTTTCATCCCGAGCCGGTCGATTCGCTCCAGGCGGCATCGGCCGAGAACAAGCGGCGGCTGCGGGCCTGGCTGTCCACCGTGGAGATGTGCAACGGCGGCCAGGGGATCCACGACGCCGTGAAGCTCGTCGGCGGGCTGGGTGCCGACGTGGTCTATTTCCTCTCCGACGGTGACCACGTGCCGAGCGTCGTCGACCGGGTCGCTGCCGCCGATTTTGGCGGCGCCGTGGTGCACACGTTCGGCATGCAGCAGGGGGTGGTCGACGGCCGCACGGGCCGGATCGATCCCGACAAGGTTCGCGACCAGCAGGACTGCGACCGCAAGCTGTTCACGATCGCCACCGCCCATGGCGGCACCTTCACGCCGGTGATCGTGCCACCGCAGGCCGCCGCGCTCGAGCGGCTCCGGCCGATCACCAAGAACCGCGAGCGGGGGCCGGTCTGGGGGACGAGACTCTAGCAGGCCGTGGAAAAACTCGCCTTCACAGCCGGAGAGAGGGCGCTAAACTGCGGCCGTGGGCCTCGTGCGTCTGAGGCTCGCCAGCCACGGAGGGAAGTATGGCTCTTGGGAAGCGAAAACGGGAGCGGCAACTGG
>VGYR01000284.1 GCA_016872925.1 Planctomycetota bacterium
GATTCGGATTTGCGTCGCAGCAGCCTTCCGTGGCATGACCGTCGCCCCCATGCCCGCCGGTCACCGCCTCTTGGCGGTTTCCGACGTTTCCGATCGCCAGCGCCGTCACGGCCCGCCTGAGCTTGTGGTTGGGTGCAAACACCCCTGGCTTGTTTCACGGCAGCAGGGCCATCCATGGCCCCTGCCGCCTCGGGCGGTCGGAGCCAAAGCCGAGGTTTGGCTCGACCGCCAACGCCAGCCTCCGGCTGGCCTGTGCCGGTGCTTGCGCGGCGGCGGCACGAGATCGGCGAGCCGGTCGAGAAACTCAAACGGCGAGAGGTCGACGACGCCATTGGCCCCCGGCCGCGTGGACTTGCGCGAGCGGCCCGGCCCGACCCAGTTGGCGGCCCAAATGGTGACCCAGTGTCTGGGCAGCACGTAGCGGATGCGGGCGATCTGGCCGTCTGCACCGCGGATCACGGACAGTCGCTCCAGCGCGAAAGGCGGCCGGGCACAGTATCGCAGCAGGTGTTCGAGGCTCTGAAAATAGCTCGGCACGTCGCGGTCTATTGAGCGTGATCCGAACACTGGCATCGACTGAAAAACCGCTGTTCTCCCACGTGAGCATGTCGGCGGCGGCAGCGGTGTCGAGCAGGCGAGTGAGCCTGAGGAAAGCGGATCACACGGCGGCGCACCCGCTCGGTGAGCGCGGCCAGATCGGCCTGGTTGATCGGGTGGGCGGGCAGGAACGCCGGGGAGGCGCAGCAGCCTGCTCCGCCAGCAGCCGGCATGAAGACGCCGTCGGTTGCACACACGTGCAGATGCACGTGGTGGTTGAGCGCCGAGCCGAAGCGGTGCAAGAAGGAGATGGCGCCGAGCCGTGGGCGGGCGGCTGCGGGGGCGCAGGCGACACTCGTCACGCCTGCGACAGCGCCCAGCAGCCGCTCGATCTCCTCAATGAAGATTCTTGTGAGAGCGGCGACGGCCGCAGGCCGATCGGCGAGAAAACCCCGTAATCTCTTCGGCACGGAGATCACCCACTGTCGCACGGGCACCGGCGGAACTAGCCACAGGCAGGGCGGGCCATCCATGGCCCCGTCCTGCCTGGCAGCCGATGGGAACGCCAAGGGTTCCCATGGCTGCCGAGCCCGGCTCAGCCGGGCCGAACAAACCCCGCGCCCCTTGCACGAGAACGCGATCACAAACCCCTGGCCGCAGCCCGTGCAGAGGGCACGGCCGAACCCAAAGCAGAGGATGCCGCACTCGAGATACCCGCGGAGTTCCTCCTCAACGTAGCCCGGCACGGGACGCTCCGCCTCGTCACGCCACTCGAGCCAGCTCGCGAGGTTCTCGGAGATGATCTTGTGGAGCGGAGTCTTCTCGGGGCGGCGACGCTCGTAGCGGCGGCGTGGTGCCGGGCCGGCATGCGGCCGGAGGCTGGGCCGCGCGGAAAATCCGCAGAATGCAGCGACCATGGGCAGGGCGGCGAGTGGACGGGGAGAGTGATCGCCCGTACACTCCTTGCGGGATGCCGCCCCCCCGCCAGCAGTCCCCCCGGAGCGCAGCGATCCAGGCCGCTGCCGCTTCCGGTGCTCGCGTTCGAGAAACCGGAATCGTTCTGTTGGGCGAAGGTGGCGGGCACCCGCTGGGGATCGCGGCTGCTCATCACGCGCGGCCAGAATCCCGGGCCGCAAAACGCAACCCTCGGGATGCGTGACGGCAGTTGGAGCCTGTGATGCACGCTCCCACGTGTGGCACAGGCCTCCTACGCCGATCCGTCGCCCGCGTTGAGGCAGCGGTCGAGCAGCGAGTTCTGGTGAGAGTCGCTCGCATCGGCCTCATTGCCGAAATGGCCTCAGCAGCCCGGACTGCCACCGGCGGACCCAGTGTCCGGGGCTGTTCTGGCGGCACACCTGGTTCTCGCCGCTCTCGCCGGCGAACGTGCGCGACGGCCTGAGCAACACGTTCGCCGTCGGCGAGGACGTGGTGGTGGCCAATCATCATTCCGTGGCCTACTACTCGAACGGCGACTACGCGAGCTGCCATGCACCGCTCAACTACTTTCCCCAGCCGCCGACGCCCGACCATTGGCCCTCGGTCATGTCCTTTCGCAGCCTGCATCCCGGGGGCGCGCATTTCTGTCTCGCCGACGGCTCGATCCACTCAGTCGGCGAGACGATCGACCTGACGGTCTACCAAGCCCTCTCGACCAGGGCCGGCCGGGAGACGGTGACGCTGCCGCAATGACCAGTTGCGACCTCATCCTGCCGCCGCGCGGTCAGCGGGCCCTGCGGGGGCTCCCCGCCCTGGCGGCCGCCTGCCTGGCCCTGGCCGCCGGCTGCGGCGGCCCCGGGTCGAGCGTCGAGGGCCTGGTGACGCTCGACGGGCGACCGCTCCCCGCGGCCCGAATCTCGTTCCATCCGGATTCAACCGGACCGGTCGCCTACGGGCTGTCGCTCGACGACGGTTCCTATTGGCTCAAGACCGGCGCCCGACAAAGCGGCCTCGCCCCGGGCGACTACCGGGTGACGGTGTTCGCGATGAAGGTCACGGACGGGGACGAGCAGGCCGCCGGACCGCTGCTCACGCCGGCGATCTACGCCGACCCGCGGAAGACGCCGCTTCGCTGCCGGGTCGAAGCGGGCCGCAACGAGATTCCCCTGAACCTCGAGACGACCGCCACGCCCGCCCGGCCGCAACGCGTCCGCCCGCTCCGCAGCTGGCAGGTTCGCCGCCGGTCACTTCGCCCCTTGCTTGACGAGCTCGCGAACCGACACCCCGTCGAGCAGGATGTCGGTGAGCACGGCCCGGCCGTCGAGCAGGCGCACCTCGGCGACGGTCTGCTTGCCGTCACGGCGTCGCTCCGCGACGAGCTTGTCGGCACCCGGCGCGAGCCGCTCGTTCAGGTAGAAGCGGTCGAAGGGCCACTCGAGTGAAATCACATCCGTGCCGTTGGTCGTGCCGGTCCACCGTGCCGTGAGCGGCATGACGGTCGGCCCCGACACCGGCTCGAGCGAGACCGACTTGATCCGCGCAAGCCCGGCGTCTCCCACCTCGAGCGTGGCCCACACCGATACAGGATCGCCTCCCCGGGGAAACCCTTCGGGCTGAGAGACAGTCGACTGCGCGGGCCGCACGGCGAGATAGCGACCCCGGAGCGGGTCGTAGGGGTCGGGCGCGGCGCACTCGATCCTCAGAAGCGTCCCCCGGGAGATCACCCGCTCGTGCTGCCAGATGCCCGAGAGCGGCAGGAGCCACTGGGCGACGGCGGCCACGGCGAAGACGGCGAGCGCAGGCCTCATGCGGGCGATCCTCCGGACGCGACGACGCGGCGGCGACGGGTGACGAAGGCGTTGAAGGCGAGGAAGCCGGAGCCGATCACGATGAAGGCGAGGCCCTTGACCAGGAGCGACACGTCGGCGTCGGCCATCCGCAGGATCACGAGCAGTGCGATCAGGGCGGCTCCGATCCGTGCGGCCCCCTGCCGCCCGAGGAACTCGAGTGCGATCAGCGCGATCGCGGTGGCCAGGAGCACGAGCGAGTAGGTGATCGCGACGGGCCAGCCACTCGCGTCATCCGCCGACAGCGGCGCGGCCAGCAGCGGCACCAGCGCAAGCCCGGCCACGGCCAGCACCGCGAACCTGCCCTGCCGGAACGCGAGGATCGCGAAGGCGACCACGACGGCGAGCAGCAGCCAGCACCACCCCAGCGACGCCGTCACTCCGACGCCCATGACGAAGTCGCGGGCCGGACCCTCGAAGGTGCCGATCAGGGCCATGACGACCAGGGCACCGCCCCCCAGCAGCACCTGCGGCTTCCTGGCGAGCGGCTCGGCGATGCCGCCGCGGTCGAGCGGGAAGAGCAGCAAGGCCGCGGCCGAGAGCATCGCCAGCCAGGGAAATCCCGTGAACGAGGGGAACATGTGCGCGGGGCGGACGGTGGCATAGGCCGCGACGGCGAGCAGCCCAAGGAGGGCCGACGCGGCGAGGACGAGCCGGCTGCCCGGCGCGGGCCGTTCGCGGAGGTCGAGCCCGGGCCAGAGCGGGAGGACGCCGGCCAAAAGCAGCGGAAACCAGGGCCGCACGTCCGCGATGCCGATTGCACCCGAGGCGATTGCATCCGAGTAGCTCGTTCGCTCGGAGGCCTGCGCAATCGTCCAGACCGCGATGCCGATGAGATACGCGATCGCGACGGCCTCTGACCGCAGCACCCAGGCGAGCGGCACGCTCACCACGCACCACCAGAAGACGAGATCCGTCCACTTGCCGGGCAGGTTGTAGATCTGCGAGACGAGCGTTATCGCCGCCCCGACGGCGAGCGTCTGCACGACCGCGGCCGCCTCCCGCTGCCAGGGCTTCGCGGTCTCACCGCGGCCGAGCACCCACCAACTCACGGCCTGTGTCACGGCCAGCGGCCCGAGCGCGAGCCCGATCCGCACCCAACGGGGAAAGTCATCCCAGTTGTAGGCGAGCACCGCGATCAACCCGGTGCCGATCAGGAGCGCCCCGACGGCCCCCACGACCAGCTGCGCGAGCCCGCCCTGCGGCTCGGCCGCATACCGCTCGCGGAGCGTCCGCGCCCCGTCGGCCGTGACATTCCCTCCCGCTCCCACGCGGGCAGCTGCTCGGCAAGCCAGCGGTGATGGATCAGGCTCATGGGATGGCCGGCGAGAGGTCTTTCGACACGGCCTTTTTATACCGCATGCCCCGGTCGTGACTCCGAGGTGGCCTCGAGAACGGCGGCTCGACGCAAGTTGTGTATTTCCGTACACTATCTTCATGCCGACCATCAGCCGCTTTTTCGGAATCGCCATCGAGATGTTCTGGCGCGAGCACAACCCGCCCCACTTTCACGCCACCTACGCGGAAGACGAGGCGGTCTTCGAGATCGCGTCGCTCGATATAATCAGGGGTCATCTTCCCCATCGGGCCCGGGCGCTCGTGACGGAGTGGGCGGAGTTGCACCGCGAGGCACTGCTGGAGAACTGGGAGCTATGCAGCCAACTGAAGCCGCCCAATCCCGTGCCTCCCCTGGAGTGAGCGCCGCCGGAGAGTCGGCCGCGGCCTGGCGGGTCACCGAGGCCGCTCCCTGCGGGCGGTGGACACTGGCCGTGCGATTTCGCGACGGCCTCGCCGGCGAGGTCGATCTCGGCGGGTTCCTGGCATCCCCGGCGGTCGTGGGCACCCCCTTCGAGCCTCTCCGTGACGAGGCCTTCTTCCGGCAGGCGCAGGCCGCCGAAGGGGTCGTTCGCTGGCCGAACGGCGCCGATCTCGCACCCGACGCGATGTACGACGCGATCCGCGCTGCAGGCCGCTGGGTCGTGCCGTAGGCCTGCGGGGGTCAGGCCGACCCGTACCGCTTCGCCATCTCGGCGAGCGTGATGCACTTCACCTTGCCGGCGTTGCCGGCCTGGCCGAACTGCACCATCCGCTCGGCGCACAAAAAGGATAGCCCGGTCAATGGCACTTCCGCACCGGTCTTCGGGCTGATGAGCGACTCGTGAGCCTCGGGAGGAGCGGCCCGGGCGTCCGGAGCGGGTTTCTCGAAACGCCCCGCACCCGCTTTGGTGGCGTTTTTCTGGCGTCTGCGCAGACCGCGTCCCAGTCGGCCGTTCCCCAGGGCTTCGACGCCTCGCGTCCGGCGCCGGTCAGAGGCTGTGGATGTCGATCACGGGCAGCTCGTCTATCCGTCC
>VGYR01000285.1 GCA_016872925.1 Planctomycetota bacterium
CGCCGGTGACCGATCCACTGCTCAGGCGACGGCAATCCCATGCCGTGGGCCGGCTCCTGAAGCGGCTCCATGTCCGCGGCCTGATCGCGAAGATCCCCCGCACGCAACGCTGGCGGATCACCGACCGGGGCCAGAGCGTCCTCGGCACGTGTGTCAGGCTGCATTACCACGGACTGGCGACGGCAGCGTAAACATGCGCGCAAACGACGTGTGTGTCACGAATAAAGACTCTATTGGGCCGCGCGATCGGTGACGGGAACGCCGCTGGCCAATCGACCCTGGCAGTCTGATCGTTCTCGCGCCTTCGCAAAAACTCACTTTGTCCACGGCCTGTTAGAGGACCTGGACGGAATCGGACTCGATCCGGTCAAAGCGACGGTGAACGCGGGATCCTGCAGATCCGCTTTTTCATCAGGAGTTACCACGAGGGGGCTTCCATCGATGCAGAGATTGATCCCCCGAGTTTGCTGCAGCTGCCCGAACCCGTCGAAGCAGACGAAACGGCTACGGCGGTTTCAGGACCGAGTCGGTTGCCCGGGTCTCCCACCGGCACCATTTCATAGTTCAGCAACTGGGCCCAACTCGTCGTCGCTGTGAGAACAATCGTGGCGCACGCCAGAGAGAAGTGGGCACCATGCATTGCTGTGGTTCCATGAGGAGGGGAGGGTAAGAGGGGTCGATCCCTCAATCGCGGGATTCTCCATTGCGGCTATCGAAGCCAATGGGTCAACGTATCGGCCGCAGGCGACGCCAGACCGCCCGTTGTCCCGTGGTCGCGGGGGCTCGCGGATCCGTCAGGGGGCGGCGGGGGAGAGCACCCGCGCGTCGAGCAGTCCCGTCGAGTTGCCCTCGGTGTCGAAGAACTCGATGATGCCGTCCCGGCCGTCGGGGCCCGTGCCGATCGCCATCGCCTCGCGCCCCTGGTGGTCGCTGATTTCGATGCGTCCGCCCCCGTCCCCCTTGACGCGGCCCACGTGGATGAGCGTCGGGCCGTCCGCCGACTTGACGACGATCTCGCCACAGACGACCCGATCGGCGTCGATCACGTGTACCTCGAGTTCCGAGGGGGGAATCGAGACCGCGCGGAGGGCCAGGCCGATGGCGAGGAACAAGAGCGGGTAGACCGTCCAGCGTTCACGGCTCGTCATGGTCAGTCGCCGTGCTGCTGCCGCAGCCGGCCCGAAAGCCGCAGGATCAGGTGCACCCGCTCGAACTGGTCGAGCCAGTCGTCCACCACCGCGGCGACGGCGTCGGCGGGGAGCGGGGCGATCCCCGTCGCGCACGAGACGCCCTGCACCGTGGCGGCCGCCGCGCGGTAGGCCGACAGCGTGCGATCACCGTAGAAGAGGATGGGCGTGAAGTCTTCGCTGAAGAAGGCCGCCACGGGCACCCGCTGGCCGCCGCAGACCTTGAGGTGGGCCGCGATGTCGGGCAGGGCGTCGCGGTCAAGGAACCGCACCTCGATCGCTGGCGCCGCGGCCGCGAAGTGGTCGAAGATCGGGCACTGGTTGACGCAGTCGCCGCACCAGGCGCCGGCGAGCACCAGCACGGGCATCCGCCTGACGAACGTGGACAGCACCCCCCGCTGCTCGGGCGAGAGCGACACGCGGGCGTGGAAGCCGTCCCAGCGCTGCCGCTGCTCGGCCGTGCCATGCCGCTCGAGGAAGGCCGCGTACGGCAGGGCCGCCGCGAAGGCCGCCGCCCAGGCTTCGGGGCTCGGGGGTGCTCCGGCGCCCGGCACCGGTGGCGAAATGCTCGTCGTGGTCATGGAAACCAGCTGCCTCCCACACGGATGACTCGCCGCCGGAGTGGACGGCGAGTGGGAGCATACCGTGTTCGCCAGTCAGCCCGAACACTCCAGCCGGCGGTGCAGCCGGTAGGTTGGGCATGGTGCGGCGATCACGCGAGCGGTCCGGCGGCCTTCCGAACGGTCGGCGATTCGGCATTGACCCGCGAAAACCCGCCCCCTACTGTCCCCCCGCCTGAAGGCCACGGGGTCGATCCACACCGGTTCGCCCCAGCCGACGCCGCCGGCAGCACGGATGCTCGCCGCCGGCGTCGGGAGTGCCGACAAGCGTGTCGATCCAATCGCTCCCGGAAACGGTCCAGGTTCTCCGCCCCCCTGGTACCTGGGCCGTTCCGGGGGCCTTTTTTTTGCCGACACGGTCGGCCGTCTACGATGCGGGCATGCCGGATCATGCGTCCCCGCCGGATCGACCGCCCCCATCGGATCCCCCGCCAGCCGGCCCCGAGCGGCTGATCCGCTGGATCATGCTGGGCATCGTCGCCTGGGGAGCCTTCCACGCCCTCGGGGCATGGCGGCTCAACCACGACCCGCGGCGGATGCTCGTCGTGTTCGCCTGCGTCGCCGCCTTCCTCGGCTTCTGGCTGGCGATGCTCGCCGCCCGCCGCCGCCGGATGGCCCGCTGACGGCGGCGGGTCAGTCGGCCGGCCCGCGGAGGGCCGGCAGGCCGATGCTCCGCCCGTAGGACCGCAGCAGGTCGTCGAGCGACCCGCCGAAGGAGTCGGCGAGCGCCGCGTCCACGGCTTCGCCCTCCTTGATCGCGCGGACGAACGACGCGAACGCCTGCGCGTCGCGGGCGATC
Source organism: Planctomycetota bacterium (assembly GCA_016872925.1). GTDB lineage: Bacteria > Planctomycetota > Planctomycetia > Pirellulales > UBA1268 > QWPN01. The sequence goes on from VGYR01000285.1 coordinate 2,607, forward strand.
AGGAACCGCACCATGCCCGACGCGATCCCGTACTGCATCGGCTGGATGTTGTCGGCCGTGAAGAACGCCGGGCCGACGCCCCCGGTGGACCGCATGAAGGCCGCCGCCCGCGCCTCCTTCAGGGGCACCTGATCGCAGCCGCGGACCACCCGCGCGCCGACCCACTCGGCGATTCCTTCGTTGAGCCAGTTGGGCAGCCGCTGCGGCGACATCCAGCGGTGGTTGAACCCGTGGCTCGTCTCGTGCACGAGCATGTGCGCGAAGGCCGCCGGATCGGAGCCGCGGTGGCAGGCGGTGACCACGCGGCCGTCGCTCCGCTGGTGGCACATGCCCTGCGTGCCGCGGGTGTCGGCCTTCATGAACCGGGCCTCGAAGGCGACGTAGTCGTCCTCGCGGAGGAACGCCACGACGAGGCACTTCCCCAACCAGACGGGCTCGCCGCGGGGAATCCCGTAGAGGTCGCAGAGCGCGTCGTGCATCGCATCCAGGTCGGCGAGGAACGGCGCCAGCTGCGGCGCGGGGATGTCGCTGGCGACGAGAAACTCGTGCGTTTCGTGGACGGCGAGCCCCGGAAACTCCTGCCGCGCGAGCTCGACGAACCGGCGGAGCTCGTCGACCGCCCGGGCGTGGTCGGCGGCGGAGAGCGTCGGCCAGGGCTCCACGCCGCGGGCCTGCATCCGCGCCCGCGACTCGGCCACGCCCTGCTCGTAGGTCTCGCGGGCCCGCCGGCCGCGGAGCTGCGACCACGACCTGCCCCCCGCCTCCGCTTCGTGGATCGTCTCGCGGCCCGCCACGATCCTCGCGATGCCGGGCAGCGAGAGCGTGACGGCCGCCCCCTGTCCCTCGGGCCGCACGCGGATGGCCGCCACCCGCCCCTCCTTCGCCACGACGCGCTCGAGCGTGGGCCGCACGAACCGCCGGCCGGTGCCGAGCTCGATGAGGTCGATCGTCGTCCCGACGTGCGGCGTGAGCCGATCGCCGAGCTCGTCGCCCCGCGAGGCCGCCGTCACGGCGACCGCCAGCGCGATCCCGCAGGCCCAGCGGCTCAGGTGTCGCATGGCTGCCCCCGCTCGTCGAGCCGCCGGCGCCGCAGGTCGGTGCTCGACACGTCGAGGCGAAACTCGCGCTGCGACACGAAGTAGGAGATGTCGCGGAGCGGTTGCGGCGCGTCGAGCTGGGCCGCGTCGCTGAACACGCCGTCGCGGACGCGGCCGAACACGATCAGCCCCCCCGCCCGCTCGGCGATCGTCTTCACGGCCTCGTCGGCCCGGACGCTCGAGCCGCCGTAGTAGCGCGGGTCGCCGAGCCGCACGAAGGTGTCGGCGCCCACCACGAACGTGCCCCGCGGAAACACGTCGAGCTTCTCGAGAAACGTCGCGGTCGGCGTGAGCCAGAGCCGCTGGTCGGCGAACTGCGCGGAGCGGTCACGGATCTCCTGGTAGTCGAGCGCCGGTTTGTCGACGTTGCGGACGGAGAGCTCCCAGTCGAGCGGCCGTTCGGCGATCTCCTCGGCGATCCGCGCCATGCGGCGGTGTCCCTCGTGCAGCGGGTCGAAGGAGCCGGGAAACACGAGCCCGCCCGCGGGCGGGCTGCCCGTCGCCAGGCCGGCGGGAATCGCCCGCCGCGTGCCGGCGAGGAGGTCCCGCCACTCCGGCGGGGCCACCATCCGGTCGCGGGCCACGCGTTCACCGGGCCGGAGCCAGGCCTCGACGGCCGTGTCCGGATGCGGCGGCCGAAGCACGCTCCGGCCGACGGCGTCGAACACGGCCGCGGCGGCGACCACATCCTCTTCGGCTCGCGATCGGGCATCCTTCTCGAGTTCGATCTCGGCCGTCTCCGTGGCGTCGAGGGTCTGCACGGCGACGCAGATCCGGTGGCCGCCCCGCTTCGGCCGGGTCGTCCGCAGCGCGGCCGTCACCGCCACGCCGACCACCTGGCGTCGAGCACCCACGGAATCCGTCCCCGAGCGCTCCAGGTCGAGCGCCCGCTGCCAGGCTGCGACGGCCAGCCGCCGCGCCGTGCGGGACGAGCAGTACGCCTCCTGCGGGCCGCCGAGCAGCCGGTCGACCGCGGCCCGGGCGTAAGGAATCTCCGCCCCGAGCACCACGCCGCTCGAGCCGGGGGTCGTCACCAGGTGGGAGATCGCCAGGGCGCCGCCCCCGGTGGCGACGAGCACCAGCCGCGCGTCGGCGGCGGAAAGGTCGGCGATCAGCCTTGCCGGATCGGGAAGCTGCATGCGACGTGGCAACCCGTGCGGCCCGACCGGTCACCGCCGGACGGCTCCGGCTGGAGGCGGATCGGCGGCGTGGCCGATGCTCGTGAATACGGAAGAGGAGCGACCACGTGATGATACCGGCCGGGGAATCCCGTCGCCTGCCCGCGCTGCGGATCGCCGCGTGCGCCGTGGTCCTCGCGGGCGGGGTGGTCTTCGCGGACGCGGTGGCGGCTGCCACTGGGGGCACGTCCGGCCGCGAGGCCGCCGCCATGCTCGAGAGCCTGCTGCCACCGAGAACCGACGGGCTGCACGACTGGACGGCCCCGCTCGAGCCGCTGCACTTCTGCGGCGAGCCGAGGCTCCTGCCCACGTGCGTGCCGCCGGCACCCTGCCATCCGGCCCTGCCTCCGAATCCGTTCGACCTCGTGGGCAGGCAAGGGGCGCCGACGTGCGGTCCGATCTACCGTGGCCCGTGCGAGCCCCGCACGGGCACGCACGACGGCGGGCCGCTGCCGCGGCTGCACCGCGTGCACGACCGGATGGTGGATTGGTTCTATGCTCCGCGCACGCCCGTTCATCCGTGAACCGGCTCGCTGACGCGGCAGGGCAATCGCATCTTAATCGGCCTGTTTTCCCGTCAGAATTCCTTCCAAGACGTCGTTGCACCATCCTGCCTGGAGTCGCTTGCCGCGAATGGAGCACTTTTTCACTGAAGTGTCCCGTTTGAGAATCGAGAGCGCGAGCCTCCGAAAGGCGCCTGCGATTTCGGGAGCGCTGCCGAGGCGGATG
>VGYR01000286.1 GCA_016872925.1 Planctomycetota bacterium
ACGCTCGTGCCGGTCGTCAACCGACTGCGGCAACGCTTTCACATCTCATCGGTGTGCATCGTGGCCGATCGGGGCATGATCAGCAGGCAGTCGATCAACGCGCTGCAGGCCGCTGACAACAGGACGCACTACATCCTTGGGGCCCGACTGCGGAGTTCGAAGGAGGTCGATCAGGAGGTGCTGTCGCGGCCGGGCCGCTACCGGGTGGTCCGCGGACCAAGGCAGAAAGCGGACGATCCGTCACCGCTCCAGGTGAAAGAGGTCTTCGTCGAGAACCGCCGCTCCATCGTCTGCCTCAACGTCGAACAGGCCAGGAAGGACAAGGCCGACCGGGATGCGATCGTGGCGTCGCTCCGTGAGCCGCTGAAGAAGGGGGACAAGACACTCGTCGGCAATGGCGGATATCGCCGCTTCCTCTCGGGCCGCGGCACCGGCTTCGAGATCGACGAAGCCAAGATCCGTCGCGAAGAGCGGTACGACGGCAAGTGGGTGATCCAGACCGACCGCACCGACCTCTCCGCGGAGGACGTCGCGCTCAAGTACAAGGAACTCTGGATGGTCGAGGACATGCACCGGACCGGAAAGTCGGTGCTCGAGACACGGCGCTCGGCATCGACCGGTCGCTCGACGGCCGGCCGGCCACGCGGCGGGGCGGGCTCTGGTTCGAGGCCAGCGGCATCCGCGTGCCGCCGCGGCTCGTGGAGCGAACCCCGCGGATCGGCGTGGGCTACGCCGGCGCATGGGCCGAAAAACCGCTGCGGTTCGTCGTCGATCCCCGCGATCTTCCTACGATCCTGCCATCCGGGAGGCCGAAGCCATGAACCGTCGGATCGCGGTCGCCATCATCATCGCAGGAGCCAGCATCGCCATGGGAAGCGGAACGAGCGGAGCGGAGGAGCCCAAGCTCGCCAAGGCGACGCTCGCGGGCGGCTGCTTCTGGTGCACTGAGGCCGTCTACGCGGAACTCAAGGGCGTGACGAGCGTGACCAGCGGCTACATCGGCGGCGCGGTGCCGAACCCGACCTACAAGGACGTGTGCACCGGCCAGACCGGCCATGCCGAGGCGATCGAGATCGACTACGACCCGGCCGTCGTGCCCTTCGAGACACTTCTCGAGGTGTTTTTCGCCACCCACGACCCGACCACGCTGAACCGCCAGGGGGCCGACGTGGGCACGCAGTATCGCTCCGGGATCTTCTATCACGACGACGAACAGAAGCGGATCGCCGAGGAGGTGATCGCGAAGCTCGATGCCGCGAAGGTGTTTCCCGGGAAGATCGTCACGGAAGTGACGAAGGCGACCACCTTCTACCCGGCGGAGGACTACCACCAGGACTACTTCGCGAACAACCCCTTCCAGCCCTACTGCCAGGCCGTGGCGGCGCCGAAGGTGGAGAAGGTCCGGAAGGTGTTCAAGGACCTCCTCAAGTGACGAAGGCCGACGAGCTTCTCCGGGGCGTGGAGCTCGCACTCGCTGGCGACTGGGACGCGGCCCACGACCTCGCCCAGCGGCACGAGGGGGATGTGACGGCCGACTGGCTCCACGCGGTGCTCCACAAGCTCGAGGGCGACACGGGCAACGCCCGCTACTGGTATCGACGCTGCGGCCGGCTCGATCGCGCGGGTGACGACCCGGCGACCGAGCTCGAAGCGATCCGGGAGTCGCTCGAGCCGCGAGGCCGGACGCTCGCGCCGTCAGGAAGCCCGATCGCGTGAGCGATGGGATCGTGGTCCGCCGCGCCGCTCGGGGGGCGCGCGAGGTTCTCTTAGACGTCGGCGAATCGGTAGCCCACGCCCGGCTCGGTGACGATCAGCCGCGGTCGCGTGGGGTCGGCTTCGATTTTCCGCCGCAGGCTGGCGACGAACACGCGGAGGTAGTGCACCTCCTGCGTGGCATCGGGGCCCCACACCTCCCGGAGCAGCACGCGGTGCGTGAGCACCCGGCCGGGGCTTCTGGCGAGCGTGAGGAGGAGCTTGTATTCGAGCGGCGTGAGGTGGATCTCCGTGCCATCCACGGTCACCCGCCGGGCGCCCGCATCGATGCGCAGCCGATCGGCGACGATCGCATCGGCGCCCGGGCCTGGGGACCGGTGCCGCAGCGCCGACCGCATCCGCGCGTGGAGCTCGCCGACACCGAATGGTTTGGTCACGTAATCGTCGGCTCCGGCGTCGAGTGCCGCGACCTTGTCGGCCTCGCCGTCGCGGGCCGAGAGCACGATCACCGGCGCTTGCGACCACGTGCGGAACCCGCGGAGCACCTCGAAGCCATCGCGATCGGGAAGGCCGAGGTCGAGGATCACGAGATCGGGCGGCGATTCGGCGGCCATGCGGAGGGCCGTGGCGGCCGTGCCGGCCTCGAGGACGCGGTGCCCCGCGCCGGCGAGCGACACCCGGAGGAAGCGGCGGATCGACTCCTGGTCTTCGACGACGAGCACGATGATCGGCGTCATGGCTTCACTCCACCACGATGCGGGGCGTGTCGTCGGCCAGCGGAAGCCGGATCACGAACTCCGCGCCGCCGCCTGGACGTCGTGCGGCCGTGATCGAGCCGCGATGGGCCTCGACGATCGCCCGGCAGATCGCCAGGCCGAGTCCCGTGCCCCGGCCCGCGTCGGCGGCCGGCCCCCCCTGGAAGAAGCGATCGAATACGCGCTCCTCCGCGGCCGCCGGCAGGCCGGGGCCGTCGTCGCTCACGGCGATCCGCAGCGCCCGGCCGTCCACCGCCGCGGAGATCGTCACGTGCGTTCCCGGGGGCGTGTGCCGGGCGGCGTTTTCCAGGAGATTCACGAACACCTGTTCGAGCAGCAGGCCGTCGACGTGCACGAGCGGCAGATCGGCCGGGATCCGGATGGCGACTTCGTGGGCGGCGAGGCCGCGGCCCACGCGATGCAGGGCCGAGCCGACGATCTCCTCGAGCACGTGCCACTGGAGGTTCGGCGTGGCGCCCCCCGCGTCGAGTCGTGACATCTGCAGGATGTTCTCCAGGAGCCGCGTGAGCCGGCGGGCCTCGGCTTCGATCGTCTCGAGGAGCTGCCGCCGCACGGCGACGTCCGTGACCTCCGCGCCGAGGAGACTGCTGCTCGCACCGGCGATCGCCGCCAGCGGCGTGCGGAGGTCGTGCGACACGCCGGCGAGCAGGTTGCTCCTTACGACCTCGGCCTCCGCCCTGATTCGCGCCTCCGAGGCGGCGATCGTCATCAGGTCGCGATCGAGGGCCAACGCAAGCTGGGCGGCGCAGGCCTCGAGCAGCCGCCGCTCCTCGGCGTCGGCGAGCTTGCGTGCGTCGGGCACGCGCACGCCGAGCGCCCCGAGGGTCCGCGAGGAGCCGATGAGCGGCACGAACAGGGCGATCGCCGCGGGCAGGGTGTTCGTGCCGGCGCCCGCGATCTGGTCGTGCGCGATCGTCCACTGGGCGGCCGGCAGGCTCAGGGGATGCCGCGCCACGTCCGTGTCCCGGCCCGCGACCACGGCCGGCGGCGCCGGCGACTCGTCGAGGTAGACCGCCGTCTCACCGCCGACGATCTCCGACACATTCCGGGCGGCGACCGCTGCGAGGAATGCCTGCCCCGACACGCCGCCGAGCTGTCGGCCCAGCTCATAGAGGGCGGCGGTCCGCCGCTCCCGCTCGCGGGTGCTCTCCACCTGGCCTCGGAGCCGGGCCGTGAGCGTGCTGATTACCAGGCCGATCGCCAGCATCACGGCGAACGTGAACACGTATTGCACGTCGCTGACGGCGAGGGTGAACGCCGGCGGGACGAAGCAGAAGTCGAACACCAGCACGGCGAGCACGCTGGTGAACGCCGCCGGCGCCCGACCATGCCGGAAGGCCGACCAGGCCACCGCGGCGAGGAAGATCATCACGGTGTTCGACTCCGCGTCGGAGAGCCCCGACCAGCGGAGGGCCGTGGCGGCGGCGGCGGCCGCGAGCACGGCGAGAGCGGCTTCGAGCAGCGCGCGGATGGCGATCCGCGGCCGTCGCGGTGCCCCCGGCGCCGCGGCGGGATGCGGATCCTCCTCGCCGTGGATCACCGACACGTCGATCCGGCCGGCGTGATCGATGAGGTCGTCCACGAGGCTGCCGAACAGGAAACGGGTCCAGCGTGGCCGGCGGGTACGACCGACGAGGATCTTGGTCACGTTCCGAGAGCGGGCGAACTCCACGATCGTCTCGGCCACGTCCTGCCCGGCGAGCGTGGCCGCCTCGGCGCCGAGCCGTTCGGCGAGCCGCACGTGCTCCGCGATCCGCTGCCGCGAGGGGGCGTCGGCCGCCGCGCCCGTCACGTCCACCGACAGGGCGATCCAGTCGGCGTCGAGGGCGGTGGCCATGCGCTTTGCGGTGCGGATCACGCGGGCCGTCGTGGGGCTCGGGCCGATGCAGACGAGGAGTCGGTCGGCGGTGGCCCATGGCTCCGTCGCTGCCGCTCGGCGTCGGGCCGATTCGACGTCGGTGTGGACGCGGCGGGCGGCCTGACGGAGCGAGAGCTCGCGAAGCGCGGCGAGGTTCGGCCGCTGGAAAAACCGCTCGAGCGCGTGGCGGGCCTGGTCGGGAAGGTAGATCTTCCCCGCCTGCAGCCGCTCCAGGAGTTCCTCCGGGGTGATGTCCACGAGCTCCAGTTCGTCGGCCGCGTCGAAGACGTGGTCGGGGATCGTCTCGCGAACGACGACGCCGGTGATCTGGCCGATGACGTCGTTCAGGCTCTCGATGTGCTGGACGTTGAGGGTGGTCCAGACGTCGATGCCCGCGTCGAGCACCTCCTGCACGTCCTGCCAGCGCTTGTCGTGCACCGATCCGGGGGCATTGGTGTGGGCGAGTTCATCGACGAGCAGAATCTCGGGACGGCGGGCGAGCGCCGCCGGAAGATCGAACTCGCGGAGGCTCACGCCGCGGTAGGGCACCTCGCGGATCGGCAGCGTCTCGAAGCCGTCGGCAAGGGCCTGGGTGTCGGGCCGGGCGTGCGGCTCCACGTAGCCGATGACTACGTCCCGACCCTCGTCGCGGGCCCGGCGGGCCGTCTGCAGCATCGTGAACGTCTTGCCCACGCCGGCGGCGTAGCCGAAGAAGATCCGCAGGCTTCCCCGGCGGACGCGCCGCTCTTCGGCCTCGACCTCGGCGAGGAGCACGTCGGGGTTGGGACGGGGATCGGCCATGGAACGCACCGGCCGCCGGAAGAGCGGATCAGGGGAGACGGTCGAGGGCGAGGTTCAGCCGCAGCACGTGCACCCGCGGCTCGCCGAGGATGCCGAACTCGCGGGGGAGCGTGTGCTGCCGCACCAGGTCGCGGACCGCATCCTCCGACAGGTTGCGGGCCCGAGCGACGCGGGGCACCTGGAACTCGGCCGCCGCCGGGGTGATGTGTGGGTCGAGGCCGCTGGCGGAGGCCGTGACGAGATCGACTGGGACCGCGCCCTCACCGCCGCCCGCCCGCAGGGCCTCGATCCGCGATCCCACCGCCGCGACGAGCGCGGGATACAAGCTCAGGCTGGCCGTCACGTCGCTGGCGATCGGGAATGTCGGAAAGCGCCACGAGGCGGTGACCGGCGGGCATGGGGGCGATGGTCATGCCACGGAAGGATGCTGCGACGCGCA
>VGYR01000287.1 GCA_016872925.1 Planctomycetota bacterium
CGCTGGCGACGACTCAACGCGCATCACCAGATCGTTCTTGTTCTCGAAGGAAGAATCTTCACCGACGGTGTCCTGCAGAACGCCGCCTGATTCAGGACCTCTGAACACAACTCTTGACAATAGCTCTGCAGAGCAGGCGCTCACACACACGGTGCCCATGTGACGTTGACACGCGCGGTACAATGTGACTTGACCTGGACGGAGGATAGGGCTCCGGTGAGGACCGACCCGAGCGCCGCTCCAGGGGCCGAGACCGAAGGACGGGCGGATGTCCTCAAAGGCACCGCCCGACCTTCCCTTCGGGATCGGCACTCATGCGATAAACCTTTGCGGCCGGAGGCCGCGACTGCAGCGGCATGGAGCCGCACGGTGTTCCCTTACGCCTTGCCCACGCGATTCCAGTTCAGGCTGAACCAAGACAGGCTGGAGTTCGAGGACCACGTGGTGGAGATGGGCCCCGGCGACTGGCTCGACATTCCGGCCCACCATAAGCACCGCGTGGCGTGGACAAGCCCCAATGAGCCCACGGTCTGGCTGGCGGTGCATTACAGCAAGCCAGCGTGAGCCCCGTCAGGGAACTATCCGCCAAAACGTTCTTTTTCCAACGCGGGCGTGTACCTTGATGTGAATGGGCCCGCTTGAAGCAGCCCTTTCTCGCGGAGGACTTCGGCATGGTGCGGCGGATCTTGGCTCTCAGCCTTCTCTGTGGCTCGCTTGTGTGTACCCATGCAGCCAGTGCTCAGGGACTCTGGTTCGGCGGCATGGGGTTTGGCGGCCCCGGTCTGTACGGCCCGGGCTTCTACGGCTCTGGGTTCGGCACCGGCTATTCCCCGTATGGTTTTGGCAACGCGGCGTACTTTGGTGCGTACCCGCCCGCCAGATTCGGCTATCCCGTGGTCACGAGGCCTGTCTACGTCGCAAGGCCGGTCGTCTATGGCGGCATTGCTCCGGGATATGCTCCGCGGCCAGCCGTTCGGGCTCCCTTGAATCGGGCCTACCGTCGCGTTTGGCGAAGAGGTTGGTGAGTTGACCAACTGATTTTCGCGATCAGGCACCAATACCGGCCGCCCGATAGGCAGCCAGCACATCCTGACCGAAGCACGCGAAGACAACCCGCGTGATGCCAGTCTTTCCGGCAAGATATCCGCGGACTGTATCGACGGCGATTTCAGTGGCCGCCTGGAGAGGGTAGCCGTAGATCCCGGTGCTGATTGCAGGGAACGCAACGCTCCGGCAGCCGTTTTGGTCGGCGAGGTCGAGGGCAGACCCGTAGGCACCAGCAAGAAGTTCTGGCTCGCTCTTGCTCCCGCCATTCCAGATGGGACCGACGGCGTGGATGATGAATTTCGCCGGCAACGCGAAGCCCGGGGTAATTCGGGCCTGGCCAGTGGGACACGGGGCTACTTTCCGGCAGGCGTCCTCGAGTCCGGGCCCGGCCGCTCGAAAGATCGCCCCGCAGACGCCACCACCCGCGCGCAATCCCTCGTTGGCCGCGTTCACGATGGCGTCGACGTCGAGTGTGGTGATGTCGGCTACTCGGGCGTTGATTTCTGGGACTGTGCTGCTCATCGTGCTGCCGAGGCTTACTGATATCTAAATAAAAGCGATTTGCCGGGCATATGTCTTGAGGAACGTTCCTGCCGTCAGGGCTTTGGGGCAGCGTTCTTTTTCAAGATATCAAAGCCTGACCCAGTGGCCTGAACGGTGAAAATCCACCTCTCACTGATACCCATTCTTGCGTCCGACCAACCAACAGCCGGCCCCGATCCGCCCGAGAACATCTACCACTACACCACGGGCCTGAAACTCCGCTCGATCATCAACTCTGGGTGCATCAAGCCCACGACGGCCAAGATTGAGCCCCACGAGAAGCCCGTCGCATGGTTCTCGACCAGCCCGACGAGGGAGCCGACCGCCACGAAGGTGCCAGTCCCGGGCATGCAGGGCCAGATCGAGACGGCGAAAGCCCAAGGCGGACTGGTCAGGATCACAGTCCCCGGTACCTGTGCCCCGTACGTGTTCCCGCAGCTGCCTCTCATAGCCGGCACCAAGCCCAGCGTCTGCATCGGCTTACTGGTAGCGGGCCTCGAACTCGGCAGCGACCCGGACACGTGGCGGTTCACACCCACGCCCGTCCCGACTGCCCTGTTTCGCGAAGTGGAGTTCTACGACTTCGCGAGTAATCAGTGGCTGGCCATAGACCTCGCTGAACTGGCCTGCCGCAATTAACCCTCCCGCTTTTCACTCTTTCGAAAGGAGCCCCCATGACCGCCATCGGGGTGATTCTGTCCATCTTGGCTGCTGGCCTGGCACTTCTGCTGGCCCGCGAAACGAAGCTCCGCCGGGCCCTTCAAGCCCTCTGTAACCGGCTGCTCGCCAGGCTCTCCGAAGTCCAGCGGCAGCACTTCCCGGCACCACCTACTTCAACGCATCGATCCCGTCCCCGCAGGAGATGAATGACCCATGAGTGGATTTCTTGGCACGCTTATCTGGGCCTTGTTTGCCCTCGCCCAGTTCGTCGTGGCCCTGTGTATTCGGGCCATCCTGGGCGTGCTCTGGTTCTTCTGGCCCATCGTCATCGTGGGCTGCCTGATCGCAACGGCCGAGTCTGCACAGGCTGGCTGGATGTCTTGGCTCTGGGGCTCTTCTGACAACCGCAGGCTCGAACGCTCGCTGAACATCGCAGAAAAGGCCGCCAAGGTCGCGAGCCAGGCTGCCGAAGCTCAGGCTACTCAAGCAGCAGAGCAGGCCCGGCAAAATACGAGCCTGGCTGAGACCTTGAGTCAGCTCGCCAGTGAACGAAGCAACCTCGCCGACCATCTGCACGAGCTCACAACCCTCGGCATCCATGACTCACAATGGGCGGCAGCACTGCATGCTCTTGGCCCGATCCTGGTCTGTGTGACGGTCCTAGTTGTGGCTGCCCTGGCTCTCTGGCTCACGAATCGCCCGGGAGACGAGCCGCACGCTGACCTGGCCGCGACCCTGGACCTGCTCATGGACGAAGTCTCAGAGCACGTTGCGGACAAACACAGCCTGGATGCCCCAAGGCTGGCCTCTTTACGGCTCGGTCATCGTCGGGAGCCGGCTCTGGTCGGCTATGAGAGCGATGGCTCGGCTGAACATGACCCCAACGAGCCCGACGAAGGCCCGATGCCTTTTTGACAACAATTAAACAGCCGACAAACCCACAGGAGAACCATAGATTTGTCCCACGTCGTCGAAATCAAGACTGAAGTACGCGACGAGCAGGCTGTCAAAGCCGCCTGCACTCGCCTCCAGCTTCCAGCGCCCGAGACCAAGACAGTGAGGCTCTTCTCGGCTACTGCGACGGGCCTGTGCGTCCAGCTTCCGGGCTGGTCGTACCCCGTCGTCACCAACCTCCAGACCGGCCAAGTCCAGTACGACAACTACCGGGGCCATTGGGGTCAGCAGGAGGAGCTCAACAAGTTCCTGCAGGCCTACGCCGTCGAGAAGAGCAAGATCGAGGCCCGGAAGCGCGGCCACTCCGTCAGCGAAGCGCGGCTGGAGGACGGCTCGATCCGCGTGACCGTGCGCGTTGGAGGTGCCGCCTGATGAGCACTCCCACCACCAAGATCATCGAGATCACCGTCACGCCCGAGGGTGCCACGAGCATCAAGACCTCGGGCTTCACCGGAGGCTCATGCCGGGACGCTACCAGGGACCTTGAGCGTGCTCTGGGCGTCGCTGGCACCGAGCACCTGTTGCCGGAGTATTTCCAGCGAGCCAGTACCGGCGAGCAGCTGCGGCAGGGCAACTGATCGCCAGCTCACGGTGGCGCTGAAAACGGCGCCACCGTGGGCTCCCCTTCTTCAACCAAGGAACACCCGTATGGCCCAAGCCCAAGACAACTATCTGGAGCGCCTCATGGCCGAGTACCGCCAGCACGAACAAGCCCGCCTCGAAACGGCCAAGGCCACGCTCAAGGCCGAGATCATTCCCCGCCTCAAGAAGTGGGGCGTAGCCAAGGTGAAGGCGGAGTATTCCGGCTACGGCGATTCCGGCTGCATCAACCACATCGCCTACCTGGATGCCCAGAGCCAGCCCGTCAACATGGACATGGTCCGGTCAGCCAGCGACCCCGAGATGGAACGGGTTCTGTACGAGTTCCTTCCCGACGGCTTCGAGATCAACGACGGCGGCCAAGGCACGCTCACGATCGACGTCGCGGCTGGCACTGTGTAGATCGAACACCAGGAGAACGTCACCGAGACCCGCGACAGCACGCGGGAGTTCACGCTCTGATGGCGCACCCATACCACCACGCCGTCAGCTCCGCGAAGCAGTACGGCGGCGAGGCTCACGAGTACCTTCGGCTGCACGAATGGCTCGACGGCAGCAAGGCTCATATGGCCGACTTCAGGCACCGCGCACTTCGCCACCACTCCGAGGGCGTCTTCGCGCTGGAGGCCCTCTTCGGCTCCACGATCACGCTCTCGACCGGCAGGGTTCTTCCCGTGAGATTCATAGGCGAGCAGCACATCCTCGAAGACCTAGGCTGGATTCCCACGGTGGCCGACTGGCTTGGACGTATTCAGCCCGAGAGTTGGATGCTCGGCCGCGGGAAGGCTCTGGCCGAGTAGAGCCGGTGCACCCGATTCCTTCATCCCTTCCACGGAGACACTATGCCCCGATCCAAGAACACCACGACACCTGCACCTCCCACTTCCGTCCCCACCCTCACCTCCGGCCTCCGCGAATTCGTCTCAGCCTGCTTCACCGGCTTGTGGGTCCAGACGAACGAGCCCACCGAAGCCACTCGCGACCTGACCGGCTTGTGCCGCGCCGAAGGCTGGCGGCTCGGCGTCTGGGACTGCGACCGCGGCATGACGTTCCCGCTGGAGCCGATCCAGATGCCCGGGGTTACCGACACCCGGGACCCGCTCGCCGTCATCCGGGCGCTGCCGCAGGTCGCCAACGGGTCCGGCACAACGCTCGTGGTCTTCGAGTCGTTGCACCGGTTCCTCGGGGCTACGGAGATCATCCAGGCCCTCGCGCGGCAGATCCACGCGGGCAAGAACAGCCGGTGCTTCATCATCGTGTTGGCGCCGGTCATCCAGATCCCCGCGGAGTTGGACAAGCTCTTCACCGTCGTCGATCACGAGCTGCCCGGGCGAGCACAACTCGAAGAGATCGCGCGTGGAGTCGCCACCCAGGACGGCGAGCTTCCCGAGGGAGACGAGCTGGCCCGTGTCATCGAAGCCGCCGCCGGGCTCACCGCCAGCGAAGCCGAGAACGCCTACAGCCTGGCGCTCGTCCGGCACGGAAAGTTGGAGCCTGAGACGCTCTGGGAACTGAAGAGCCAGCAGCTAAAGAAAAGTGGGCTGGTTTCCCTGCACAGGGGCACCGAGTCGTTCGACCAGCTCGGCGGCCTCGACAACCTCAAGGCGTTCTGCCTGCGGGCGATGAGGCGGCAGGGCGAAGGCACCGTCAGCAACCGTCCCCGCGGCGTGCTCCTGCTATCTCCTCCGGGCTGCGGCAAGAGCCAGTTCGCGAAGGCACTCGGGAATGAAACCGGGCGGCCGACTGTGGTGCTCGACATCGGAAACCTGCTTGGCAGCCTCG
>VGYR01000288.1 GCA_016872925.1 Planctomycetota bacterium
AGGCAGCCTTTGAAGGTGAATGCAGTGGGTTTCGGCCCCACTGATCACGCCGTCCGCCATGCACTTCCCCATTCTTGAACCTGTACGCCCGTCGACACTCTGCAGCCACGGAAATCCCCGAAGAGCCGCTCTCCGGGTCGTGCTGGAGATAGCCCTGGATCGGCTTCACGACCTGCCAGCCATCCTTGAGGTGGGCCGACAGGACGGGATCGGTTCGCACGCCCGCGACGACGTCGCGAACGTAGCGATCCACCGGAACCGTGTCGGCCACGGCCCCGTAGCCCGGCAGCCGGCTGCCGCCGACCATCCGCCAGAGGGCCTCGGCCACGACCAGCCCGCGGGTGGCGTCGGTGAGGGCGTGCGCGAGCCCGTGGTGCTGGTGCTGCGGGCTGACGAAGACGTCGGCGCCGTAGAGCGTATGGCCGGCGGGATCGTGGTCTGCGAAGGTGCCGCGGGCGGTGAGCACGTCCCAGGAGTCATCGACGCGGTAGTCGGCCATCCGCAGGCGGAGGGTGAAGTGCACGCCGACCGGCTGCGCCGTGGGCACGTGCTCCGCCACGAACTGCCCCTGGGGATAGACGCCGCGGTGCTTCGCGAGTTCCTCGGGCGTGTACGGCGTATCGTGCGGATAGACGACTCGGCAGATCTCGCCGATGGCCGCGAAGTCCGCCGGCTCCATGAGGCGGATGCGGTAGCCCTGCGGCAGCGTCATGGCGGCTCATCGGGTTGAGAAAAACGATCGGGCGTGGGCCGTGATCATAAAAAACTCCCGCGCGGAGGGATATCCCTCCGCGCGGGAGTGAGCGAGTCCCGTCGCCCGGGGATCGGCCGTCACTTCGCGGCGAGCGTCGTGGCGACCACGGTCTGGCCGCCGGACGCGGCACAGCACGGGGCTGCCGGCACCACGATCGTCGACGACACCACGCGATCGCAGCAGGTGTCCCGATGCCAGACGATCCGGCCGCAGGACTCGTGGCCGTGGTACGAGGCGAAGCTCGTTCCGCAGCACGACGGCGTGCAGCTCGTCTCGCAGCAGGCAGGGGCGCATGCCGGCTGGCAGCAGACCGGCTCGCAGCAGGGATCCACACAACACCGCCGACGATGCCGCGGACCCGCCTCGGCGTCCCAGGCGGTGGCGACCGCCGCCACGCAGACCAGCGCCGCCACCAATCGTCCACACAGTTTTCCGCTCATGTCACCAAACCCTCACGAGGGCCTCGGGGCCTCCGGTGCCGCGCGCGCGGCACCGGCCCCGAGGGCGGGCAACGGTAGGGCGGGGCCGAAGCGGCGGCAAACCACCGCCCGGCGGATCGGTTCGCCCGGACCGGGCGGCCGCAGGACATTTTCCGGAAGTGCGTCCCGGGGCTGTGGCTCAGTCCGCTACCAGACCACGATCGGCGTGGTAGGGGCCTGTTCGAGCCGGCGGCGGGCGACCACCACGGCCGGGTCGGCCAGGGGATGCATCTGCACCTCGCCCCACGAGACGGAAAACAGGAACTCGCCGACGCGAACGCTCCGCCGGACCGCGGAGTCGTGGGCGATCTCACCGAGCACGGTGAAGCCGGCGCCCGCATGGCGGTCGACGTGCAGCACCACGAGCGAACTCGCGCCGCCCGTCTCGCCGGACCGCTCCACCGGCAGCGCGAGGATTTCCTGGGCGGGGAACCAGGACACGGCGTGATGGTCCCAGAGGGCCTCCGACCACGAGTCCCAGCCGCCGCCGGCGAAGGTGTAGACGGCCTCACGGACCGGAGCCGACGGGTTGCCCACGTCGAACAGCGACACCTGCACGCCGAGTGGGCGGCCGGTTTCCGGGTCGGCATCGCGGCCGATCCCGAGCACGTGGGTCTCGTCGAGCGGCTGGAGGAAGTTCGAGAAGCCGGGAACCTTCAGTTCGCCCTCCACGCGGGGCGCGGAGGGCTCCGCGAGGTCGATCACGAAGAACGGATCGATCTGCCGGAAGGTGCTCACATACGCCCGGTCGCCGGCGAACCGGGCCGAGTAGATCTGCTCCCCGGGAGCGAGGCGGTCGACGGCGCCGACGAGGGACAGGTTGCCGGCGCTCTCCCGCAGCACGTACACGCCGCTGCTCGAGCCTGCGTCGGCTTGCGTCCAGCGGGTGGTGGCCACGCGGAGCAGGCCGTCGTGCTCGTCGAGCGAGAACTGGTCGAGCACCTGGCCGGGCACGGCCCCCATCGCCACCAGCGGCACCGACGCGCCGCCGAGATCGAACTTGTAGACATTGGTGGTGGCCCGTTCGTCGGCCGGATCCCACCAGTTGCCCCACGCAGTCGAGGCGACGTAGAGCGACGACGTCGACACCGACACGATGCCCGAGACGCCGGCGACGGTGGAGGTGCCCTCGGGCCCGGCGACGTCGTCGGCGATGTCGAAGGTGGCCACGGTGAGCAGTTCGGTCGAAGCGGGATCCAGGGGCAGGTAGGTGCGGCCCGCATCCGCCAGCGCCCCACCGTCGGCGCCGTCGATGGTGAGCCGCGGCAGGACTCCCGCCTCCCAGGCCGCTTCGAGCCGGGCACGGTAGGCGGCCTCGTCCTCGTAGACGCCGCTGGGCCACCACGGCCGCAGGGAGCCGATGACGGGCTGGATCGTGACCGCAGGCGGGTCGTCGGCCACGGGTTCCGCGTCGAGCAGGATCGGCAGCGGCTCGACACCCGGGCCGGGATTGGACCAGTTCGGAGGCAAGGTGCCGGGCGTGGGGATGATCTCGGGCATCGGAATGTCGAGCCCGTCCTGGGTGACCACGATCACGCGGCCGCCGATCGCCCGCGACGTGACGAACCAGCCGTCGATCTCGGTCCGCTCAACCACGCGGGGCGCGGCCACGTCGGAGACATCGAGGACCGTCACGGCCGTCTGCGGGCCGCCGTAGCCGCCGTAGCCCCAGGGGACGAGGCGTCCGGCCGGAATCGTCTCCTCATAGTCCCGCGAGATCACGGTCAGCCGCGTGCCGTGCAGCAGCAGGGCCGCCTCGTCGCCGGCGATCGTCACGTGGGCCACGGCCGCGAGCCCAACGCCGGGAGCCGCCGAGAGGATGTCGACGCCGTCGCCGGCGAGCACGAACAGGTGCTGCCCGTCGGTCTCGACGATGTCCCCTTCGTCGACCCCCGCGACCTGGGTGTTGGTTTCGGAGTGGTTCCCACCGGGGGAGGCCGTGTTGACCGGCGTGGCCACGAGGAGCCCGTCCCGCCAGGTCGGAAAACCACCGGTCGGCTTGCCGAGCATTTCGCCCCACTGGCGCATCGCGGCGTCGATGTACCAGCTGCGCAGCGAATCGACGCGCAGGACCTCGCGGAGTGGGTTGGTCGACTCGTTGCCGATCAGCTGCTCGCCGGGTTCGAGCCGGGCGGTGTCGATGCCGGTGACGCCGAAGAACGTGTCGTGGCCGGCACCACCGACCAGGGCGTTGCGGCCGCGTCCCGCCCGGAGCGCGTCCCGGCCGCCGTTGCCCTCGAGCGTGTCGCTGCCGTCGTCGCCGGAGATCGCGTCGTCGCCGCTGCCGCCGAAAACCTGGTCGCCCCCGGCGCCGCCGCTGATCGAGTCGCTTCCCGCACCCCCCCAGATCGAGTCGCGGCCCCGGCCGCCGCTGATCGTGTCGTTGCCAGGCCCGGCCACGATCGTGTCGCTGCCGTCGCTGCCGGTGACGGTGTCGGCCCCGGGCCCCGAGTCGATGAACGTGCGGATGCCGGTATTGCCGGGCAGGTCGATGGCGATCGTGTCGGCGCCGCGGCCCGAGAACACCCGGATCAGCCGCACCGCGGTCTCCGGCTGCGAGCCGACGATGGTGCCGTTGACGGTGGCGCGAATCCGCGCCGAGTCGCTCGGGTCGCGATCCACGACGATCACGTCGCTGACGACGTCCGCCTCGGCGGTAACGCGGATCGTCCACTCGTCCGGTTCAGGTGAGCCGCTCAACACGCACCGCGTCTCGAGCAACTCTCCTCCAGAGACGACACGGGTTGAGCGACGCGTGCGGTGAATCATCGGATTCCTCGACGATTCAGGATCCCCCTGACTATCTGTTAGGCTACCGGACCACGGGCTGCGACGCAATGCAGGAAGCACCCAGGAATCGCGTGAACCATGCCTGCCGCCGACCGTGCCGGGGACTCCGAGTGGTGGTGCCTCACCGTGGACGTGCTCCAGAGCGTGACGCTGCCTGACGGCACGACGCTCGATCGCGATGAGTTCCTCGGCTGGATCTGGGCCAGGTTCGGTGACGCCGGGCTCGGGGGCATCGCCGAGGGGGAAGTCGATGCAGCCGAGGCTGCGGCCCTTGGCCTCGTGCCGTCGCCACGGGTGATCGACGCCGCCGCTGCCCCGCGCGACCGCGACTGGCTGATCGATCGAGGCGTGGCGCGGGTGACGCTCTGGTTTCAGTCCGCGGCGGCCGCCCGCGAGGCCGCGGCGGTGCTCGAGAGCGCGGCGGGCTGCTCGGTCGGCATCGTGGATCGAGGCGCGGCGGGCGCCGCCGACGAGTGGCGGGCGGGCTTCTCCCCGATCGGGGTTCCGGAGTTCGGCACGGTGCGGCCCGCCTGGGAGCCGGGGGAGGCCGGCACGGTCGCCGGCCGCACGGCCATCTACATAGACCCCGGCGCGGGGTTCGGCACCGGCAGCCACGAGACCACGCGGCTGTGCCTCGCGGCGCTCGCCGCCTGGGCCGACCGCGGCGGCTGCCTCGGCCGCGTGCTCGACGTCGGCAGTGGCTCGGGGATCCTCGCGATCGCGGCGGCCGTCCGCGGGGGAGCCAGGGCGGACGCCGTCGAGATCGATCCCGCCGTGCACGAGGCGATCCGGGCCAACGCGGCCCGCAACGCCGTGGCATCACGGGTGTCCGTGGCCGCCGCGATTCCGACTGCGGCGGGTCTGCACGATCTGGTCATGGCGAACATCGTCGCGGAGGTGCTTCTGGACCTCGCCGACGACCTCTGCGGGGCGGTGCGCCGCGATCCGGCGGGGTCGATCACCGGCTGCGCGATCCTCTCGGGCCTGCTGGCCGCCGACGTGCCGCGGGTGAGGGCGGCCTACGCGGCGCGGCTCGGGGTCACGCCGGCCGAGACCAGCCTCGGCGACTGGCACTGCCTGCGGTTCGCAGCCGGCGGGTAGGCTGACGCATGCGGTCGCGAGCCGGCATTCGTCGGCGGCCGATGACCGAGGCACGGGAGTCGTGATGCGACGCTGGCGTTCGTGGTGGTGTGCGGTGTCCCTGTTCGCTGCAGCCGGCGCAGTCGCACAGGAGGTGCTGCCGTTTCCCGATCCGCCGATGGCAGGGGTGGCGCGGCCGCGGCTGCAGGACTCCAAGCCCGTCTGGCCCGACCGACCGCGGCGGCTGCCGGCCGGCGCCCCCAACATCCTGATCGTGCTGCTCAACGACGTCGGCTTCGGCGTGGCCGAGACCTTCGGCGGCGAAGTTCGCACGCCCACGCTTTCGAGGCTGGCGAACGAAGGCATCCGCTACACCTGCTTCCACACCACGAGCATCTGCTCACCCACGCGGGCGGCACTGCTCACCGGCCGCAACCACACCCGCGTCGGTTCCGG
>VGYR01000289.1 GCA_016872925.1 Planctomycetota bacterium
CCCACAAATTCTGCTGAAGACCCTGACAAAAAATCCTGACAAAGCCGATCATCGCAAACACGGGCTTGCCGCGCCAGCCCAGATTACCCAGAGTGCGCGCCGGCCCTGCCCCCCACCTCCCCACTCGGCCGTACAAAAACGGCGTGGCTTCGCTTCTCGCCCGTTCCGACCCTTGTGCCGAAGGTTCCCGCCTCCGGGTCAATGGATCCGCGAACACCGGCTACCGCGGCGATGTCTGCGACCCTGTCCAGCAACTCCTTGTACACCTGCTCGTTCATGTCGCCGCCCTTCCTTCCGAGAGATACCGTTCCACCACAAGCTCACACGCCGTCGTCCGAAGGCCGATCACGTCCCCGAGTTCACAGAGGCGTGTAAGTTCCGCGTCACTGAGAGTTCCATCCGCGCACGCTACATCCAGCACACCGGACATGATCCGGTACAGTTCGAGGGCGGTGAGCTTCCGCCGCCGGCTTCCCAAGTCTTGCCGGAAACGCTCCATGCACGCCTCGGGGCTCGCCTTGACAGCCGCGAAGGACTCCTCAACGTCCAACCCCGGCGGCGCAAGTTCCAAAAGCCGCGACAGTTCGGGGTCGACGACTTCGCCGTCTGCCATGGCGACATAGAGGCCGCCCCAGAAGTAGAAGGGGGCGAGCATCGCGTCGCTCCCGGCGGTCTGGTCGCAGATATCCGAGGGGTCCATCATCGCGAGCATCCGGCGGATCGCCTCATCCGCGGCCTCCACCGCCTTGTCGCGACTGCCTCCTGCCGTGTTCCAAGCCTCCCAGTGCATCACCATCGCTCGAACCCGCAGCGGGGAGACAGGGTGCGAGCAGTCCCACATGTCTCGCTGGCCCAGCGCCGTGATTTCGGCAGCAAGCTCGTCCCACTGCGAGCTAAACTCCTCGAGATCGAACGAGTGCTCAACGAGCGACACGCCGGCTTGCAGCTTGAAGAAGGCTGCGACAGCGTTCTGCAACGATCCGCACACGTGCAGGCCGACTCGATCGGCAGAGATTTCAGCGGCACGTTCCCATGCTCGAACGCGCATCGCCTGCCGCACCGACAGCCTGCCGCTCTTCAGCAGCGGCCCGGCACCAAGTGTGACGTGGCCGAAGAGCACGTGGCCAAGCTCATGGCCGAGCACGAACTCGAGCTCGCCCGGTCCTGCGAGCTGCTGAACGGCGGCACTCGATAGCCCGATGATCGCGACATCATCTTGAAGCGTCACGAAGGCATTGATGACCGGCTGACTGAAGACGTAGGCCTCACACGAAACCTCGTCACCGATCACGTGCCGCAACTTGGTGATCGTACTCATGACCTTGGGAAGGATGCGCGGTGTCACCCGCACCCCGTCCCTCAGCATTGCGCACCTTGCCTCGGACAACTTCCTTACTGCGTCGAATGTTCCGGCGACTTCCTTGACCGCCGGGATGGCCGTCACCTCGTCGAACAACTCCGTCTCGCATGCAATCCTCAACTTCGCCAGGTCCGGCAACTGAGACCTTATGGCAGGCGAGACGTCTCCGGACAACGCATCGCCATCTGCCGAAAGCTCTTTAAGTAGCCGTTCTTCAACCCCGCTTCCGGAAGACAACCGGGCGATTTCGCTGGCGAGCCCGGTCAGCAACTGGCGATACTCCGCCGAGAATCCGCCGCGACGCACGAGGCTGTCAGCGTTACGGCAGATGGCTAGCCCTGCCATACGTGTGGGACGGCACTCGTACCCGAACACCTTCGTGTCGGCGAGGTAGTGCCGGAGGGCCCCGATGAAGTCCACCCCCTTCGCCGACACGAAGGGTTCATAGTCACGGCGGTATCGAGAAAACCGGCGGAGCACATCCGCAAGGAACGGGCCGAGCTTCGACCGCTCTTCGTCGGTGAACGTAGAGTCGACTGACATTGCTACCGCTATCAAACGCAGCACGTCGCCGTACATCGCCAACTCGACGAGGTGGTGCCCAACACCGTCCTTCGCCAATGAGGCCAACTTTCCGAGCACCACGGGGGCTGTCGTCGCCGTGATGGCGGCGCAGAGCCGGTCTCGCAGCTCCTTCGCCCCACCTCGAAAGGTCTCGATCTGATCCACCTGACACCTCGCGATGAAACAGCTCCACGAATCCCCGGCCGCAGCTGGGCGGAACATACCCCACATACGACGTACTGCCAACGAGGATGCTTGCCGTGCAGCGTGTCATAGGGCTGCCCCACGCTGGTCGTCGCAGACGCTCGCCCCGCGGTCCGACGCAGGCGGCCCGAAGGACAAGGAAGACTCGCAGCCGCGAGAAGCCCTCGGGTTTGTCATCGCCCCCCTCGGTGGGGTACTCTCCGATCCCCGAACACGGATCGTTGCACGGGTCTCAACATGCCGTCGACCACCTCAGAAACTGCGCTGGACGCCGCCCTGACCGCGCAGTTGATCGTCGCCTGGGCCGGCGAGGCCGGCGACCCGCCCCGGCTGGGCTGGTGGCGGACGGACATGGCGTCCGAGTACGGCGGAGAAGACCTTTTTCGGCGCATGCTGCCGAACACGTGGCGGTGGGCGGCCTTGACCGCTGCGAGGGAGGCGGCCCGAAGGACTGATGTCGACAGCCGTCGCGAGGCTCACGACGCCGACGCCTTCCTGTCCCTCTTCGGCCTCGGGGCGGACGTTGACCGCCGGCTCGATGAGCGGCTCGCCGATCTCACCCGGAGCGGCCGAGAACCTGAGATCGCGCTGTCGGGGCTCGAGCCGTGGCTCAGCAAACCCTTCGACCGCACGGCGTTCGCTGCCTGGGTGGCTGAGCACGGAGTTCCCGCGACCACGCAATCACCCGTGGGTCGCCGGCTACGCGGCGCACCACCGGAAGACCTCGACGCGGCCGTGCGGCCATTGGTCGCAGCCCTAGCTCCGCTAGGCCCAGGCTACCCGCTTCCCCATTTCAAGAGGGCGTCGTGAGCGGGTCGCCTTCCTCCAAGCCAGCAGAAACTGAAGAACTGTCGGCCCGCCTCACAAAGTGTGGCATTGAAATCGATGAATGCCGAGCGTGGTGGTCGCACGCCGATCGCACGGGCTCAGCCTCGCTGCAGGAAATGTTCGACGAGTACTGGTTTGGGGCCAAGAGCCTCCAGCGAATCAAGGTTCTTGCCCGCTCGCTCAGGCTGCGATTCGACACCGTGCCCGCGGCTCTCGCCGCACTCCACCGTTGGCCGCACATGAGCGCCGACACCCGTCGCTTGATCTGCCACTGGCATCTGCAACTCTCTGACTCGCTCTATCGATCGTTCACCGGCGACTACCTACCCACCAGGCGGCTTATGCCGGCGAGCGACGTGACCCGGGCGATGGTCGTGGACTGGGTCGGTCGCGAAACCGGAACCGCCTGGACGCTGCCGACCCGCACCCAGTTCGCCACGAACGCTCTCTCCGCCGCCTGTGCGGCAGGAATCGTCGCTGGCAAACGGGACCCTCGAGCCGTCACCGTTCCGGCCGTCCCAAACGACGCCCTCGGCTACCTGCTCCACTTGCTTCGGGAGGTCGAGTTCAAGGGCACGCTGCTCGACAATCCCTACCTCGCCTCGGTCGGGCTCGTCGGCGGAGCCCTCGACGACCGCCTGCGTTCCCTGCCCGGAATCAGGTTTCGCCGCCAGGGAGGGCTCGCCGATTTTGGCTGGGAGTACGACACCCTCGCCGATTGGCACCGCGCAGTGGTCGGAGATGGCCCCGCCTCGGCTCTGGCCGCGGGAGGCGCCGTATGACCGAGCCGCTCTTCCCACACCCGCGACTGAGCGAAGCGTTTGCGGCCCTGCGGCAAGACCTCGTTCACGAAGACGGCCCCCGGATCAGCACGATGCGGAACTACCGCTTCGCCATCCTTCAGTACGAGCCGTCGGAGGAGTTCGCCGTGCGGGGCCAAACCCGCCGCCTGGCGACAGACCTTGTGGCCAACGGCTGGGTCGTGGTGTCGATCGACCTCAAGAAGTTGTTCCTAGAGCGGATTCGCGGCCGTGATGCCGAGTGGCTCACCTCGGCGATCAACCGTGAAAAGCGGCTGGCGGCCAAGGATCCCGAGCGGGGCATGCGATACATCGCCGACGAACTGGCCCTGCTCGTCGAGGGCCCAGACGGCCTGGCCGCCGACTGTGCCCGCCTGATCAGCGAGCAAGCCGACAAGCATCCCGACTCGGCCGACCGGATGCTCGCCATCATCGGGCGAGCGGGCGGCGTCTATCCGTTCTTCCGTTCATCGGCCCTGCTGCGGCACCTCGACGGCCGCACCAGGGGCGTGCCGGTGGTCCTGCTCTACCCCGGCGAGCGCCGCGGCCCCACGGCCCTCTCGTTCATGGGCCAACTGGCGCCCGACGCCGACTACCGCCCCCGCATCTATTCCTGACGAGTCCGAGGAGTCCGCAATGCTGATCAAGGAACTGTTCACTGGCGACGTCACTCGAGACATCCCGCCGGTCGTCTATTTCCATGAGCAGAGTCCGGCGAGCGTCGCGGCTGAGGTGTCGGAATACATCGTCACGGGCGGCTACCCCGAGGGGCACCCGAGCCGGCGGCGCGTTCCAAGCGGCATCCACGACGAATATGTCCGCCTCCTCGAGACCATCAGCCGTGAACTCCAAAAGCCCGGCGGGCCGGAACTTCCCAACGCGTGGATTTCCGGCTTCTATGGCTCCGGCAAGTCGAGCTTCGCGAAGCTGCTCGGCCTCGCCCTCGACGGCATGGCCCTTCCCGACGGCCGCTCGCTGGCCGAGGCTTGGTTGGCTCGCAACACGAGCCCCCGAGCAGCCGAACTGAAGGCTGCTTGGCAGAAGCTTCGGACACAGATCGACCCTGTGGCCGTCATCTTCGACGTGGGCACGGTCGCCCGCGACGGGGAGCACCTCCACTCCGCTGCGCTGCGGAAGGTGCAGGAACGGCTCGGCTACTGCCCGACCAACTCGATCGTGGCCGACTACGAGCTCACGCTCGAACGGGATGGCCTCTGGCGGCAGTTTGAGGAGGTGGCCGATAGGTCTCTTGGCACGCCGTGGTCGGAGGCCCGCAAGGAGCATCGGGCAGCCGACCGGTTTTCGCTCGTCATGCACCACATGTTCCGCGACGAGTACCCGGAGCCCACATCCTGGTTCGACAGCCGTGCCGGTGGCCGCACCCGTACCGAGTCGCCCGAGGAGGTGATGGCGGCGATCCGCGACATGCTGGGCTTCCGTCGGCCCGACGCCACGCTGTTTCTGATCATCGACGAGGTCTCGCAATACGTCATCTCGAGCCAGGATCGCTACGACCGTCTCCGGGCCTTCGCCACAGCCCTCGGCTCCGGGCTCAAGGGCAAGGCGTGGCTGCTCGCCCTCGGCCAGCAGCAGCTCGACGATCAGGCGGATCAGCCGTTCGCCATCTGGGTGCGAGACCGCTTTCCGTCGCAACTCCGCGTCCACTTGGCGGCGACCAACATCCGCGACGTCGTCCACAAGCGGCTCCTCCAGAAGACGCCGGCCGCGACGCGACAACTGACCGATCTGTTCGAGCGGCACCGAGCCGAC
>VGYR01000290.1 GCA_016872925.1 Planctomycetota bacterium
ATCATCGCCTGCTTGTTGATCATGCTCTACACCGGCCGCCAGCCCACCAAACGGACCTTCGAAATGGTCTGCTTCTTCCTCTCGGGATGGGCGAGCCTCGAAGAACTGGAACGCCATATCGAGTCACTCCCATAGCCTGTGTAATCGCTCCGCGCGCTCGAGGGTGCCGCGGGGTTCGCTGCTGCCCGGTTGGCGCCGCTCATAGACTTGAGACACCCTCACCTCGCTTTCCTTGGCCTTCCCCGGCTCCTCCCCGGAGGAAAGGGCCACAGCGAGACCACCGCCCCGGAACCCAGAATCAGCCGACAGCACGGCCCGTGCCGAACAGGAGTGGCTTCGGGGTCGATTTCCCGGGGCCCGGCCACCTCGGACCACCGGCGCATTGACCGGGCCGCGCGGCAGACTTACGCTCGGAGCAGGGACGTGCGGCAGGAGACGCCCGGGGGCGAAATCCCGGTGCGAACGAGGGTGCAGCCGACGCGGCGCAGGGTGGCCATGGATTCGACCTATTTCAAGCGGTACCGGATGGAGGTGGACCTGACGGCTCCCCGATCCGCCCCCGCCCTGCCCCCGGGGTATCGGCTCGTACCCTGGAACGAGGCGGTGCTCGACGTGCATGCCCGCACCAAGTTCCGCTCCTTCCGGGACGAGATCGACGCGCTCGTGTTTCCCTGCCTCGGGAGCCTCGACGGGTGTCGGCGGCTGATGCGCGAGATCCGCAACAAGCCCGGCTTCCTGCCCAACGCCACCTGGCTGGTGGCCCACGGCACGGCTCCCGAGACCCTGCAGTGGTGCGGCACCATCCAGGGCATCGCCGAGCGCGGCGGGGGCGGCATGATCCAGAACATCGGCGTCGTTCCCGGACACCGCAGCCTGGGCCTGGGGCAGTGCCTGATCGAGCGATCCCTGGCCGGGTTCCGGATGCACGGCCTGCGGCGGGTGACCCTCGAAGTCACGGCCGACAATGCCCGCGCCGTGCGGCTCTACCAGCGGCTGGGTTTCCGGCGGGTGCGAACCGTGTACAAAGTGGCGGACGAGGCCACCGTGGTCGCCTGACCCGCGCTCCGCGGGCAGGGCCGCGGTCCCGCGGGAAGGGCTGGACGGTTTGAAGCAGACGCTCCACTCGGCGACGCTTGACAACGGCATCGTGATCCTCGGGGAGCACCTGCCCGACCTCGAATCGGTGGCGGTCTCCTTTCATGCCGCGGTCGGCGCGGTGCACGACCCGCCGGGTCGCTGCGGCCTGGCGACGCTCGTCGGTGAGATGTGCCTCCGCGGCGCCGGCGACCGCACGAGCCGCGGCATCGTCGAGGACTTCGAGTCGGCCGGGGTCCAGTGGTCACAGGGCGTGTCGGCCACCCACACGAGCTTCTCCGGCGCGATGGTCGCGCGGCATCTGCCCGACGTGCTGCCGATCTACGCCGACCTGCTCCGCCGGCCGACGCTGCCCGCAGACGAGTTCCCCGCCGCCCGGCAGATGGTGCTCCAGAATCTCGCGGCCCTGGAAGACGACCCCGCGCACCTGGTGATGGCCGAGTTGCGGAAGATCCACTGCCCCGCGCCGTGGGGCATGCCGACCGAGGGGCTGTCGGCAGACGTCGAAGCCGCCGGGATCGACGACGTGCGGCAGTTCGTGGCCGATCGACTGCAGCCGCGGGGCATGATCGTGGCGGTCGCGGGACGGATCGACTGGCCCGACTTCGTCCGCCGCGTCGACGCGCTGCTCGGCGACTGGCCGCCGGGGACGGCGGCCGACGTCGCTGGCGGCCCGCGCGGACCGCGGGCGAGCCACGTCGTCCACGACGCCCAGCAGACGCACGTCGCCGTGGCCTGGTCGGCGCCCCCCTACCGCGACGAGGCCTCCCGCGAGGCCACCGCCGCCCTGGCGATCCTCGGCGGCGGGCCGAGTTCCCGGCTGTTCACCGAGGTCCGGGAGCGGCGCGGGCTGTGCTACGGCGTGTCCGCCAGCTACCAGACGAGCCGCGACTTCGGCACGGCGGTGTGCTATTCGGGCACTTCGGCCGACCGGGCCCAGCAGACGCTCGACGTGATCCTCGCCGAGATCGACCGGCTGCCCGGCACGATCACCGCCGACGAGATCGACCGGGTAAAGGCCCGCGTCAAGAGCGGGCTGGTGATGCAGCAGGAGTCGAGCGCCGCGCGGGCCGGGGCGATCGCCCGGCAGTGGTATCACCTCGGCCGCATGCGGACCCTCGCCGAGGATCTGGAGCGCTTCGACCGGCTGACGGTCGCCTCGGTCGAGTCGTGGCTGGCCACGACGCTTCCCCCCGGCGACCTGTCGGTCGTGTCGCTCGGCCGCGAGCCGCTGGAGGTGCCGCGTGCGATTCCTGCATGAGCGGCTGCCCAACGGGCTCGACGTGATCGCCGAGGTGGGCGACTCCGCCCTGTCCACGAGCGTCGGCTTCTTCGTGGGCACGGGCTCCCGCGACGAGTCCGACGCGGTCTGGGGCGCCAGCCACTTCCTCGAGCACATGGTCTTCAAGGGCACGCCCGACATCTCGGGCGACGAGATCAACCGCCGGTTCGACGCCATGGGAGGGGGCGCCAACGCGTTCACCAGCGAGGAAGACACGGTCTACTACACCTCGGTCCTTCCCGAGCGACAGGACGAAGCGGTCGACCTGCTCGGCCGGATGATGCGGCCGGCGCTTCGCGCCGCCGACTTCGACACCGAGAAGCTCGTCATCCTGGAGGAGATCCGGATGTACGACGACCAGCCCCCCTTCGGCGCCGACGACCGCTGCCGGGCCGCCTTCTTCGGCGGCCACCCGCTGGCGCGGAGCGTGCTGGGCACGGTGGATTCGATCACGGCGCTGGGCGTGGACGCGATGCGGGACTACCACCGCCAACGCTACGCTCCCGGAACCATGGTGCTGGCCGCCAGCGGTGCGGTCGACTTCCCTGCGCTCGTCGAGTCGGCCCGCAGGGTGTGTGGCGAGTGGGCTCCGGAGGCGCCAAGCCCGCGCGGCATGGACCACCAGCCGCTGGCCGCGGTCAGCCGCGGGCTGGAGCGGGTCGTCCGGCCCACCGCATCGCTCGACTACGCCGTCCGGATGGTGGCGGGCCCGGGGGAGCGGCACGAAGATCGCCATCCCGCGCAGCTGCTGGCGACGCTGCTGGGAGACTCCTCGGGCAGCAGGCTCTACTGGAATCTCGTCGACACCGGCGAGGCCGAGCACGCCGCCTTCCTGCACCACGACTTCCTCGACGCCGGCCTGTTCGTCACGCAGCTCTCGTGCGAAGCAGACGACGTCGAGCCCCTGCTGGCCCGGGCGGCCGACATCTTCGCCGCGGCCTCCGCCGGCGACATCACGACCGGCGAGTTCCAGCGGGCGCAGAACAAACTCGCCAGCCGCGTGGTGCTGGCCGGGGAGCGTCCGCTGCGGCGGCTCTTCGAGGTCGGGCTGGAGTGGTCGCACGTCCGCACCTACCGGTCCGTGGCCGACAGCCTGCGGATCGTGGAGTCGATCTCCCGGGGGGATCTCGACCGCGTGCTGCACGCCTGGCCGCTCGACGCCCCGGCGGCGACCGTGATCGCCGGAAGCGGCGGGGCGGCCTGATCGGGTCCCGCTTCCGCGACCCGCATCCGCTCGGCATAATCGGGCGGTCGGCCGCGGCCCCCGGCGGGGCTCGGGCCCGACCCGCGTGCGGCTGCCGCCCGCGTTGCCACCGAGAATCGCTGGTCGAGACATGGTGCCACTGCTGGCCGACGCCAATCGCTGGATGATCGCGCTGCCGCCGATCTGGCTGATCGGCACCGGCGCGGCCGCCACGCTCCTGGCGGCGCTGCTCGGCTACGCCCTGCTTCGGGTCGTCGCGCCGCGGCTGGCGGCGGAGGCCCGGGTGAGCCTGGGCGACGGGTTCCTCGGCCCCTTCGGCTGGCTGCTGGTCGTGGCCACGGCGGTGGCGGTGGCGGTGACGCCGCTGGTGCCGCTCGACCAGATCGCGCGGTCGCTCGCCCGCCTGGCCGCCCGGGAGGACTTCCGGACCACCGTCACGGTCCCGCCCGGTGCATCGCTGCAGGAGGTGACGCTCGGCTTTCGTCCCCAGGAACTGGTGACGATGTGGATGGAGAGCGACACCCCGCTGGTCGTCCGCACCCAGCAGGCGGTCGAGGGATTCGCGCTGGCCAAGGAGGCGGAGGTCTCCCTGGAGCCGGCCCGCCGCTGGTCGTGGGCGAAGACGGAGGGCTCGACGAACCCGTTCCTCGGCCAGCAGGCCCGGCTGGAGGCGACGAATGCCGGCGCGGCGCCCGCGACGCTGCAGGTGGGCTGGCGGCTCGCCGCCGAGAATCCGCAGGCCGCGCTGCTGCCCTGGACGTTCGGGGTGCTCGCGGCCGTGGTGGCGGCCTACATGGTGTTTCGGCTCGGAGCCCAGCGGGTCGCCGCGATCGCATCGGCGACCACGAAGGAGGCGATCGGCCAGCCGATCTTCACGGTGGCCCTCGTGGCCGGCATCGTGCTGCTGCTGGCGTTCATCGTGATCCCGTACAACACGTTCGGCGAGGACGTGAAGATGCTCAAGGACAGCGGCCTGACGCTGATCAAGGTGCTATCGCTGCTGGTCGTGGTCTGGACGGCGAGCGTTTCCGTCGCCGACGAGATCGACGGCCGCACCGCGCTGACGGTGCTCTCCAAGCCGCTGGCCCGCTGGCAGTTCGTGCTCGGCAAGTTCGCCGGCCTGGTGCTCGTGGCCCTGCTGGTGTTCCTGATCCTGGGAGGCGTGCTGCTGGCCACGACCAGCTTCAAGGTGGTCTACGACGCCCGGGAGGCGTCCAAGACCGACCCCCTGTGGCGGGACTGCGCCGAGGAGATGATCACCGTCGTGCCGGGCCTCGTGCTCTCCCTGCTCGAGACGATCCTGATGGCGGCCGTCAGCCTCGCGGTCTCGACGCGGCTCGGCATGGTGCCCAACCTGATCGTCTGCTTCTCCGTCTACGCGCTCGGCCACCTGGTGCCGCTGATCGTGCAGTCGAGCGTCGGCAAGTTTGCGATCGTGAGGTTCTTCGGCAAGCTCCTCGCGACGCTCCTGCCGGTGCTCGACCACTTCACGATCGAGGCGGCCGTGATCGGCGGCACCCCCGTGCCCTGGATCTACCTCGGCTGGGCGGCCCTCTACGCGGCCCTCTACTCGGGCCTCGCGCTGCTCGTGGCCCTGATTCTCTTCCAGGATCGCGACCTGGCCTGATCGCGATCGCGCTGCGTCGATCCGATCAACGCAACGCCCGCGGGGCTGCCCGTGCCCTCTCGCCGGACGTTGGCTTCGGGTTCTGCTGGCAAGGCTTAACCGGCACCTGCGGAAGCCTTGATCGCGTGAGCGATGGGGGCTGTACCCTCAGGGCCGACGCACACTTTATGCCGGGATTTGCAGGACGTTGAAGAGGTAGGCGGGATTCCAGCCGGCCATTCTCCGCCGCATGGCGATGCTTTCCTTGTCGTTTACCTGCTTCAGCAGGCTGATCGCAAAGCGTTTGAGCCAGGCAATATTGTCAGCCAAGATGC
>VGYR01000291.1 GCA_016872925.1 Planctomycetota bacterium
GATCCGCGGGGCCGACACCTGCGGCAGCGTGATCACGGGCAGGGGCAACTCGTAGACTCCCCCGCCGGTGCGGATGATCGCGGTGCCGGTGACTGTCTTGGTCCCCACGCTGTCCAGGGGCGGGGTCAGGACCACGTTGAAGGCCAGGGGGGAGGCGGGAATCGAGCTCCAGGCCCAGCCGATGGCGTCGGTCGAGCCCGCGGCGGGCTTCACTTGGGCGTCGCTGGTGGAGGAGACATAGCTCCAGCCGGGCGGCAGGAGGAGCGAGTACGCGAGGCTGGTCGGGGTGCCGGTGTAGCTGAGGCTCGCTTGCAGGGTGATCGGTTTACCCTCCACGTAGCCGGTGTCGACCGTAGTGAGGCCGGCCTGCACTGCGAGGACGTCCACCGTGGTGGTGGCCGAGGCGGTCGCGCCTACCGCGGCGGTCACGTCCACGGTGTAGGTGCCCGGGGTGGTCACGTTGGTGAGGCTGAGGGTCGAACCGGTGGCGCCGACGATCGGGCTCGGGCTGCCGGCCAGTTTCCATTGGTAGCTGAGCGGCGGGGTGCCGGCGGCCTCCACCTTGAGGGTGGCGGTCTGGCCGGAAAGCACGGTCGTTGCGGCGGGGGGGGTCAGGATCGAGGCGGCGCTGCCGCCGAGGGGGGCATTCACCGTGATGGTCGCGGCGCCGCTGGTGGCGGTGCCGAGGTAGTTGGTGACCTTCGCCTGGTAGACGCCGGCGCGCGTGCTGTTGGCGGAAGCGACCGTGTAGGTCGTCTGGGTCGCTCCGCCGATCGCCACGTTGTCCTTGGTCCACACGACCGTGAGGGGGGCGGAGCCGAAGTTGCCGGTCACCGCGAGGGTCAGGGGCGCTCCCACGGGGATCAGGCGGTTGTCCGGAGAGGTCAGGATCGCGGGGGCCAGGTCCTGGCGGGTGTCCCGCAGGGCCACGTTGTGGAAGCCGCCGACGGCGCTCAGTTGGTGCACGCTGCCGAGGTTGTAGGGGAGGGTTGTTTGCCCGAGGGTGTTCAGGCCCCAGGCGACGAGGGTACCGTCGCGTTTCAGGGCGACGCTATGGGCCTGGCCGGCGGCGATCGCGACCACGTCGGTCAGGTTGGAGGGCACCGCGGTGCGGCTGTTGTCGGACTTGCCCCAGGCGACCACGCGGCCGTCGGCCCGGAGGGCCAGGCTATGTTCCGCTCCGGCGGCGATCGCGATCACGTTGGTCAGGCCGGAGGGAATGGTGGTGCGGCCGTTGTCGGAGTTGCCCCAGGCGTAGATCAGGCCGTCGGAGCGTAGCGCGAGGCTATGGTCCGAGCCGGCGGCGATCGCCACGATGTTGGAGAGGCCGGCGGGGACCATTTCCTGGCCGTAGCTGGGTTCGCCCCAGCCGACGACGGTGCCGTTGGAGCGTAGGGCGAGGGTGTGCACCCGGCCGGCGGCGATGCCCACGACCCCGCTGAGGCTCGAGGGCCCCACGACCCCGGTGAGGCTCGAGGGCACGAGGTTCTGGAGGGCGGTGGTTTCGCCCCAGGCGGTCACGGTGCCGTCGCTGATCAGCGCCACGCTGTGGGTGTACCCGGCCGCCACTTGGACGACCTTGGTGAGGCCGGCGGGGAGGTTCAGTTGTTTGGCGGTGTTGCTGCCCCAGCCGGTGACGGTGCCGCCGGAGCGGATCGCGAGGGTGTGGCTGTAGCCGGCGGTCACCTGCAGGGGGTCGGTGAGGGTGGCGGGTACGGAGGACTGTCCGGAGGTATTGGAGCCCCAGGCGATGGTTTGGCTGGGGGTGCGGACCTGGAGGAAGACCGCGGCGCTGACACTGACTGAGCCGGTCGTGCTGGTCGTCTGCAATTGGTACCAGCCGGCGTCGGCGGCCTGGAGGTTGGTCAGTTCCAGGATCCGGCCGGTTACGGTGGGGAGCAGGCGACCGTTGCGGCGCCAGCGGAGCCGTTCGGCGGGCGTGGTGGTGTCGACCGCGGTGAGGGTGATCCCCTCCCCGGCGGCAAGTTCGTGCACGCCGGTCAGGTTCGGGCCGAAGAAGGGCGTCGCGAAGACGGTCACCGCGGCCAAGTTGGAGGTCGTGCTGGCGGTGGTGCCGCCGGCGGTCACGACCACGTCGTAGTTGCCGCTCTCGGCGGTGGCGTCGTGGGCGAGGAACCGGTAGGAGGCGCTGGTCGCTCCGGCGATCGGGGTGGAGTTACGCCGCCATTGGTAGGCGAGCGGGGCGGTGCCGGTCGCGGTGACGGTGAGGGTCACGCGGCCGCCGCGGTTCACGGTCTGGGTGGCCGGCTGGCGCGTGATCACCGGGGCCGAGATGATGGTCGCGGTCGCGGTAGTGCTCGTCACGGTGCCGACCGAGTTGCTCACGTCCACGGTGTAGCTGCCGGCGTGCGTGCTGTTGGCGGAATCGACCGTGTAGGTCGCGGTGGTGGCGTTGGCGATGGCCACGGTGTCCTTCTTCCACTGGTAGGTGGGCGGCGGGACGCCGGTCGCGGTGACCGTGAGTGTGAGGGCGGTGCCGGCGGCGATCGTGCGGGAGACCGGTTGCGTCGTGATGACCGGCAGCGTGTTGACCGTCACGGTCACCGCTTGGCTCGTCACCTCGTTCACGCTGTTGGCCACTTTCACCGTGTAGGATCCAGCGTCCGACGCGGCGGCCTCGGGGATCGTGTACGTCGGCTGGCTCGCCCCGAGGATGAGGTTGCCGTTCTTGCGCCATTCGTACGTCAGCGGCGCCGAACCGGTCGCCACCACGCTCAACGTCGCGCTCTGCCCCGCGTTCACCGAGACGTTGGAGGGCGGCGTTGTGATCACGACCGGGCTGCCGACGGTGAGCGTCGCATTGCTGCTGGTCACCGAACCGAGGCTGTTGCTCACGGTCACGGAGTAGTCCCCGGCATCCGCCGCTTGCACCGGAGAAATCGTCAGGGACGCGCTGGTGGCACCGCTAATTACCCCTCCCGCCTTGCGCCATTGGTAGGTGAAGGGTTGGGTCCCGCCCGCCGTGACACTAAACGTCGCGCTGCCACCAGCGTTTGCGACCAAACTTGCCGGTTGCTGCGTTATTACCGGTAGACCCGCCACGATGAGAACGGAGGCGCTGCTCGTCACGGAGCCGCCCGCGTTGCTCACGACCACCGTATAGATTCCAGCGTCGGCCGCTACCGCGCTTCCGATCGAGAAGACCGAACTGGTGGCGCCGGTGATCGGATTGCCGTCCTTGCGCCATTGAAAGGCCGGAGCCGGAGAACCGTTTGCGACAACGATGAAAGTAGCCGCAGTTCCAAGCGCCACGCTCTGGGTTGCGGCCGGCTGGGTGGTGATGACCGGCGGGATATTGACCGTGAGGACGACGGTATTGCTCGTCGCGGTGCCCGCGGCGTTGGTCACGACCACTTTGTATTGGCCGGCGTCGGCCGTGGAGACCGGGTTGATCGTGTAGCTCGCGCTGTTGGCGCCGGGAAGCGGGTTGGCACCCTTGTACCATTGGTAGGAAACGGCCGGAAAGCCCGAGGCGGCGACGGAGAACGTCGCGCTCGCACCCGGGATCGACGCGAGCGAGACGGGCTGGGTCGTGATCGCGGGCGGCACGTTCACCGTGAGCGTCGCCTCGCTGCTCGTGGCGACGCCGTGGGTGTTGGTGGCCGTGAGTTTGTAGGTACCGGCGTCGGCGGATGTCACGTTGTTGAGCGTGAGCGACGCATTGGTGGCGCTGGCGATCGCGGCGCCGTTGCGGCTCCACTGGTAGGTCGGAGCGGGATTACCGGTGGCGGAAACCGCGAAGGTCACCGTGTTGCCCGCGAGGACCGTCTGGCTGGAGGGTTGCGCCATGATCACCGGCGGCGCGGTGACGGTCAGCGTGGCCGCGGCGCTCGTCACCGTGCCCGCGAGGTTGGTGAGCTGCACGGTGTAGGAACCCGCGTCGGCCAGGGTGACGGCGGGAATCGCGAGCGTGGCGCTGGTCGCGCCGGTGATCGCGGAGTTGTTGCGCGACCACTGGTAACGCGGCGGTGAACCGGACGACGTCACGGTGAACGTCGCCGGCTGGCCCGCCATCACCGTGATGCTCTGGGGCTGGCCCGTCACCAACGGCGGCGTCGACGGCGTGATCGTGAGCGTCGCGGCCTGGCTCGTCGCGCTGCCGAGATAGTTGGTCACCACGACCGAGTAGGATCCGGCGTCGGCGGTCAGCGCCTGCGGCAGCGTGAAGCTCGCGTTCGTCGCCCCGCTGATCGCCGTGCTGCCCTTGCGCCACTGGTACGTCGCGCCCGCCGAGCCGGAATTCACTAACACGGAGAACGTGACCGGCGTCCCCTCGTCCAGCGTCTGGCTCGCGGGCTGGGTGGTGATCGTCGGCGCCACGTCTCCGGAGGAGTCCACAAGGGCCAATCCATACTGAGTACCACCGGTTACCGCGTAAGCGCCTCCTCCGATGACGGAGGCCCCCTGGTAGTTTGACCACGAAGACGGCCAACTCACCACGCTGCCGTTCGCACGCAGGGCCATGAAATGCCAGTCTCCCGCCACCAGCTGCACTACGTTATCGAGCCCGACGGGCACGTTCATGTTTCCCTCACGATTAGAACCCCAGACCGCAACGGTGCCGTCAGCCTTCACCACACCGGAGACCGCGGCTCCCACGGCAACTCCTTTGACCGCCCCCAGACCCGACGGAACCTGCGTTTGACCAGCGCCGTTGCTGCCCCACGCGACCGGCGTGCCGTCGGCCCGGAGGACCAGCAGGTGGTTCGGTCCCATGTGGTCCGACCCCGAAGGCGCCACCATGACGACCGAGCTGGCCAGCGATGGAACTTCCGTCTGCCCGGAGGCGTTGTCGCCCCACACCATGACGCTGCCATCCTGGCGAAGCGCGGCGGAGTGTTTCCATCCCGCGGTCAGCGAAACAACTCGTCCAAGATCAGCAGGAATCTGAGCCGCGATCTGATGCCCCGAGCTCCCCACACCCACCACGGATCCGTCCTCAAGCAGCACGAGGGAATGAGCGGCGCCGGCGGCTATTCCCACCGCGCCCTTCAACCCGGAAGGCAAGGACCTCCTCCCGTCGGCATCGTATCCCCAGGACACGACGGTTCCGTCTTCCCGCAATCCCAGCGCGTGAGCGTGCCCACCAGCTACCTGCACGAGGCTACCCGAACCTCCCGGTAAGTTGCGGACATGTTCATCCTTTCCCCAATACGCCAGCCGCGTCGGCACCTTCACGAAGACCCAGAACGGGAAGCTGTAGGATTTCTGACTACCGCTAGTCACCACCACGTCGTACCAACCGTTGTCCTTCAGGGGAGCGGCGGCGGTGATCGCGAGCTGGCTGCCCGTGGCACCCGGGATCGGCAGACCGTTGCGCCGCCAGGTCCACGTCGCTCCCGCCGGCGCCAGCGCAGGATCAAGGTCGAACGTGCGGCCCTGACCGCCGTTGATCACGAACCGGCCGCCCATGTTCGTGGAGATGAGGGGATTTTCGCGGAGCGTCAGGGCCGTGGCGGAACT
>VGYR01000292.1 GCA_016872925.1 Planctomycetota bacterium
TCAGGACCGTCGGACGCATCCGACGGCAGAGACTCCCTGCTGCACATAGCGAACCGCAAAACAGCGAGCGATCTCGGCGCCAGTGCGGCCGACGCAAGTCGGCTGCACCGGCCTCTGGCCGGACAGCATTGTCCGTCCGCTGAGACCGGAACCCAAAGAGCCGGATGTGTGACCCACAAGTCCGGTTCTGAGAGAGGCCCGGGGGCGAAAGCCCCCGGGCCTACTCGACCGCCGGCCTCCGCCTGGAGTGCGTTCAGTAGCGGGCCTCCAGGCCCAGCGTGATGCCCTGCACCCACACGCTGCCGCCGGTGTCGGTGGCGCCCCTGATCGGCTGGTCGGAGCAGAGCTGCTGCCGATCGAGCTGGTTGGTCGCGGTGGCGAGCCCGCCGAGCCAGAAGGCCGCGTACCCCGCCCGCACGGAGAGCCAGTCGGCCACGTCGTAGACCGCCGTCAGGCCCACCTCCCCCACGAACGCGGCCCGGGCGGCGTCGGTGCCGACGGCGAGCGTCGCCGGCGGGATCGTCGCCGTGGTCATCGACGCCGACCGCTGGGCCGCGTTGTTGTAGGAGATGCCGGCCTTGCCGAGGCCCTCGATCCGGAACGGGCCGCCGAGGCCGTAGAGGATCGAGTCGCCGCCGACCTGCCAGCCGTAGAGGTCGTTGAAGGTGGTCGTGTCGTGGCGATCCATGAACGACACCTGTTCGTTGCCGTACTGCGTGCGGATGCCGAGCGACTCGTTCCACTGCACCCAGCGGAAGCCGGTCAGCCACTGCCAGCCGCCGTCGGTCGGCAGGCGACGGTTGAGTTCGAAGCTCTGCAGGGCGCTCGAGAGTCCGCCGGTGATCGTGTTGAGCTCGGTCGTCGACGGGCAGCAGTAGATGCCGTGGTCGGGCTCCACGTAGCCGCGCTCGGTGGTGGGCAGCGATTCGTGTCCCTGGAAGCTCTGCACGCGAAGGAAGGTGAACTCGATCGCCCCGGTGTCGCCGGTGTGGCGGAAGAGCGAGAACCGGGGGCCCGCGGCCATGCCGCTGCCGAAGTCGGCGGCATCGAGCGCCGGCGTGCCCGCGACCGTCTCGAAGAGCGGCAGCGACTGCGGCGCGGAGCGCCACGGGAGCAGCGCCTCCGTGCGGCCGCTCCAGAGCGGATCCTGGCCCAGCGGATCGAGCACCCGGCAGAGCATGCCGCAGCCATCGGCGAACGCGGGCGGGCACTCGACCGCCACGTCGTCGAGGCCGAGCGCCGGCAGGCACCGCGCCGCCTCGACGAGCACTGCCGCCGCCAGCACCAGCCGCCACCACCGCGGCCCGCCGCGGCGGGCCCTCGTCACGCCATCGCGATCCATGCCATGAATCCCCCATAGGTGGTATACCACTCAAGGGGGGTATCGGAAAGCCGGGAGGGTTTTCTCCAGCCAACTTCCCTTGCCCAGCCCCCGCCCGGCCGCGACCGGCCTGTGGGGCCCTGCAAACGCGTTTCGCCCGTGAAAAAAGCCCCTCCGGCACGCCCCGGCTTTCGAAGCTAGCGTTGACGGCAGCCAGGGATCGGCCGGGTTCGGGTCGTCGAAACACGAGGGGATCGATCCCGTGATATCGCGCTGGCTTCTCCAGAGAGCGCTCGCCAGAATCCCCGTCCTTTTGGACCGGCCGGCCTCCGGCACCGCCCCCGCACGACCCACGCGCATGAATCCCGCCGCCCTGGGCATCTCCGCGATCGCCGTCCACCAGCCGTCGTGGCAGCTCGACAACGCCTGGTTCGGGCCGGCGATGCCACGGAAGTTTTTCCACCACACCGGCATCGAGTCGCGGGCCATCTCGCTCGACGACGAGGTCACGATGGGCATCGCGGCGGTCCGCAAGCTGCAGCGGGAGACGGGCTGCTCGCTCGCCGACTGCCGCGGGATCGTGTTCGTGTCGCCGTCGTTCATCCCGGCGTCGATCGCCCGCCGGCACCTCGACGCGGCCGGCGCGGCCCGCGAGCGGCCCGGCCGGGCCGCCCGCGAGATCGCCCGCCAGCTCGGCCTGACCCGCTGCCGCACGATCGGCATCAACTGGTTCTGCTGCGGCTTCACGCGGGCCCTGTCGCTCGTCAGCCACCGCTGGGCGCCGCGGCTCGGGCTCCGCCGCGACGAGTTCGTGCTCGTGGTCGTGGCCAGCCGGATCAGCCGGATCACCGACTACGCCAACGTCCAGACCGCGGGCCTGTTCGGCGACATGGCCTCGGCCACGCTCCTGGCGACGCCCGCCAGCCGCCGGCATCCGATCCACTTCGACATCGTCCACGCCACCGCCGAGAAGCAGCAGGTCGAGAAGCCGGCCTTCGACTTCGTGGTCCGTGACCACGTGCCGGTGCCCGCGCCCGACGGCGGCACGAGCCACGACGATGCCCGGCTCGTCTACGCGCTCGACGGCATGGCGATTGCCGAGATCGCTCCCCGGGCGATGTCGGCGGCCGTCGGCAAGGCCCTCGCCGAGGCGGGCCTCGGGGCGGCCGACGTGAACTTCGTTGTCCCGCACCAGGCCGGCACGGGAATCGTGCGGTTCGCCGGCATGAAGCTCGACGAACTCGGCGTCCACGGCGAACTCGTCAACGGCCTCACGCGGCGGACTGGCAACGTGAGCGCCTGCTCGGTGCCGCACGCCCTCCATGAAACCTGGTCGCGGCTCACGGGCCTCGTCGCCTGCCCGACCGCCGCGGTCGGCGCCCCGGGCCGGCCGGAGGCGCTGCAGGGCTGTGTGCTCCTGCGGTCGACGCCCCACCACGATCGCCGGGCCACGGTCGCCGCCTGACGCCTCGCGTGGCCGCCGCTTGTGGCCGCGGCGGTGGCGGCCCTATTCTCGCCGGCATGGCGTGGAAGAAGACGGCGGCGCTGCTTGGCCTCGGCGCGGCGATCCCGATCGTGTTGCTGGCGGCGACGGCCGCCGTGCTCGCCCTGCGGATGGAGCGGCGGACGGCCGCCCCGCCCGCCGGCGCCGCCACCGCGCGGCCCTGGGGAGCCGTCGACCTCGAAACCTTCGACACCCACGTGCCCTCCGGCATGCAGCAGACGATCGCCGACTCGATCCGCCTGGAGGATCCGCGGGAGTTCGACCGCGACGGCGACGGCGTCCGCGAATACGACTTTCTGGCGCTCTCCGGCGGAGGCGTTCACGGCGCCTACGGGGCCG
The DNA here is from genome assembly GCA_016872925.1 of Planctomycetota bacterium. GTDB lineage: Bacteria > Planctomycetota > Planctomycetia > Pirellulales > UBA1268 > QWPN01. The sequence goes on from VGYR01000292.1 coordinate 3,165, forward strand.
GCCTGCTCTGCGGCTGGTCGCAGCGGGGCGACCGCCCGAACTTCAAGGTCGTGACGGGCATCTCCACCGGGGCCCTGCAGGCCACGCCCGCCTTCCTCGGGCCCGACTACGACCCGCTCCTGAAGCGGTTCTACACCGAGATCGACACCGCCGACATCTACCGCAAGCGGGGGCCGGTGGCCGCGATCACCCACGACGCCACCTGCGACACCGCGCCGCTGCGGCGGCTGCTCGACGGCGCGATCGACGAGGCCGTGCTCGCCGCCGTGGCGCGGAAGCACGCCGCCGGCCATCGGCTGTTCATCGGCACGGCCAACATGGACGCCAACGAGTTCACGATCTGGGACATGGGGGCGATCGCCGCCAGCGGCCGTCCCGACGCCCGCAGGCGGTACGTCGACGTGCTGGCGGCGTCGGCGTCGGTGCCGGTGCTCTTTCCGCCGGTCTACTTCGACGTCGAGATCGACGGCCGCCGCTACCGCGAGATGCACTGCGACGGCGGGGCGGAGGCGCAGGTGTTTCTCCGCGGCTTCATGCTCGACGTGGAAGACGCGCTGGAGGGGGCGGGGCTCACGACCGGCGAGGTGCAGGGCCGGCTGTTCGTGATCCGCAACGGCCGCACCGACGACCGCCCGGGCTACGCGGCCATCGCCCCGTCCACGCTCTCGATCGCGGAGGCGACGATCGAGAAGCTCTTCAAGGTGAGTTCGACCTCGAGCCTCTACCGGATGTACGTGCTCGCCGACCGCTACGGCGTGGCGTTCAACTTCCGCTGCATCCCGCAGGATTTCGAGGTCGGGTTTCCGGCGCTCCAGTTCGATCGCGCGGGGATGAACCGGTTGTTCGAGCTGGGGTTTCGGACCGGCCGCGAGTCGGATGAGTGGGCGACGAGTCCGCCCGACATCGATCCCGACGAGCTCGCCGACGCGGAGCGCTGCTGACCGGGGCGTGGTTCGGCCCCCATCGCTCACGCGATTGGGGCTTCCGTATGGAGCGGGCACGCGGGTTGGAAACCCGCGCTACGGCAAGAGGAGCACGGGTTTTTCAACCCGTGCCGCACTTCGGAAGCGTCACGGCGTAAGCCGCACGGCCGCACCACGTGGGGGTGCTTCACGCGTGTTGGAAACCCGCGCTACGGGATGAGGAGCACGGGTTTTTCAACCCGTGCCGCACTTCGGAAGCGTCACGGCGTAAGCGGTACGGCCGCACCACGTGGGGTGCTTCACGCGGGTTGGAAACCCGCGCTACGGCATGAGTAGCACGGGTTTTTCAACCCGTGCCGCACTTCGGATGCGTCACGGCGTAAGCCGTACGGCCGCACCACGCGGGGTGCTTCACGCGGGTTGGAAACCCGCGCTACGGCAAGAGTAGCAAGGGTTTTTCAACCCGTGCCGCACTTTGGGAGCGTCACCGCGTAAGCCGTACGGCCGCACCACGTGGGGGTGCTTCACGCGGGTTGGAAACCCGCGCTACGGCATGAGTAGCACGGGTTTTTCAACCCGTGCCGTGCTTCGGGAGCGTCACGGCGTAAGCCGTACGGCCGCGCCACGTGGGGTGCTTCACGCGGGTTGGAAACCCGCGCTACGGCATGAGTAGCACGGGTTTTTCAACCCGTGCCGTGCTTCGGAAGCGTCACCGCGCAAGCGGTACGGCCGCACCACGTGGGGTGCTTCACGCGGGTTGGAAACCCGCGCTACGGCGTGAGTAGCACGGGTTTTTCAACCCGTGCCGCACTTCGGAAGCGTCACGGCGTAAGCCGTACGGCCGCACCACGTGGGGGTGCTTCACGCGGGTTGGAAACCCGCGCTACGGCGTGAGGAGCACGGGTTTTTCAACCCGTGCCGCACTTCGGAAGCGTCACGGCGTAAGCGGTACGGCCGCACCACGCGGGGGTGCTTCACGCGGGTTGGAAACCCGCGCCACGGCATGAGGAGCACGGGTTTTTCAACCCGTGCCGTAGTTCGGAAGCGTCACGGCGTAAGCCGTACGGCCGCACCACGCGGGGGTGCTTCACGCGGGTTGGAAACCCGCGCTACGGCGTGAGGAGCACGGGTTTTTCAACCCGTGCCGTAGTTCGGAAGCGTCACGGCGTAAGCCGCACGGCCGCGCCACGTGGGGTGCTTCACGCGGGTTGGAAACCCGCGCTACGAGATGAGGAGCACGGGTTTTTCAACCCGTGCCGTGCTTCGGAAGCGTCACCGCGTAGGCCGCACGGCCGCACCACGTGGGGTGCTTCACGCGGGTTGGAAACCCGCGCTACGAGATGAGTAGCACGGGTTTTTCAACCCGTGCCGCACTTCGGGAGCGTCA
>VGYR01000293.1 GCA_016872925.1 Planctomycetota bacterium
CCGCCCCACGGGCCCCACGCGCGTCCGCCTCCCCGACGGCCGGGAGTGGGTCTTCCGGTTCGTGAAGGTGGCGTGCAACGTCGCCCATCCGGCCGACGCCGCGAGTGCCCGTGGCAACAACGCTCTCACCGCGCTGCTCCGCGACTGGTTCGGCCTCGACGCGGGTCTCCCGGGCACCAACTTCGTAGTCGAGTTCTCCTTTGTAGATGGACAGTGGCTCGCCGCGCCCGTTTCGCAACGGGAGGAAAACGGTGCCTGCCACAATTTGCCGGACGCCGCAGGCGATCCGGCCCCGGCTGCAGGCCGGGGCCTCCAGACAAATGGTGGCTGGCACCCTTTTCCGTCGCCCCTCAACGACTCCCCGCCCCCCGCCGCCCGTTACACCACCCACGTCCCGGTCTACGACCTCACCGCCGCGGCGGGCTTTTGGGGACCGGAGAGCGTGCCGGAGGAGATCGGCTGGACGGAGGTGCCGGGCGTTTCGCTCAAGCCCGGCATGTTTGTGGCGCGGGTGACGGGCTCGTCGATGGAGCCGCTGATCCCGGACGGCTCGTGGTGCCTGTTCCGCCCATGTCCGGCGGGCTCGCGCGAGGGCCGGATCGTGCTCGTGCAGCTGGGCACGGACGGCGCGGGCGAGAACGGCGGCCGGTTCACCGTCAAGAAGTACCACTCGGAGAAGACCGTCACTGCCGACGGCTGGCGGCACGACCGGATTCAGCTGCTGCCCGTGAACCCAGCGTTCGAGCCGATCGAGATCGAGGCGGAGTGTGCGGGAGATCTGATGATCGTTGGCGAATACCTGTCACCCATAGGTTCACTCGAAGGCTGAGCACATGACAAGACATTCTGCCGGCATATACGAAACACTTTTGACCGAGGCGCTCGCAGCAGAGCTCGCAGCTTTGACGGTAGACCTCCGGGTACACCGTGAGAACCTGCGCCCCGCAGAGGCTGCGGACCGCTTGTCACTGCACGTTGCGCGGTTCGTCAAGAGACTTGTTGCGTCGGTCGATGACAAGGACCGCGTTGGTTTGGGCGTGAAGCTAACCCGGCACGTTATCTCGGGTCTCACAAAGGCAAGCCAGTCACATCTGCCCGGAACCGCTGCCGTGGTTTCGCTTGCCGATCGCCCCAGCCCGCCAGGCGAAATTCTCCAAGCGATTTATCGCGTCCTTCCAGATGGAGCGTCCCAGACGATCCGACCGCCGCTGATCCCGCTGCTCGATACCGCAATACTCACAAACGCACCGGGCGAACCAACTGTCGGAAGCCAAGTACTTACGGAAATCCATTCGGCGGATGCGATTGACGTGGTGATGGCTTTTATTCGGTATACAGGAATCGCCCCGATGCTCGACACGCTTGTCGAGCATCTGCAGGCCGGCCGTAAGCTCCGCGTACTCACAACGACATACACCGGTTCAACAGAAGCTCGCGCACTCGATGCCTTGGAGAAGGCTGGGGCGGAGATACGGGTGTCGTATGACACCGGAACCACGCGACTCCACGCAAAGAGCTGGCTTTTCCATCGGCGGTCTGGGTTCTCAACCGCCTACATTGGCTCTTCGAATCTAACGCACTCGGCTCAGGTCACGGGGCTCGAGTGGAACGTACGCGTGTCGGGGGCTCGTAATCCTGACGTCGTAAACAAAGTTGCGGCTGTTTTCGACAGCTACTGGAATAGCGGCACATTCCTGCCTTATGACCGAGAGCAATTCCGCGAACGCCAGCAAGCTGCCAGCACGGGGCCGACATTCGTTCTGAGCCCGATCGAAATCCGACTGGAGCCTTTCCAGGAGGATCTTCTTGCCAAGATCGCGCTCTCGCGGTCTCAAGGCCACCACCGCAATCTTTTGGTGGCAGCAACCGGTACGGGAAAAACGGTGATGGCGGCTGTCGACTACAGCCGACTGGCCGCGGGGTTGCCACGGGCCCGATTACTGTTTGTGGCTCACCGCGAAGAAATCCTGACACAGGCGCAGGGAACTTTTCGACACGCGTTGCGGCAACCGACCTTTGGGGAACTCTGGGTTGACCGCCATAAACCACAGCGGTTTGAGCATGTCTTTGCATCAATTCAAAGCCTTACGGCAGCCGGCTTCGAGCATCTTGGGCCTGATCACTTTGATGTAGTCATCGTGGATGAGTTTCACCACGCTGCCGCGCGGTCGTATACCCGCCTCCTCGAACATGTGAAGCCCGCCGAACTCCTTGGGCTTACGGCCACGCCGGAACGAAGCGATGGCCTGCCCGTGCTGTCATGGTTCGGTGACCGCATCGCTGCCGAGCTTCGGCTTTGGGACGCAATCGACCAGCATCGTCTCACTCCGTTTGTCTACTACGGAATCCACGACAACACCGATCTTCGAGACGTGCCGTGGCGACGCGGCGCTGGGTATGACGTCGAGCGCCTTACTGAAGTGCTGACAGTAAACGACGCTTACGCACGCGTCGTGCTAAAGGAGCTGGATCGCCGCACGGGCGATCCCTCCCAGGTTCGGGCCCTCGGGTTTTGCGTGAGCGTCAATCACGCCCGATACATGGCGCGCGTCTTTAACGAGGCTGGCGTCAAGGCGACGGCTGTATGGGCGGACACGCCCGAGACCGAGAGGGCCGCTGCCTTGCAGGATTTGAAACACGGAAGAACGAATGTCGTGTTTTCCGTTGACCTTTTCAACGAAGGCGTTGACGTGCCGGCCGTGGATACGGTTTTGTTTCTACGACCTACGGACAGCCCCACGCTCTTTCTGCAACAGCTGGGGCGCGGCCTTCGCCGACTCGAAGGCAAGACCGTCTGTACGGTGCTCGATTTTGTAGGTCAACATCGCGAGGAGTTTCGCTACGACCGCCGTTTTCGCGCGCTGCTTGGAGGCACACGAAAAGACCTCGAGCGCCAAATCAACGAAGGCTTCCCATTCCTGCCTGCGGGATGCCACATGGAACTCGACCGTGTGGCATCGCAGATCGTTCTTGAGAACGTGAGACAGGCCGTCCCGTCGCGATGGGCGTCCCGCGTTGCGGAACTCAAGAGCATGGCCGCCGGTGGGACCGACGTCACTCTCAGAGCGTTTCTCTCCGAAACTGGCCTCGAACTGGAAGAGATGTACGGCACCAAGCGGTCGTGGACTGAGTTGCGGCGTGCGGCAGGGCTTGAAACTGTCGCAGAAGGGCCGAAAGACGAAAAGCTTCTTCGCGGCTGCGGCCGGCTGCTTCATATCGACGATCAGCATCGGTTTACGGCATATCGACGGTTTTTGAGTCGCCCAGATCACATCAGCGTTGATTCACTTCCCGCAAGCGATCGCAGGCTCTTGCAAATGCTCGTGGCCAGCGTCGCCGACAAGGCAGTCACCAAGACAACCACGCTTGCCGAAGGAGCATCGCTACTGAATAATCACCCTCGCATACGTGATGAGATCATGGCCATCATCGACGTGCTAGAGGAGCGAGTCAGCCATGCAACGACACCGCTCACAACGCATCCTGAGGTTCCGTTAGAGGTTCATGCTCGATACTCTCGGCTGGAGATTCTGGCGGCTTTCGGACTTCGTGATGGAGCCAAGATGCCGCCATGGCAATCAGGCGTGTATTGGGCAAAGGCGGCCAAGGCAGACCTTTTGGCGTTTACCCTCGACAAGACCAGCGGCGGGTTCTCGCCAACGACGCGATATCGTGATTACGCCTTGAGTCGTGACCTGATCCATTGGGAAAGTCAGGGTACGACTCGTAGTGACAGCAAGGTCGGCCGCCGTTACCAACAACACGTGAAGGAAGGATCATCAATCATGTTGTTTGCCAGGCTCAATACAGATGAGCGAGCATTCTGGTTTCTCGGCCCAGCGACGTACGTGACGCACGAATCAGAACAGCCGATGGCGATCACATGGAGACTGGCCCATCCGCTACCAGCCGATCTTTACACCGCATTTGCTGCAGCGGTGGCTTGATGCTTCGCCGGTAAACCGACGCATTCAGTAACCTCTGGGCTCCGCGTCTTGTCGCGTTTGGCCCCCGGCGGGACGAAGATCACCATCCCCTGCCGGGCCCGCGTGAGCAAGACGCGGGAGGCGTTCTTCAGATACTGCCGCCGCTCGGGCTTCTTCACGTCCGTCCGACTATTTTCAGCTTCTTGGGCCCCGCGAAAACTTTGATAGCTCCAGTCGTCGCCCGTCCAGCGTAAGTCGGCGTCCCACGTGACGATCGTCCAGTCGAGCTCCAGCCCCTGCACCTGAAACTCCGTCGCCGCGTCTTCGAGATAGAGCGACGAGCGGGTGTCTTTCGCGGGGCTCAGAAACCAGTGCACCGGGTCGATGTTCACCCGAATGTCGATCGCGTGGGGCTTGAGCCGCTCGAACGTGGCGATAGGCAGGGCGGCAACCATGGGAAGCAGGATACCAATCCGAGGGACAACCTTGGTCCGCCGCGGGGGGCTTGACGAAGGACGGTACGCATGTACACTATTTGCCAGCGCGGCGCGATGCCGCCAAGAGCTCCGCCAATCGGGTTGCCCGATGCCAACGATTCTGCGAAGTGGACCCTACCGCGTTTATTTCTATTCGCACGAGATGAACGAACCAGCTCACGTGCACGTCGATCGAGATGCGGCGTCGTGCAAGTTCTGGTTGTCCCCGGTGGGCCTCGCCAGTACCCTTGGATTTCGGGCACACGAGTTGCGAACGATTGAACGGTTGATCGAGGATTCCATCGACGAGCTTTTGGACGAGTGGGAGGCTATCCATGGCGACGCAGGGTGAACGTGTGACGAACGTGCATTGCACCGATGATTGCGTGGTCGTCGATTTGGCCGATGGCCGGACGATTTCCGCCCCGCTCGCCTGGTATCCGCGGCTGTTGCACGCGACGCCCGAACAGCGGACCAACTGGCAGGTTGCGGGAGCTGGGTACGGCATCCATTGGCCCGAGATCGATGAGGATATTTCTGTCGAGGGTCTGCTTCGTGGGGCTCCCGCACCGAGGCCGTCAGCCAAGGCCAGTTGACCAGCGCGGTCGGCCTAAACCTGCGGCACGCCGAGGTCCGCGAGGTACTGGCTCACCCCCTTGTAGAACCCCGGGCTCCGCGTCTTGTCGCGTTTGGCCCCCGGCGGGACGAAGATCACCATTCCCTGCCGGGCCCGCGTGAGCAACACAAGGGAGGCGTTCTTCAGATACTGCCGCCGCTCGGGCTTCTTCACGTCCGTCCGACTATTTTCAGCTTCTTGGGCCCCGCGAAAACTGTGGATAGATGGGGTGCGATAGAGCGACGAGCGGGTGTCTTTCGCGGGGCTCAGAAACCAGTGCACCGGGTCGATGTTCACCCGAATGTCGATCGCGTGGGGCTTGAGCCGCTCGAACGTGGCGATAGGCAGGGCGGCAACCAT
>VGYR01000294.1 GCA_016872925.1 Planctomycetota bacterium
TCCCGAGTCGCCCGTCCAGGGCCTTGATGCCTCACGTCCGGCATCACTCAGAGCTTGTGGATGTCGATCACGGGCAGGTCGTCTATCCGTCCCTGGAAGACGTCGCGCTCGTCATGCGCCTGGACGAACTCGCCCCAGTCGGTGGGCGGGCCGCGGGCCGGCGAGACTGGCGGTGGCTCGAGCGGTTCGCCGAGATGGGTGAGGATCTTCCGGATCGGGCCCGGCTCGGTGATGAGCCCGACGTCGCGGCCCTGGCCGCGGAGGCCTGCGTCTCCCGCTCGACCCTCGAGCACCGCTTCCTCGCGGTCGTGGGCCGCTCGATCCACGAGGCGTTTGTCCGGCAGCGGGTGGCCGGTGTCCGCCGGCTCGTGGCCGAGACCAACCTGCCCTTGAAGGCGATCGCATCCCGCACCGGGTTCAAGTCTGTCCAGTACATGACGACCTTTCTCCATCGGCACGCGGGGCTCACCCCGGCCCGGCTGCGGTCGCTCGAGCGGGCCGCCTCGGGTCCGACAGGGCCTGTTGAAGACCGGTCCCGCAGGCTTCCCGACGACCTCACCGCGATGGCTGACACTCCCGCGGTAATCGAGGAGAAGACGTGAAGCTTCTGCCCTCCGTTCCAGCCACGTCGGATGATAAACTCGAGTCAGTGACGGGAACGACCTGCCTCGCGGCTTCAGACCAAGCGGGAGCACCGCCGATGCGCAGAGCACTCCCACCACGCGGCCGACGGACAGCGAACCTCAGCGGCGCGGTGCGTTCCGGCGTGCTCGGAGCTGGCTTGCTGGCCGCGGGCCTCGGTTGCTCGCGGGCCGGTGCCGCCGAGCCAATCGACTTCGCCGGCCGCGTGGCCCCGCTCCTGGCTGCCAAGTGCGGGGCCTGCCACGGGCCCGCGGCCGCCGAGAGCGGCTTCCGGATCGACATCCGCGGGCAGGCCTTCGCGGGGGGCGACTCGGGCGCCACAGGGATCGTGCCGGGCAAGCCCGCCGAGAGCGAGCTTTTCGTTCGCGTCTCGACGGCCGACAAGGAGCTGCGGATGCCCGCCGAAGGCGAGCCGCTTTCGGCCGCCGAGCAGGCGGTGCTCGAGTCCTGGATCGAGGCCGGGGCGCCGTGGCCGGACGATCTGACCACGCTGCCCGCGGAACTACTGCCGGCCGCCGAGGCGACGCCGGCGAAGGGGGCCGGCCACTGGTCGTTCCGGCCCGTCGTCCGCCCCCCGGTGCCAACGCCCGCCGGCGGCCCCGTCGCCAACCCGATCGACGCGTTCGTCGCGGAGCGGCTCGCGGCCGAGGGCCTGGAGATGAATCCTGAGGCCGACCCGCAGAGCCTGATCCGCCGGCTCTCGTTGGACTTGGTCGGCCTGCCGCCTTCGCCCGAGGAGATCGCCGCCTTCGAGCAGGCTTACCGGGCGGCCGGCGGCACCGAGGCCCCCTACCTCGAACTCGTCAACCGCCTCCTGGCCTCGCCCCACCACGGCGAACGCTGGGCGCGGCACTGGCTTGATGTCGTTCGGTTCGCGGAGAGCGACGGGTTCGAGACGAATACCGCCCGTGCCATCGCCTGGCCCTACCGCGACTGGGTGATCGCGTCGCTCAATGCCGACAAGCCCTACGACCTGTTCGTCAGGGAACAGTTGGCCGGCGATGCGTTCGGTGTCGACGCGGCCACGGGTTTCCTCGTGGGCGGGCCGGTGGACCGCGTCAAGTCCCCCGATCCCGTGCTCACCGCCAACCAGCGGGCCGACGAGCTCCACGACATCGTGAGCACCACCGGCGGCGCGTTCCTCGGCCTCACGGTCGGCTGTGCCCGCTGCCACGACCACAAGTTCGATCCCGTCTCCCAGGCCGACTACTACCGGCTCAAGGCCGTGTTCGAGGGGGTGCAGCACGGCGAGCGGCCGCTGGAGAACGCCGCCGAGGCGGCGGCCCGGCAGCGAAGCCTCGCCGACCTCGAGCGGGAACGGGCCGCGATCCTGCGGCGGCTGGCGGCGTTGCGGGCCGCGAGCCCCGCGGCGGCGCTCGAGCCGCAGGTGTCGGCCGGCGAGAACCTGGAGGTCTTCCCGGCGGTGACGGCAAAGTTCGTCCGGTTCACGATTCTGGCGACCTCCAACGCCGAGCCGTGCCTCGACGAGCTGGAGGTGTTCACGACCGGCGGCGTGAACGCGGCCCTCGCCGGGCGGCCGACCGCCTCGGGCGTGTACGCCGGCGGCGGCAATCCGATCCACCAGCTGGCCCATGTCAACGATGGGAAGTATGGCAACTCCCACTCCTGGATCTCGAACGAGCCGGGCAAGGGCTGGGTGCAGCTCGAACTTCCCGAGCCGCGGGAGATCGAGCGGGTGGCCTGGAGCCGGGATCGCAGCCCCACGCCCCGGTATTCCGACCGGCTGGCCACCCGCTACGAAGTGGCCGTGTCGCTCGATGGCCAAGACTGGAAGCAGGTGGCGAGCGATGCCGACCGGATCCCGTTCGGCAGCGACGCGCCGCCGACCGAACAGTTCGCCGGGCTCTCGCCCAACGAGCGGGCCGAGGCCGAGAGCCTGCTGACGGGGATCGCCGATCTCGACAAGCGGCTCAAGGGCCTGAGGGAGCCGGCCCGGGCCTACATCGGCAGCTTCCGTCAGCCGGGCCCCACCCACCGCTTCTTCCGCGGCGACCCGCTCTCCCCCCGTGAGGAAATCGCCGCGGGCAGCCTCACCCAAGTCGGGTCAAGGGTGGATCTGCCGGCCGAGTCCCCCGAACAGGAGCGGCGGAGGCGGCTCGCCGAATGGATCGCCTCGCCCGCCAACCCGCTCACGGCCCGGGTGATTGTGAATCGGCTCTGGCAGCATCACTTTGGCACCGGGATCGTGGACACGCCGAGCGATCTGGGCGTCAATGGCGGAGCTCCCTCGCACCCCGCACTGCTCGACTGGCTGGCGAGCGAGCTCGTCGAGCCCGCGAACCCCGCCGACCGCTGGCGGCTCAAGCACCTGCATCGACTGATCGTCACCAGCCGGACGTATCGCCAGGCGACCGCAGCCCGGCCCGAGGCGCTCGCCGTCGATGCCGGTAGCCGGCTGCTCTGGCGCTACCCGCCACGGCGGCTCGAGGCCGAGCCGCTCCGCGACGCGATCCTGGCGGTCAGCGGCAGCCTCGACCGGCGGATGGGGGGCCCGGGCTTCGACCTGTTCGAGCCCAACGCCAACTACGTCAAGGTCTACGTCACGAAGACGGCCTTCACGCCCGCGGAGTTTCGCCGGATGGTCTATCAGGCCAAGCCGCGGGCGGAGCTCGACACGTTCTTCGGCGCCTTCGACTGCCCCGACGCCGGACAGGCTCAGCCGGCCCGCACGGTGAGCACCACGCCGCTCCAGGCCCTCAACATGCTCAACGGCGAGTTCCTCCTCGATCAGGCCGAGCGGTTCGCGGCCAGGGTGGCGGAGGAGGCGGGGCCCGACCCGGCACGCCAGGTGGCCCGGGCCGTCGTGCTCGCTTTCGGCCGGGAGGCCACGGCCGATGAACTCGCGGCCGGAGCCGCGCTCGTCACGGCTCATGGCCTGCCGATCCTGTGCCGCAGCCTCTACAACGCCAGCGAGTTCATCACGGTGTATTGATGCATCATCCCCTCTCCCACGCCGGCCGCCACCTGCTCGATCGCCGCGCCTTCCTCCACTGGGGCGGCACGGGCCTGGGAGGGATCGCCCTGGCTGCGCTCCTCGACCAGCAGCGGCTGCTCGCGGCCGGCCCGCCGATCCGGCCAGAGATCGACCCGACTCGCCCCTCCGCGCCGCGGCCGCCCCACTTCGTCCCCAAGGCGAAGAACGTGCTCGTGATCTTCTGCTCCGGGGCGCTCTCCCACGTCGACACCTTCGACTACAAGCCCGAGCTCGCGCGGCTCCACGACACGCCGATGCCCACGCCCGGCGGCGGGAAGCTGATCACGTTCCAGGGTGAGCAGGGCAACCTGATCAGGCCGCAGTGGGAGTTCAAGCCGCGGGGCGAGAGCGGCAAGCTGACGAGCGATCTGCTGCCGCGGCTGGGCGAACTTGCCGACGAGATGTGCTTCATTCATTCGATGACGGCAAAGAGCAACACGCACGGGCCGGCCGAGAACCAGATGGCCACCGGGTTCACGCTCGACGGCTTCCCGAGCATGGGGGCCTGGGTGACCTACGCGCTGGGCAGCGAGTGCGACGATCTGCCGGCGTTCGTGGCGATTCCCGATCCGCGGGGCGTGCCCCAGGTGGGCCCGCGGCAATGGCAGAGCGGCTTCCTGCCGGCCGTCTTCCAGGGCACCGCCTTCAACGCCGACCGGCCGATCGCGAACCTGGTCCGTCCCACGCGGATGCCGGAGCAGGCCGACCTGGCCGGCCGCGATTTTCTCCGTCGGCTCAACGAGGCCCACCTGGCCAGGCATCCAGGCGACGGCGACCTGGCCGCCCGGATCAGCGCCTACGAACTCGCGGCGAGGATGCAGCTCTCAGCCGCCCGGCTCGCCGACCTGTCCGAAGAGTCGCCGGCCACGCTCGCCCGCTACGGCGCCGACGACACGCAAAACCAGCTCAAGGCCCGGTTCGCCCGCAACTGTATCCTGGCCCGGCGGCTCGTGGAGAAGGGGGTGCGGTTCGTGCAGCTCTTCAACGGGGCCTACGCGATGGGCGAAGGCGTGGGCAACTGGGACGGCCATAAGTCGCTGGTCCAGCAGTATTCGGTGCACGGTCCCGTCCTCGACCAGCCCGTGGCGGGCCTGCTTGCCGACTTGAAGGACCGCGGCCTCCTGGCCGACACGCTCGTGGCCTTCGTGACCGAGTTCGGGCGGATGCCGACCTTCCAGAAGGGCGCCAGCGGCCGTGATCACAATCCCTCGGGGTTCACGGTCTGGCTGGCCGGGGCGGGCGTGAAGCGGGCCTTCTCCCACGGGGCGACCGACGAGTTCGGCTACAAGGCCGTGGAGCACGCGACGACCATCTACGACCTCCACGCCACGATCCTCCACCTGCTCGGCCTCGATCACACGCGGCTCTCCTTCTACAACAACGGCATCGAGCGGCGGCTCACCGACGTGCATGGCCATGTGATCACGGAGATCCTCGCGTGACGATGGATAGCCCGGCCAATGGGACGTCCGCAAGGGGCTCCCCGGCTGATGAGCGGCTCGTGAGCCGCGTGTTTCGTGTTTTCGTCTCCCGGCCCCGAAAAGCACTCTCCAGAATGGCCGGCTACCCGCCCCCGGAGTGGCGAGTTTCTCGCCTCGGCGCAGACCGTCTCCCGAGTCGCCCGTCCAGGGCCTTGATGCCTCACGTCCGGCATCACTCAGAGCTTGTGGATGTCGATCACGGGCAGGTCGTCTATCCGTCCCTGGAAGACGTCGCGCTCGTCATGCGCCTGGACGA
>VGYR01000295.1 GCA_016872925.1 Planctomycetota bacterium
AAAACTCAAGGGCAAGGTCTTCACTACACGGCCGTTCGCGGAACCGCGCGTTGCCACGTCAGCACTTACGAACGACGGACCGCCCAAAAATCTGCAAAACGGTTCCGACGTGCGTAACTTGGGCTAGGAGTCGTCGCTCGACTTGCCCCGGACGTAGAGCCGGATCGGCACCTCGTGGTAGGGCAGTTCCTTGCGGAAGGCGTTGAGCAGATAGCGGCGATAGGGATCGGACACGCTTCGCGGCGCGCTCGTCGAGATCACGATCGTGGGGGGCGCGACCTCGACCTGGGTGGCGAAGTAGAGCCGCACGGGTCGGCCCTTGGAGTCGGCGGGGGGCTGGTTGGCCTCGACGGCCTGCCGGAGGACGTCATTCAGCCTGGAGGTGGACGCCCGCTCGTGGCTCTGCCGAAAGAGCCGCTGCGCCGTGTCGATCGTGGCCTTCACGTTCCGCGCCTCGGTCGCGGTCACGAAGGCGACGGGAGCCCAGGGCATGGTTCGGAAGGTGTCACGGAGGTACTGCGTCCATTCGCGCTTCTTGACGTCGGCGGCGTAGAGGTCCCACTTGTTGACGACGAACACGACCGGCTTGGCCTCCTCGGTGATCGTCTCGGCGAGCTGCTTGTCGACCTTGCCGATGGGTTCGGTGGCGTCGAAGAACAGGAGCACCACGTCCGCCCGACGGATGCTGCGCTGGGCCCGGTGCGTGGAATAGAAGTCGATGTCGGTCGTCCGGCTCTTCGCCCGCCGCAGGCCGGGCGTGTCGATCGCCAGAAACGACCTGCCATCCACCTCGAAGCGGACGTCGATGCTGTCGCGGGTGGTGCCGGCGACCGGACTCGTGATCACCCGTTCCTCGCGGGCCAGCGCGTTGACGAACGTGCTCTTGCCGACGTTCCGGCGCCCGACCATCGCGAGCTTCATCTCGGGCAGGTCCGCCGTCTCGGGATCGCCGACGGCCGGAGGGGGCAGGCGGGCCAGGATGGCGTCCACCAGGGGGCCGCGGTTGCGGTGCTGCTTCGCGCTGACCACCAGCGGGGCCCCGAAGCCGAGCGCGGCGAACTCGTGGGCGCCGGGATCCAGGTTCGGCGCGTCGGCCTTGTTGACGACCAACAGCACGGGGCAGCCCGTGCGGCGGATCCGCTGGGCCACGTCCAGGTCCGGCGGCAGCAGGCCGCTGCGGACGTCGACGACGAACAGCACCAGGGCGGCGTGCGCGAGCCCCGACTCGATCTGGCGATCGATCTGGCTGGTGAGGCCGTCGGGATCGTCGAAGCCCATGCCCCCCGTGTCCACCAGCTCGAGCACGCGGCCGTCGAGTTCGATGCGCTGCACGAGCCGGTCGCGCGTCACGCCCGCCGTCGGGTCCTCGATCGCGATCCGCTTCTCCGCCAACCAGTTGAAGAGGCTCGACTTGCCCACGTTGGGACGGCCGACGATGACCACCTGGGGCACCATGGTCAGGCTCCGCCGTCAGGGAGGGAGGATGGGCCGCCGAGCTGCCGACGGGGCGTGGAGTGGACGAGGTAGCGATGGCTGATGGCATCGGCGCACTCACGGACGAGGACCTCGAGTCGAGCCAGGAGTCGGGCGAGTTCCGGGCGGCCGCCGTGATCGTCGACCGCTGCGAGCCGCTCCACGTCGGCGAGCCGCAGTTGCCCCACCGCATCCACCACCGCCCGCCGCTCGCCGGAGAGCATGGGGGAGGCGGCATCGTCGGGCAGGGCGGCGACGTGGTCGGCGAGGGCCGCGCACTGGAAGCCGATGCTCCGCGGATTCGTCTCGTCGATCACCAGCAGGTCGATCAGCGGCGCCGCCTCGAGCACGCCCGGATACCGATTGCGGTAGGTCATCGAACTGTCGGCGATTTCCAGCAGCATCTCCTCGACGCGGGCCGTGTCGCCCAGCTGGACGTCGGCGAACACCTGCGAGCGCGGCTGCGCCAGAACGGCGGCGACGACCCGGATCGCAAACGACGCCCGCTCCACGCGGCGGCCCATGTCGAGAAACCGCCAGCCGGGGCCGCGGGTCATGCTCTCCGTGCCCAGGCCGGCGAAGGCCGAGAGATCGAAGATCAGTGCGTCGAGATGCGGCAGGACGTCCGGCGCACGCCCCGCCAGCCCCGGAAGCGATCCACGGGGGCCGCGGGCGGGGCGGAGCACCCGGGCCAGAACCTTCCACGAGTCGATCGAGATCCGGTCGCGCACCACCGTCGCGGCCTGCGAGAGTTGGTCGAGGCCTGCCCGAATGCTGCCCGTCCTGTCGGCGTCGTGGACGAGTGCGTGGATCTCGGCATGGAGCTCCCACAGCGCCGCCGGGCGGGCAGTGTCGAGATTCGTGCCGGCCAACACGCCCAGCAGGTCGGCGGCTCCCGCGACGCACTCCTGCCGCGATTCGGCGTCGAGCCGTGTGGCGACGGTGCGGAGGAGCCGCGCCGCGTTCTCGACCCGCTCGGCATGGCGGCCGAGCCAGTGGAGGTGGTCGGCCACGCGGCTGGGCAGGTCGTAGCCGCTGCGCCGCAGCGGGACCGGCTGGCCGGGGCGACGGAGCAGGGTCAGCGGGGCGACCGGCCCCGCGGAGAGCACCCACACGTCCTTCGAGCCCTGGCTCGAGCGCACCAGTTCCTCGGCGGACGAGCGGCCGGTCGACATCCGGGCCAGCGCCCCGCGCATGGTCTGGTAGCCGCCGGGCACGGCGACGGCGAAGCAGCGCATCTGCACCGCCGCCGGCACGATCGACCCGTCGTGCCAGCACGGGGCCACGGACCGCTCGACCAGTTCGCGGGCGACCCATGTGCCGGGCCGCCCCCGGAGTTCGGCGACGAGGCGGCTCCGCTCGTCGGCGCCGAGCAGGGACGGGACGTACCGCGACTGCCCTCTCCCCGGGGCGACGGGCTCGAGCACGCAGTCGTCGAGACGGCCGAGCACGTGCTGCAGGTTCTCCGGCTTGCCGCACCACCACGACCGGGGAGTCGGCAGGACGAGGTCCTCGCCGAGCAGCCGCTGCGAGACGGCCGGCAGGAACTCGGCGAAGCCCGGTGACTCGACGAGGCCGCTGCCCAGCATGTTCACCGTCGCCGCGCGGCCGTGGCGGATCGTCTGCACCAGGCCCGGCGTGCCCTCGAGCGCACCCGAGTCGAGTTCGAGCGGATCGCAGAGGCGGTCGGGAACGCGGCGGAGGAGCACGTCCATCGGGACGAGGCCGCCGAGGGTCTTGAGGCCGAGGCGGTCGTCCCGCACGGCGAGGTCCCCTCCTTCCACGAGCGGGAAGCCGAGGTAGCGGGCGAGGTAGGCGTCTTCGAACGACGTGGCACTCGCCGGTCCCGGGCTCTGCAAGGCGACACGCGGGTCGTCGCGGCCCGGCGCCAGGCCGCGGAGCAGCGCCCGCAGGCTGATGAAAAACGGCGCCAACCGTTCCACGTTGCCCTGCTCGAAGGACGCGGGAAAGAGTCGCGACACCACCAGGCGATTCTCCAGCGCGTAGCCGAGTCCGCGGGGCACGTCGGTGCGATCTCCCAGCGCGACCCACTGGCCGTCACGATTGCGGGCGACGACGGCGGCGTAGAGATGAAGCCAACGGCCGCCGGGCCCGGCCATGCCGTGGCAGCAGCGCAGGAATCCGGGGTGGGCGAAGACGAGATCGGGGGGCACGATCCCGTCGCGGATCACGTGCTGCGGACCGTAGAGGTCGGCCAGGAGGGCGTCGAGCACGCGGCCGCGCTGGTTGATGCCCAGTTCGAGCCTGGACCACTCGGCCGCGGCCACGACCAGCGGGATGGGGTCGAGCACCCAGGGCCGCTGTTCTGCGGAGCCTTCGGCCGGCATCGTGTAGGTGACGGCGTTGTCGCGAATCAACCGGCGCGCCTGCTCCCAGCGATCGGCGAACTCCGTCGGGTGCCAGGCGCCGAGTTCACCGACGAATCGATCCCAGTGGGGCCTGGGGAATCCATCGGCTCCGCAAAACTCGTCGTAGGCCGTCTCGGGGGCGCGGTAGCCGGGAAACTGCGAAAAGCCCGCTGTTGCGGGAACGGAAGGGGCTGTCGCACCGGCGCGGGAGGCCGATCCGGTGCGGGGGTCGAGCAGGGGATTCATCGAGAGCGATGCCGGCGGGACGGGATCGCCAAGTCTACCCCGCGGCCGTCGTCCCGAGTTGCCCCGCTGCCAGCATGGCCCGGATGCCCTGCGGCGTGACCGGATCGATCACGCCGCGTTCGGTGATGATTCCCCGAATCAGTCGGGCAGCAGTGACGTCGAAGGCGGGATTGAACGCCAGCGCTCCTTCCGGAGCGGCGCGGGCGCCAAGTGGAGCAAGCACCTCGGCAGCCCCGCGCTCCTCGATCGGGATGTCGCCGCCGGCCGCGATCGTGAGATCGAAGGTACTCGAGGGAGCGGCGACGTAGAACGGCACGCCGTGGGCCTGCGCCAGAATCGCCAGGCCATAGGTGCCGATCTTGTTGGCCGTGTCGCCGTTGGCCGCGATCCGGTCGGCACCCACCACGCAGGCCGCCACGCGGCCGGTGGCCAGCAGGTGGGCGGCGGCCGAGTCGCACAGCACCGTCACGGGAATGCCGCGCTGCACGAGTTCCCAGGCGGTCAGGCGGGACCCTTGGAAGAGCGGCCGCGTCTCGTCGGCAAACACCTCGAACCGGCGACCGGCGTCCCAGGCTGCCGTGATCACCGCCAGGGCGGTGCCCGTGCCTCCGGTGGCCAGGGCACCGGTGTTGCAGTGCGTGAGCACGCCCCCCTCGGGAAGCACGGCTGCTCCATGACGGCCGATGGCGTCGCAGAGCCGCCGATCCTCCTCGTGGATCGTGCGTGCCTCGGCCAACACGGCCGCCGCCACATCCTCCGGCCCGACCTGGGAGGGGAGTCGCTCGACGACCCGCAGGCAGCGATCGACCGCCCAGCGGAGATTCACGGCCGTGGGGCGGGCGGTCGCGAGTTCCTCGCCGCGGGCGAGCACGTGGGCCCGGGCACGGTCGGCATCCAGGGCACCCCGCATCGCCTCTCCGGCGGCCAGGGCCAGGCCGTAGGCTCCTGCGATGCCGATGGCGGGAGCGCCGCGCACCCGCAGGCTCTTGATGGCTTCCACGAGCGTCGGCACGTCGCGGCAGGCGAGCCAGGTGCAGCTGCCGGGGAGGAGCGTCTGGTCGAGGAGTTCGAGGTGGCCGGCAGCGTCACCGATCCAGCGCAGCGCGACGGGGATCATGCGTGGTGACGCCGGGAGGACACGGGCAGAGGTTGAAAAATCTGGGTCTTCAGCAGAATTTGTGGGTAGAAAGCCTGTGTTTCTGCGCGGGGCTCTGCCCCGGACCCCGAGGTTTATGAGCCATGGCACAGGCATCAGCCTGAGTCTGTCGGCGTGAGGCTGATGC
>VGYR01000296.1 GCA_016872925.1 Planctomycetota bacterium
CCGCAGGTATGTTTCTTCACTGCCACTCGATGCCTTGGGGCCCCGGAAACTCTTCCGCATCCTGGAAAACGCGGTCGGCTTGGCAGCGTAAACTGCAAAAGCCGAACTCAGAAGATGCGATTGCCCTGGGGGGACTGGGCATGCCGCGCAGCCGCCTGTGCCTCGATTTGCGCAGCGTCGGGCGCCCGGACGCATGCCGCCGGGGGGATAGACTCGGTCCGCGGCGCATGGCCTTCAGCCAGTCGGCGCCGGCCGCTGCGGCTGCTCTCTGCGAGCCTTGGTCCATGACGAAAGCGCATTTCTCCGAGAAGCACTCGACCGACCGCGGTCCGCGGCGCCGTCGCCGGCGTGCCACCGCTCTGGCGTGGCCGATGGTCCTGCTCGTGTCATGGGCGCTTCCAGCCGCGGCGGAGCAGGAGATCGATCCACCATATCCCGAGATCGCCGACCTGATCCGTCAGCCTCTGGACGACGTCACGAGCGGCACCGAGGCCTGCGGCTGGGATGCGCTCCGGTACCGAATGCGGGCCAACATCTACGCGGGCAACGCCGGACGGCTCGACGATCCGCGGCTCACCCAGTTCGAGCGGCTCGTGCGGGGCGATCCCGCCGACGTGGCGGCGGTGAACCGCGAAATCCTCCTCTATTGTCGGAGCAAGCAGGCGGAGATCGAGGCCGCGTGGCGCGACCCGAGCCGGCGGAATCCGGCCAAGGACGTCTGCCAGTACCAGACCGAACTGATCCCGCTGGCGATCCTGACCCTGCGGTGCGGCGACCGACTCACACCGGAGGCACGCGAGGCGATCAAGAGCGTGCTGACGGCGTTCCACCCGGAGGTGGCCGACGTCGAGCCGACGATGTGGATGCACGCCCCCGGCTACAACGGCGCCAACGCGCACGACTACCTGAGCTTTTTGGCACTCACGTGGGCGGTCACCGGGGATCCCGCGGTCCGCGACGCCGCCGTCTGGGGCCTGCGGGGCGAGCTCGATCACCTCAACACCAGCGGCGACATCGCCGAGTTCAACGTGCTCGAGGGGCACTGGTGCAGCTCGAACGGCTACGACTCCATCAAGGCCTTCGTCCACGACCCCGAACTGGCCCGAATGGCCCGGCTGATCGCGGAGCGACTGTGGATCAATCGCTTCCTGATGTGGTCGCCCGTCGTGGAGCGGATCACGGGACCCGGCAGCCGGATGGCCCCGGGCGCCTGGCTGGGCACGAGCAGCGACCGCCTCCAGTTCGCCACGGGAGTCGAGAAGCCGATCTGGCTCAATGAGTTCTTCGACTGGGGTGTGTGGCGCAGCCAGCCCGCCGGGCGCTGGCCGCTCGACGACGTCGAGGGAATCGTGCCCGACCTGCCGGCCTACCTGCAGGACGTCGCCTGGCGGAAGCAGGTTCCGAACGACCTCCGGTGCGCGGTGCAGCTCATTCCCTGGATGAATCGCTACCCGAGGCTCCCGGGCGTGTCCGACGCGCGGCCCGACCCCATGCTCGGTGAAATCGCCAACTACCAGACCGCCAACTACGCCCTGGGCTCCATCGACCAGTCCTACGAGGCGTCGGGATGCATGGTGTATGCCTCCGCGTGGTGGAACGACCGTCGCGCCCCAGCCCCGGCCCCGGTCGGGAGCCCGCGGCGGTTCGCCGTTCTCTACCCGCACTACGTGTTCAACGGTGCGGCGTTCATGGACCGGACGGACCTGTTCTTCGTGAACCGGCCCGATCAGCCGCTCGCGGATGAGTGGACGAAGGGGGCCGGCCCGTGGATGCGGGAGTTTGCCGAGCGGGGCCGCGCCGGGGTGCTGCAGCACAGGAATACGATGCTGGTCACGTATTCCGGACGGAACCGCGGCTCCGACGACGTTCCCACCGTGCCCGGCACGCTCCACCGGGCGTCGGCCGCAATGTTCCTGTTCCGCTGGCAGCCGGGCCTCGAGGGCCTGTTCGTCAATCGCCGGCCGGTCGCAAACCTGCCGCAGGAACTCGCACCCGGCGACTGGTGGTTCATCCACGACGGCGACACCTACGCGGGCGTCCGGCCGCTCGCGGCGACCCACCTTCGCGGTCCGTGCACGACGAGGATCGAGGAGCGGACGCGGCAGATCGTCCTCTATCAGGACACCTACTCCGGCGACTCGATCGACGGCATCAGCGACGAGCGCTGGGTGCAGGCCCGCAGCGGATTCGTGGTCGAACTCGGCGATGCCGCCGAATACGGCTCCTTCGACCGCTTCCGCGACACGATGCTCGCAGCCACCGTCGAGGAATCGGCGGAGGGCTTCGTCCGCCACATCCGCTACCGACGGTCGGGCCGCGAACTGGAGATGAAGTGGCACTGCTACGAGGAGACCTACCCGCTGCGAAAGGTCGACGGCCGCGAGGTTGAGCCCGTGCGGTTTCTCCGCGCGCCCGAGTTCGCGGTGGGCCAGGGTGAACTTCGCACGCACGACGCCCACCTGACAACCGCGCCCGCCGCGCCGGCCTGGCTGCTCTCCGCCGCAGCCTCGCAGACCTACGTCGCCTACCAGCCGCAGCCGCACGTCCTCGTGCCGCTCGCCCTGGAGACACCGCTCGCCCGGATCGACAGCCGCCGGTTCCCGTTCGGCAAGCTCGTGGCCTCACGGGCGGAGGACGGATCGCTGCGGGTGGACCTCGATGCCGACATGCGGCCGTTCTGGAGCAGCGCGCACTGGCGGGCGAAGATCTGGCAGGACATCGGCACCCACCCCAGCGACATCCTCATCCAGACCGCTGCCCGCCGCGTGACGGCGACCATCAACGGCGACGAGTTTCCGGTGACCTGCGAGGACCGCGACGGGAGTGCGGTCTGGGTGCTCGACCCCTACGCACGGCTGCCGCGGGTTCGCGACCGCGTGGGGAGCAATCGCCCGAGTCCGCCACAGACGCCCCCCTGACTTCCTCCCCACACCCTGAACCAGTTCTCCTCCAGCCCACGGAGCCGACTGCCGCCATGACCCGCGAACGCTCGATTCTTTCGCTGGCGCTGCTGCTCCTGGCACGCCCCGCCGGCGCCGATCAGGCAGGCCGCACGCATGCCGAGAGCGACCTCCACGCCCGCCCCGCCGTCCGCGTCACCGTCGGCCACCGCGACGCGGACATCGTCGGCACCGACCATCGGGCCCTGCAGGCCGCCGTCGACTACGTCGGCAGTCTCGGGGGCGGTGAGGTCGAGATCGGTCCGGGCGAATACCTGATGCGCGACTCGCTGCACCTCCGCTGCCGCGTGACGGTGCGGGGAACGGGAGGAACGACCGTGCTCAAGAAGGCCCGCGAGCACCGCTCCCCGCTGGCGGCCGACGGCGACTTTGGCGAGGCGGCGATCACGGTCCGCGATCCCGAGGGCTTCGCGATCGGCGGCGGGGTGTACGTGGCGTCGAAGACACAGCGGCACTTCCACGGCGTCTGCGCGACGATCCTCAACGCGAACGGCACCTTCTTCACGCTCTCGCGACACCTCAATGCCGACGTGCTGATGGCCGACGGCGGCTTCGCGGCCACGATCTTCCCGGTCGTCAGCGGCTACGAGGTCGAGGACGCGCGGGTCGAGGGCCTGGTCGTCGACGGCAACCGCGCCGAGAACCCCACCACGGTGGACGGCTGCCGTACCGCCGGCATCTACCTCTACCGGGGCGACGCCTGCGTGATCCGGGACTGCGTCGTCCGGGATGCGAGTGGCGACGGGATCAGCTTCCAGCAGTCGAACGACGTCGCGGTCGAGGGCTGCGTTGCCGAGCGGTGCGCCGGATTCGGCCTGCATCCCGGCAGCGGCTCGCAGCGGCCCACGGTGAGGAACTGCCGTGCGGTCGCCAACGGGGAGGACGGATTTTTCTTCTGCTGGCGGGTTCGCGGCGGTGTGGCCGAGGGCAACCGGCTGGAACACAACGGCGGCTACGGGATGTCGATCGGCCACAAGGACAGCGGCAACCTGGTCCGCGGCAACACGATCGTCGGCAACCGGCGGGGCGGGGTGTATTGGCGGGCCGAGACCGAGCCGATGGCGGCGCACCGCATCACCTTCGAAGGCAACACCGTGTGCGACAACGAGGGCGTTGGCCTGTTCGTGGACGGCGCGACCAACGGCACGGTCATCCGGGACAACGTCGTGGAGGACACCGGCAGCGGACGGCAGGCGACGGGCATCCGCATCGGCAAGGATGCCGGAGACGTGATCCTCGAGGGAAACACGATCAAGGCGGCCAGCGAGGTGATCGACGAGCGCCCGTCGCGGGCCGGGGCACCTGCCCGCTCAGCCACAGCCCCGGCGGCCGGTTCGTCCCGGTTGCATCGACCGTCGCATGCCGACGTCCCCTACGGCACCGTGTCCCAGCGGCAGCGGCTCGACCTCTGGCAGGCTCGGTCGCCGGAGCCGACGCCACTTGTGCTCCTGATCCACGGCGGCGGCTGGCGGCGCGGCGACAAGTCGGATTTCGGGTTCGAGGAGATCCGGCCGTTCCTCGATGCCGGCATTTCCGTGGCAACGCTCAACTACCGGTTCATCGACCAGTGCATGGATCAGGGAGTGAAGCCGCCGGTGAGGGGCTGCCTGATGGATGCGGCGCGGGCGCTCCAGACGCTGCGGGCGCGGGCCGCCGAGTGGAACATCGACCCCGCCCGAATCGGAGCCTCGGGAGAGTCGGCGGGCGGGTGCACGTCGCTCTGGCTGGCGCTGCACGACGACCTCGCCGACCCGGGAAGCGTCGACCCGATAGCCCGGCAGTCCACCCGACTGGCGTGCGCTGCCGGCAAGGGCGCGCAGACGTCGCTCGATCCCCGTGAACTCCGCGAGTGGATCCCGAACGCGGAGTATGGCGGCCATGCCTTCGGGTTCACGGCCCCCGGCCGCGACCGCCCCGGGGAGTTCGAGTTGCTCGCTGCCAATCGCGAGCATCTGCTTCCGCTGATTCGCGAGCATTCGCCGATCCATCACGTCTCCTCGGACGATCCGCCCGTGTTCCTCGACTACCCGAAGCAGAACACCTCTCCGGTGCCGGGCACGCCCCAGACCGACCCGACGCATACGGCGATCTACGGCCTCGAGCTCGCCGACCGTCTCCGGGGGCAGGGCGTCGAGGCCGTGGTGACCTGGCCCGGCCATGGCGACCCGGCCTACGCCTCGACCACCGCCTTCCTGATCGAGAAACTCGCCGGACAGGCCCCGTCGCAGCCCTGATTCCGTTCAACCGGAGCGGGACCCGCGCTCCACGAAACAAAAAATCCCCGCCGGCAGCCATCTGCCGGCGGGGACTCTCTCTCGGCGATTTCCGGCTCAGGCCTTGCCGCGGGGCAGCGTCCGCCGCCGCCGCATCCGCATGGCCGCCGCTGCGGCCACGCTGATG
>VGYR01000297.1 GCA_016872925.1 Planctomycetota bacterium
CTGGTTTCTGAGCCCCGCGAAAGACACCCGCTCGTCGCTCTATCTCGAAGACGCGGCGACGGAGTTTCAGGTGCAGGGGCTGGAGCTCGACTGGACGATCGTCACGTGGGACGCCGACTTACGCTGGTCGGGCGACGACTGGAGCTATCACAGTTTTCGCGGGGCGAAGTGGACGGACGTGAAGAAGCCCGAGCGGCGGCAGTATCTGAAGAACGCCTACCGCGTGTTGCTCACGCGGGCCCGTCAGGGGATGGTGATCTTCGTCCCGCCGGGGGCCAAACGCGACAAGACGCGGAGCCCGGGGTTCTACGAGGGTGTGAGCCAGTACCTCACGGAGCTTGGCGTGCCACAGGTTTAGGCCGCGGTCACCGTCCTTGGATATTGAACGCGGGACGACGCGCCTTGATCAGTTCCGACTCGAGCGCGCGGCGAACCGGTTTCTTCTTTGCGTCCGGAATCCCTTCGTACGACCGGATCTCCACGAACACGTCATCCGGGCCATGCTGCCAAAGGTGATGCGCCAGCTGCTGACGGTCGGAATGCACACAATGCTCCTTCACCACGCGACGATGTAGGTCATCTGCCTCGCCAACGTAGAGGCATTGCGATGATGTACTGAAAACATACGTGCCTGGAACTCGCGGCACCTGCGATCCGTCTTGCTGAATCGCCGTGACGCTCAGCTGAATGACGCGAGTGGGCGGCATCAGTTTCTGGGCAAAGAGCGGCTGGAGTTGCTTGGCTTTTCTCAGGCTCATAGCTGCCAGCCGAATGTCTTTAGCCGACGCGTCGGTTCGAAACCGACCAGCAGCTTCGTCAAAGTCTTTGCGCATCGCCGGGTCACACAGAATTCGATCCACGGTCGTGCGGTGACGATCCTCGCAGATGCGCGCGGCTGTTTCGGCAATGTGCTTGTACGGATCGTGATTCCCCCGATATCTCTTGTCGACCACTGGCCCAAGCTTGCCTGACTTCCGAATGTTCAGGAGCAGGTGACGCGCCTCGGTCACGGTTACCGCAATGCGGGCAGCCCGTGCTTGCTGCTGGGCGAACGCGTCGAAAATCCGCAGCTTGTCATCGTCGCACAACAGTTCATCTGTGCTGACACCATCGTGGCTGTGGAAGAAGGCTTGCTTGACGATGTCGAGCAGAACATCCGAGGAAGGCATGATCGCGGAACCGTCCTGCTTCAGTAGTTGAACCAAATGACCTCGGTGCGCTCCTCGCCGGAGTTGGCCATGTGGGCTTTCGTTTTCAACTCCTCGCGCCGCCATGCCTTGAGCTTTTCGTCGTAGAGCGGAGCCGCGTAGCCGCTCAGCATGGCCTTGCCCTTGATCTGTAAGAGGGCGTCGAGCAGGGCGGCGTGATCGTCAACACTCATTTCGTGTGCGTACGTTGCCGCCTTGTTGCCGTGCCGTGTCTCCGGCATGTATGGCGGATCGAGATAGAAAAACGAATCCTCGCCGTCGTACCGCGGAATCAGCTCGATCGCGGGGCGAGACTCGATCATCACCGTTCGCAGACGAGCCGCGACATCCTCCAGCCCGTCGATCGCAGATAGATATTTCGAGACGGGCTCGGCCATATCCCGCCGCGTCCGCCGGCTATACGCCCAGCAGTTCTTGGAGAGTTTTGACATCCCCATGCCACCGCGGGCCTGGCGGCAAATGGCGAAGAACCTGCGCGCCTTTTCCACCGCGTCATCGGTGGGCGGCAACTCCAGCAGTTCGGCAAACTCCCCTCGTGCATAGGGCGTCAGATCGAGCAGCATTCGCAGCCGCTCGAACTGCTCGGAATCGCGGACCACGCGAAAGAGGTTCACCACCCGGTCGTCAACGTCGTTATACACCTCGACCTCGCTCATGGGCTTCCGCAAGAGCACATTGGCTGCTCCGCCGAAAGGCTCAACGTATACCCGGTGATCGGGAAAGCGTTCGATGAGCCATTCCGCGTAGTAGGCCTTGCCGCCATACCACGCAATCGGCGACTTCAGTCCCTTACGAGAACCCGTCAACGGAGATTCAGACGAGGGAGCAGCCTGCGATGCCGCGGCATCGGTCGTGCCTGAGAAAAGCAGCTTTTGGGGGGCAGATGATCGCGGCATGCGGGCGACTCCATTCGCAGTTCTGTTGAACAACGCGATTCTACACGAGCCTACGACCCACGGGCCGCAAGCACATCGGCGAGCGACGTGCCCCGGTGATATTCGGCTGGGTTTGGCCCTTGGGCGATCGCCTCGAAATGCTTCTCGCCGCACTTGATCTTGTCGCGCTCCATATCGCGGAGGCCCGACAGGAACGCGGTGCTCTTCGTCTCCACGACGAGGTACAGGCGTTCGCCGTCTGGCGTCTTCAGTAGGACCGCCCAGTCGGGCTGATACGGTCCCAGCGGTGTTGGCACCTTGAACCAGTTGGGCAGCTTAGCATACACGATCACGTCTTCGTTCTTTTCCAGATCCTCGATGAACGTCCGCTCCGGATCCGACTGCCACTCGACGTAGTCGTAGATCGCCCGGCCGCTGTCTGACTTGATCAGGTTCTTCATGTAGCGGGAGATTTCTCCCGCCTCAAACAACTCCTGACCCCACACTTCTGAGTCGCCAAGCCTCTCGTACTTGATGCCGTCCACGATCGCGTGCTGCTTGGCCCGGCTGACCTCATGGGCCACATTCTCAATAAACAGCTGCGGGTTTCGAGGAAAGTCAGCCAACCTCTTGGATCCCGTCAGGATGCGATGAATCGTCCGGCGGGTGAGCTGGGTCCGATTCTGCAGCTCGCCAAGGATGTCCGGCAGAGGTATGTCCTGTTCATCAAGAACAATCGGTGAAGAAGCAGACTTCGAATCCTGGGCCTCCACGCCCGCCCGGCCGATCGCAATCCCCGCCTTTCGCCACTGAAGCCTCGTGCGCGTGACCGGCGACAGGTCGTTCACCGCCTTGATACAATCTTCGACAAGCCGCTCATTGTCGAAATGCACGCGATACGTTGTCTTGTGCTTGATGCGATCCCACAGGGCCTTGAAATCCGGCCCATCCAGCACAGCACGCCGCGGGGAAATCCTCTGCCGCTCATCGGCGTTCCTTACGTCCAAGCGGCCGGCCACCTTGCGCAGGATCGTCATGATCTGGGGCCGCTCAGCCATGAGTTCCGGCGGCAGCTTCAGGGTTTCATTCTTTAGATCTATCCGTAGGGAGTCCTGCACCTTGCCCTTTTTGTCGATGTAGCCCTGGTCCTTGAGGTAGTCGTACAGCTCCTGCGACTTCTCAAAGCCGAGTGGGGAAGCCGTCCCGGTTGCATCCTTTACCGCCACAGCCGCGAAGTGGTGCGGCTCGACCACGCCGAAGGTGATCCCGGTCTGCTCCTGGATCTCCTTCTGCAGGTTGTCCGCGAAGGCCTCGTAGCTCTCATTGGCGATCACCGTGAGCACGTTCACATCGGTCCCACGAAGCCGCTCGCCCTGCTGATTCACGCAGAGCCGCAGCCCGCGGCCGATCGTCTGGCGCCGCTCCCGCTCGGTCCGGATATCGCGGAGCGAACAGATCTGGAACACGTTGGGGTTGTCCCACCCCTCTCGCAGAGCAGAGTGTGAGAAAATGAACTTCAGCGGTGTATCGAAAGCCAGGAGTCGCTCCTTGTCTTTCATGATCAGGTTGTATGCCCGCTCGGCGTTGTCGCGGCCCGTTTGATTGCCTTCCTCGGTATCAGCCCAGGTTCCCTTTTTGTCGATCGAAAAGTAGCCGTCGTGCACCTCGTGCGCCGCACGGGTCAGGTCCACTTCCTTGAACAGCGTCACGTATTCCGGCAGCTTGGCCGCCCGCTGGTACTCCTCTTCGAAAATCGTCGCATAGGGCCCCTTCTGAGCCTGGCCATTTTCGTTATACGCCCGGTAGCGATCGACCTTCTCGATGAAGAACAGCGAGAGCACCTTGATGCCGCGGGGCCGGAGTCGCTTTTCCTTGTCGAGATGCTCCTTGATCGTGCGGCGAATCATCTCGCGCTGCACGAGGAGGGGATCAACGTCCCCGTGCGTCTCGCCCACTGCGAGCGTTCGTTCCCCCCCGGGATACCGCAGCTCGACGTATTGGCGGCCGCGGGCAGCGCTGATCGTCCCGATCCGGTGATTCCGGTAGATCTCGCGGCCCGTGTCTTCTTCGAGGTCGTTGCCGTCGTAGGCCGTGATGGTCTGCCGACTCACACCTGTCGCCTCTTGCTTGTCCACCTCGATCTGGGCCGACACGGTACCGCGCGTCGTCTTCACGCCCACCAGCCGCACGTACGGCTTGTTGGCTGCGTCTTCGATCGTGGCGGAGGCAACCTCGATCTGCTTGACGAGCCTGCGCTCGTAGGCATCGACCGCATCGAGGCGATACACCATGTGATGCTTGTTCGCGTGCGTTGCCGAATACCGCAGCGTGCAAAGCGGGTTCATCGCCTCCAGGGCTTCTTTTCCCCGCCCCTCGAGGCCGCCATCGACGCTCTGCGGCTCGTCCACGATCACGATCGGGTTTGTAGCCTGGATCAGATCAATGGGCCGATAATCGCCCGTCTTCTCGTTCTGCTTGTAGAGGTTGTTGACGTCCTTCTTGTTGATCGCGCCGACGGTGACGACCATGATCTGGATCGTAGGACTGGTGGCGAAGTTCCGCACCTGCCCGAGCTTGCCTGAGTCGTAGAGAAAGAAGTCCACCGGCACGCCCGCATAGATCGCCCGAAAGTGGTCCTCGGTGATCTGCAGGGTCTTGTAGACGCCCTCCTTGATCGCGACGCTCGGCACGACGATCACGAACTTGAGAAAGCCGAACCGCTTGTTCAGCTCCAGGATCGTCCGCAGGTAGACGTACGTCTTGCCCGTGCCGGTCTCCATTTCGACGGTAAAGTCGCTGGAATCGATCGACTCCGAGGGCGGCACGCCGTTCTCGAGCTGGATGGCCCGCAGGTTGGCCAGAATCTCGTCATCTAGCAGCGTCAGCCGGTTGCCAATGCCGAGGTCGTTCTCGGCGAAGCCCATGCGGGCCTGGGTGTCCCCTGAATCCCGCAGCACGGTGAACTCGTTGCGGCAGATTTCCTGCCCGCGAAACAGGTTGCACACCGCCTCGATTGCCTGCCGCTGATAGGCGACGGATTCGTCCGAAAACGGGTCGGAGAAGATGAGTTTCATGGGGTATCGTCCGAGATGGCGTGAAGGATGTCGAGCTTCAGTGATTCGTCGTCCTCCATGCCCGAGAGGACGGCGGCCATCCATCGGCCTAGCAAATCCTTCGGGATGCGTCCGGCGGCCACGTGGTAGCTGATGTTTTCCGCCTCGCGCATGAACCGCAGCA
Organism: Planctomycetota bacterium; assembly: GCA_016872925.1. GTDB lineage: Bacteria > Planctomycetota > Planctomycetia > Pirellulales > UBA1268 > QWPN01. The sequence goes on from VGYR01000297.1 coordinate 5,321, forward strand.
AGCTGCCGAGGTATCCGACTCGGTTCAGC
>VGYR01000298.1 GCA_016872925.1 Planctomycetota bacterium
GAGAGAGGCCTGGGGGCGAAAGCCCCCGGGCCTACTCGAGCGAGCGTCCGGCGATGGGGCGTGACCAGCCCCGAACCGCCGGCTACGATCCTCTTGGGTTGCGGCCGATAGGCCGCGTTATGCCTTCCGGGAGGTGAGCGGGCTGGTGAGCAGGAGCAGTCCGTCGTCGTTCTCGAGCGCCCGCGCGAGGCGATCCGGCGCCGGGTCGTCGACGCCCCGCACGACGTACTCGCGCGCGGCCGCGTCGGCCGCCACGGCGGACAGGGCAACGAGGATGACGACGAAGGCTCTGCGGCGCATGTCAGGGGCGGGGGTCCAAGGGGCGGGAAGGATAGCGGCCCAGCGCTTCCACGCCTACGCCGAAACCGCCGTCGCAGGGCGAATCGGACCTGCTTGACAGACATGAACATGTGTTCATATACTGCAGCGGCGTTCCAGGCGTCGTCGTCCGCGTGGTACGCTCAAGCGGATCACGTCCCTTGCGAGGACTCGGCGATGCAAGAACCCGACGGCATGCTCGCGCTCGAGCGGTTGGAGAGAGCCGTGGAGAGGGTTCGTGACCGATTGCTGCGGTCGACGGCGGCCTTGGAGGCGGCGGGCGTGCCCTACGCCGTGATCGGTGGCAATGCGGTCATGGCCTGGGTGGAGCAGACCGACGAATCGGCCGTGCGCTTCACGCAGGATGTCGACATCGCCCTGCGCCGGCAGGATCTCGAACGGGCGCGGCAGGCGCTGGCGGCGGCCGGCTTCGTGCACCGGCATGCCTCCGGGATCGACATGTTCCTCGACGGCCCGGGGGGCAAGGCCCGCGACGCGGTCCACGTCGTCTTCGCCGGGGAGAAGGTGCGGCCCGAATACGCTGCCGCGGTCCCCGACGTGGCCGAGAGCGTCTCCTTCCGCACCTATCGGGTGCTCGGCCTCGAGCCGCTCATCCGCATGAAGCTCACGTCGTATCGTGACAAGGACAAAATGCACGTCCGTGACATGATCGGCATCGGCCTGATCGACGCCTCGTGGCCCGCCCGCTTCCCGGAGGAACTCGCGGCCCGGCTCCAGCATCTGCTCGACACGCCCGACGGGTGAGGCCGCGGGTGTGCGGCTCCTGCCGCGAGCCGCGGTGGAGGCAGGTTTTCGGGTCACGGTGACGGACGGGATCGGCTATCCTGCCCCGGTTCAGGACGACCGTTTTCACCCGTCGAGGAGTCGGCTTTCGATGTACGACACGCTCAGCGAGACCGAGGGCTGCGACCTGCTGGCCCGCCTGTTCACCAAGCGGGGCTACGCACTGAAGCGGAACGTGCAGTTCCGCGAGTATGGAGTCGAGTTCCACATCGACGGCTGGGACCCGAAGGCCCGCGTCGGGTTCGAGTTTCTCACCAGCGAGGACGAGGACCACGACGACCTGACCCTGGAGGAATACAAGACGCTCACCGCCGCCCAGCGGCGCGGGGAACTGGCGCTGTTCGTCATCGACGAGGTGGAGCCGCTGTCGGCCGAGGCCCTCGTGGCGGAGGCCCACGAGTTTCTCGACGAGGTGGCCGATGCCGCCCATGCCCGGCTGAAGGCGGATGCTCGGCGGAAGGCGGCCAAGAAGCGGCCGGCGGCTGCGGCCGCCACGCGGCGGCCGGTGGCCGCGAAGTCGAAGGTCGCGGCGAAGCCGAAGGCTCGGAAGCCCGCCCGCGTCCCCAACAAGAAGCCTGCTGCCAAGAAGCCGGCCACGAAGAACCGGACCGGCAGGGCGGTCCGCGCCACGGCGACCCGCGCGAAGGGCCGGCGGTGAGCGGCCGCGGGACGGGCCCTCAGGAACTGCCGCCGATCGGCCTCGGCCTCTGGAAGATCGACCGTGACCGGGCGGCCGACGTCGTCTTCGAGGCGATTCGCGTTGGCTACCGACACGTCGACTCGGCGTGCGACTACGGCAACGAGGTCGAGGTGGGGCAGGGCATCCGCCGGGCGATCGCGGCGGGGCACTGCGGCCGCGACCAACTCTGGGTGACCTCGAAGCTCTGGAACACCTACCACGAGCCGTCGCGGGTGAGGGCCGCCTGCGAACGGTCGCTCGCCGACCTGGGGCTCGACCACCTCGACCTGTACCTCGTCCATTTTCCGATCGCGCTGGAGTTCGTTCCTTTCGAGGAGCGATATCCCCCGGGGTGGGTCCGCGACCCGGGCGCCTCGCCGCCGCGGATGCACCCGATCCCGGTTCCGCTGGCCGACACCTGGGGGGCGATGGAGCGGCTGGTCGAGGCGGGGCTCGTGCGGCGAGTCGGCCTGAGCAACTGCCCCGTGGCCCTGATCCGCGAGATCGCCGCCCGGGCCCGGATCCAGCCGGCGGTGCTCCAGGTGGAGATGCACCCCTTCCTGGCGCAGGCAAAGCTGCTCCGGTTCTGCCGTGAGTCAGGGATCGCCGTGACGGCCTATTCGCCCTTCGGCGCCGGGTCGTACGTGCCGCTGGGCATGGCCACCGCGGAGGACTCGGTGCTCGGCCATCCGGTGATCCGGGAGATCGCGGTCGCCATCGGCCGCACGCCGGCCCAGGTGGTGCTCCGCTGGGGCATCCAGCGGGGACCGGCGGTGATCCCCAAGACCGTCCGGTCCGAGCGGCTGGTGGAGAACCTGGCGGCGGTCGATTTCGCGCTCGACGACCCCCAGATGCGGGCGATCACCGCGCTCGACCGGCACCGGCGGTTCAACGACGCGGGCGCGTTCTGCGAAGGCGCGTTCGGGACGTTCTTTCCGATCTTCGATTGACGCCGGCTGCTTTGACGCGGCCGACGACGGCCGCGTATCCTTCTGCCACTGGTGTGTGGCACTTCCGCCGCATGCGTTTCGACCGCATCCCCCGAGGTACCTCCGCAATGGCCAAGACCCGTCCGACCGCCTCCCCGCTCGACCAGGTTCGCTCGCTCCTCACCTCGGCGGAGCGGCAGGTCCTCCAGTCGAGCATGGGCGCCGCCATCGCCAAGGCGACGAAGGAGCAGGTCGAGGCGGCGATGAAGCGGGCCCGGGCCCTGCGGGACACATGGCGCGACCTCCAGGCGGACCAGTCGCGGTCCACCAAGCGGTCACCGCGGGCCGGATCGGCCGCCAACCAGCGGACGCGGGCGAAGCACGACGTGTTCGACGGCGCCGTCAAGCGGCTCGAGGCCCGGCTGGCCGAGTTCGCCGAGGGGGTGCGGCCGGTCGTCAATCGGCAGGCGCAGCGGTTCACCGCGGCCACGAAGCCGTCGAAGACGGGCAGGAAGCGGGCGGCCCGCGGGAACCGCGCGAGCGTCCGCAGTGACCTGAAGGCGGCGGCCGCGGAACTCAATCGCGGGCGGAAGGTCGGCGCGAAGAAGGTGCCGGCCAAGGCGGCGGCGAAGCCCGCGGCCAAGATCGTGCCGGCCGTCGCGGCGCTGCTGGGTGCGGCTGCGGTGGTGAAGCCCGCCCTGAGCAAGAAGCGGAAGAAGCCGGTGGCGCCGCGGGCGGCCGTCGTGCAGAAGGGCCTGGCCTTCGATCCGGCGAAGCAGCGGTCGGCGAAGGCGTCGGCCGGAGTCGCCCGGCTGCGGTTCGACGGCGCCACCACGCGACGGGCCGGCAATGCGCTGGCCTCCACGAAGCGGGCCCAGGCCCGCCGCGACGGCCGCCGGCGCTGAGTCGGCGACGACTCGCCGCGTGGTGCGGTTTGCGGGAAATCCGAACCGACGGCTCCGTCGGGTGCCGGTTGAGCGACCAGGACGCCACGTTCCCCATGCCATGTGCCATGTGCCGACGAACGGCGGCCTCGACACGCTCAGCGGCGCGGCGACCACGTGGTGGGTTCCTGCTCGAGGCAGTAGAGCCTGCGGTCGGTGCGGAGGAACAGGCGAGCGTCGGCGATCGCCGGGCTCGCCATCACCATGTCGTCGTCGGCGAGCAGGTTCGTGTGGAGGAGCTTGAAGGTCGGGCCCGCCTGCACCACGAAGGTCTCGCCGTATTCGTTCGCGCAGAACACGTGGCCGCCGTAGGCCCAGGGTGACGCCGTGAATGCCCGCCCTTCCGGCAGCCGCTCCTTGCGGTAGTGCTGCGTGCCGGTGCGGGCGTCGTAGCAGGCCATCAGGCCGCGATCGGCGAGCACGTAGAGCTCGTCGCCGTAGACGAGCGTCGTCGGGTTGTAGGGAGCCGCGTCGCGGCGGCACCAGGCGATCGCCGGGCTCGAGTCGATGCCGTCGGGCAGTGTGAGGTCGCCGGCCCCGCCGGGGCGGATCGCCCAGATCGGCCGCGTGCGGTCGAGCACGAAGCCCGAGCTCACGTAGAGCAGGCCGTGGGCCGCGTAGGGCGTGGCGATCGTGATCGCCGAGCCGCCGGCGAGTTCCCAGAGGAGCATGCCGTCGAGGGAGTAGGACCTTGTCTTGCCGGTGCCGGGCGTGACGAGCTCCGCGCGCAGGCCGCTCTGCCAGACGAAGGGCGTCGCCCAGTTGCTCTTCTCGTCGCGGGCCTGTCGCCAGAGCTCGCGGCCTGTGCGGGCATCGAGCGCCGCCACGAACGAGTCGTCTTCGTTGTCGTTCACGACATAGAGCCGTCCGGCATGGAGCACGGGCGACGCCGCCGGCCCCCAGCCGCTTCGCATCGCCCGCGGCCGCCAGCGGTGCTCCCAGACACGATTCCCCTCCATGTCGAGGCACACGATGCCCACCCCAGCGAAGGCGGCATAGATCCGCTCGCCGTCGGTGAGCGGCGTCTCCGAGGCGTAGCTGTTCTTCACGTGGATCGGGCCGGGGGGCGGTCCGCGGGCGATCACCGTTTCCCAGCGGGTCATGCCGGTCGCCGCGTCGAGGCACGTGACCACCCAGCGGACCTCGCCCTCGGGCACGTCGGGCCGCTCGCCGCCGAAGTAGAGCCCCTTCTTCGCGTCCTCGGGCGCTGCCGGTGGGATCGCGGTCGTGAGGATCACGCGGTCGCCCACGACGATGGGCGACGCCCAGCCGCGGCCGTCGAGATCCACCTTCCAGCGGACGTTCGTCGTGTCGCTCCAGCGCTCGGGCAGTCGCGGATCGTCGGCCGCCACGCCCCGCGAGCCGGGACCGCGGAAGCAGGGCCAGTCGGCGGCGGTCGCCGCGCTGACACAGCACGCGATCGCAAGGCAGAGGGTTGCTCGACGGGCCAGCATGGCCATGGCGCACTCCCTTGCGCGGCGTGTTGCTTCCCAATGTGGGGCTGCGACTGGAATCGAACGTCAAGCCGCGATCCTACCCCAAGTTACGCACCCGTGAGCGTAAAGCCCGGGATTCACGCGAATTCGGGGTCAAAGTCTTCACTCCATTTGCACGGGGCTGTCGAGCCGCTTGAGCCGCCTGGGAAGTG
>VGYR01000299.1 GCA_016872925.1 Planctomycetota bacterium
TGGTCTGCTTCTTCCTCTCGGGATGGGCGAGCCTCGAAGAACTGGAACGCCATATCGAGTCACTCCCATAGCCTGTGTAATCGCTCCGCGCGCTCGAGGGTGCCGCGGGGTTCGCTGCTGCGCGGTTAACGCCGCTCATAGACTTGAGACACCCTCACCTCGCTTTCCTTGGCCTTCCCCGGCTCCTCCCCGGAGGAAAGGGCCACAGCGAGACCACCGCCCCGGAACCCAGAATCAGCCGACAGCACGGCCCGTGCCGAACAGGAGTGCCGCCGGGCCGGTTTTCGCGGCGGTCCCCATCGCTTCCGCGAGAGGGGCCACCGAGGAGGAACCAGAGGCGTAGCCGCGGAAGCGGTGCGGCAGCACCCGGTCGGGCGCGGCCTACTCGGCCTTCTTCGCGACGCGGAAAACCTCGTCGAGCGTCGTGATTCCGCGGAGGGCCTTCTGGATGCCGTCTTGGAACATCACCTGCATCCCCTGGCTCACCGCCGCCCGGCGGATGTCCTGGGTGGCCGCCCCCTGGAAGGAGAGTTCCCGGATCCGGTTGGTCATCACCATCAGTTCGAAGATGCCGAGGCGGCCCTTGTAGCCCGACTTCTGGCAGTTGGCACAACCGCGGCCCTTCATGAACGTGGCTCCCTGGAGCATCTCGGGAGTGATGCCGGCCGTCTCGATCTGGGAGTCGAGGGGCTGGAAGGGCTGCTTGCACTTCGGACAGTTCACGCGGACGAGCCGCTGGGCGAGCACGGCGATCACGCTGGAGGCCACGAGATAGGCCGGCACTCCCATGTCGATCATCCGGGTGACGGCGCTCGGGGCGTCGTTGGTGTGCAGCGTGCTGAACACGAGGTGGCCCGTGAGCGACGCCTGGATGCCCATCTGGGCCGTCTCCGTGTCGCGCATCTCCCCCACCAGGATCACGTTGGGAGCCTGGCGGAGCATGGCCCGGATGACGCGGGCGAAGTCGAGGCCGATCTGGTGTTTGATCTCCACCTGATTGATGCCGGCGAGGTAGTACTCGACCGGATCCTCGGCCGTGATGATCTTCGTGTCGGGGCGGTTGAGCTCGTTGAGCGAGGCGTAGAGCGTGGTCGTCTTGCCCGACCCGGTGGGGCCGGTCACCAGGATGATCCCGTTGGGCCGGCGGATCAGGTTCTTGAACTGCCGGAAGTCGTTTTCCGAGAGGCCGAGCTGCCGGATGCCGACGCGGATGTTGTCCTTGTCGAGGATCCGCATCACGACCGATTGGCCGTGGTTGGTGGGCAGCACGCTGACGCGGAGGTCGTAGTCCTTGCCGTCGGCCGTGAGCTTGATGCGGCCGTCCTGCGGCCGGCGGCGCTCGGCGATGTCGAGCTTCGAGAGGATCTTGATGCGGGAGAGCATCGCCCCCAGGAGCCGCCGTGGCGGGTTGTCGCGCTCCACGAGCCGGCCGTCGATCCGGTAGCGGATCCGGATCCGATCCTCGAAGGGCTCGATGTGGATGTCGCTGGCCCGCAGCTGCACCGCCTCGGTGATGATCAGGTTGACGAGCTTGACGACCGGGGCGTCGGAGTTGTCTTCCTGGGCCGCGGCGGCCTGCTGCTCGACCGCCGTTTCGGTGAAGTCGATGGCGGTGTCGGTGAACTCCTGGAGCATGGAGTCGGCGCTCTCGCCGTCGGAGAGGCCGTAGTGGCGGTTGATCGCCTCCACGATCTGCTCGCGGACCGCGAGCGTCATCTCGATCTCGCGGTTGAGGATGAACCGCAGCTTCTCCTGGGCGTCCATGTCGGACGGGTCGCAGGTGGCGATCCGCAGCACGCTGCCCGACTCGGCGAGCGGGAAGATCGTGTTTTCGCGGGCCACGCTCTCGGGCAGGAGCTGGATGATTTCATCCGGCACGGCGATGTCGGCGAGGTTCACGAACTTCAGGCGATTGGCCCTGGCCAGGGCCTTCATCACCTTCTCGGCCGGCGCGTAGCCGAGGCGAACCACCTCGTCCTGCACCTTCTTGCCCGACGACCCGGCGATCCGCATCGCCTCCGCGAGTTGCTCGGCGGACACGAGGCCCTCGGAGACCAGCAGTTTGGTGAAGGCGTCTGCCATGGCGGTCGGGTGGCGGGCGGGGGCTGGCGGGAGGGGCGAGGTCAGGCGGAGGCCGCGGGGCGAAGAGTGGCCGGGGCTCCCGCATCTTCGAGGAAGGTGTCGCCGTGCTCGTAGCCGGGGGCGCAGGTGCACAGGAAGACGAGTTCGTCCGGCCCGGTGTTGCGGATCGTGTGGCGGATGCCGGGCGGGATCGCGATCGCGTCGCCGGGACTCACGTGCCGGGATTCGCGGCCGAGGGTCATCTCCGCTGCTCCCGAAAGGATGTAGTAGATCTCCTCGGTCACCGCGTGATGGTGCGGGATCGTCGCACAGCCCGGAGCGAGACGGGCCTCCGCCAGGCTCTGGTTGCGGATCGCCGAGTTGCGGTGGGCCATGAGTTCGCGGATCGTCGATCCATCGACCGTGGTGAACGGCACCGCTTCCCGCTGGTTGACGACGTCCATCGGCATGCTTCGCCAGGTTTTGCCAGGCAGGGACCCCGCCTTCCTTAACTTGCAAAGATACCAGACGCCGGCGGTTCCGGTACGCGCCCCGGCCGTGGCCGCAGGATGTGCAGCACGGCCGGCGGCACCGCGCGGGACTCCCATCCGGCCGCGTCGGGGAGGTGGGCCGGGTCGAACGCCGTGTCGGCCTCGACCACGAGCGTGCTCCCGGCCGGGGCTGCTCTCTGGATCGCAGCGACGAGGGCGAGCAGGTCTCGATGCCGCTCATGCCCCTCCGCGAACATCGCCCACGGGGGTGAGACGAACACCAGCCATGGCGCGGCAGCGGGCAGATCGGGCATCCGCTTGGGCCAGAGGAGCACGTCACCCGGGCGAATCTCGCAGCGATCCTCCACGCCCAGCGACCTCGCCGTCTGCCGCAGCAGCTCCGCGGTGGGGAAGTGACGCTCCGCGAAGATGGCACGGTCGGCCCCGCGGCTGAGCGCCTCGAAACCGAGTGCCCCGGTGCCGGCGAACAGGTCGAGGGCGACGGCCCCGCGGACCGACGTGCCGAGCAGGTCGAAGAGCGTCTCGCGGACGCGGTCCTTCATCGGCCGCGTGACGCCGCCCGGCAGGTGCGGCAGCCGGCGGCCACGCAGGCTGCCCCCCACGATCCGCGGGGCCGAGGCGGCGTCGGTGTCGGTGGGCGAGCCCGGGGCGTGCCGCCGTCCGGCCGGAGGACGCGTCGGCCGCGGGCGGCGGGGCATGGCGGGGTTCACGGAGCGGGGAAGGGCGGGGGCGACGCGGCAGATGCTATGGTACTGCGATTCCCCGGGAGGCGCTTGGAATGCACGCAAGAACAAGGCTGTTCGCGATGGCCCTGCTCGTCGTGGTGGCCGGACCGCGACCGCTGCCGGCGGTGGAGCCGACGCCCGACAAGGCGGCCGCCAAGGCCGCGTTCGACAAGGCCTCGGCTGAGTTGCGAACACTGTTCGCGGAGATGAGCGTGCTCCAGTCGCGGTATCACCTGCCCGATGCCGACAAGGCCGCCATCGAGGCCACGTACGGCGACGTGGCGACGCGGGCCCAAGCCGCCGGGAACCGGCTCGAGGAGGCCGCCATCGCGCTGGCGATCGTCGACCCGTCGGCGACCGAAGCCCGCCAGATCAGCGGGGCGGCGGTGGCCGGGGCGATGAAGGCCGACGCGCCCGAAGTGGCCCTCGAAAAAGCCGCCACGCTCGATGCCGCCGGGGTCGCGGGTGCCGACACGCTCATGGCGGCCACGGTCGCGGCGCTGACCACGTCGAGGCTCGACGAGGCGGCTGCCTGGCTCGAGAAGGCGAAGGCGGCCGGGGCCGGGGGCAAGCAGGTGGCGGAGCTCGAGGCTGCCCTGGCCCGGGGCCGACCCAACGTGGAGGCGGAGATGGCGGTCCGCAAGGCGGAAGCCGAAGCCGACGACCTGCCGCGGGTGAGGCTCTCGACGAGCGTCGGCGACGTCGTGGTGGAACTCTTCGAGAACGAGGCCCCCAACACGGTGGCCAACTTCGTCAGCCTGGTGGAGAAGGGCTACTACGACGGCACGCCGTTCCACCGCGTGATCGGCGGCTTCATGGCCCAGGGGGGCGATCCGACCGGCAAGGGCAGCGGCGGGCCGGGCTACACGATCGCCTGCGAGGTCGACCGGCCCGACGCCCGCAGGCACTTTCGGGGCACGCTCTCCATGGCCCACGCCGGCGCCGACACGGGGGGCTCGCAGTTTTTTCTCACCTTCCGCCCCACCGAGCACCTCGACGGGAAGCACACGGTGTTCGGCCGCGTGATCGACGGCTTCGACGTGCTCCCCAAGCTCGCCAGGACGTCCGACGACCAGGGGCGTCCGGTCTCGGGCGTCCAGCCGGATAAAATCGTCAAGGCGGAGGTGCTGCGGAAGCGGAACCATCCGTACGTGCCGCAGACCTCGGCGACGTCGCCGAGCAAGTGACGGCCTCGGGAGCCAGCCATGACCCGCATCCACGTCCTCTTTCTGAGCGTGATCGCCGCCGCGGTGCCGGTGGTCGCCGCCGAGTCCCCGCAACCGGTTCCCCAGAGAACTCAGCCCATGCCCAGCCCCTTTCCGAATGAAGACACGCCCACCGCCAATCCCGCGCTCGCCGGGCGGGTGCCCGACGACCAGCTCCCCGCCAACGAGGCCGAGTGGCAGAAGCGGCTCACGCGGCTGCAGTACGAGGTGACCCGAAAGAAGGCGACGGAGCGGGCCTTCACCGGCAAGTACACCGACACCGAGACGCCGGGCACCTACCGCTGCATCTGCTGCGGCGAGCCGCTGTTCGCGTCGGGGGAGAAGTTTCACAGCGGCTGCGGCTGGCCGAGCTTTTCGGCGCCGATCGACGGCCGGAAGGGGCAGGCGGTCGCGGAGCACGAGGACCGCTCGCTGGCGGGGCTGCCCGGATTTGGCGTCCGCACCGAAGTGACCTGCCGCCGCTGTGGCGCCCATCTCGGCCACGTGTTTCCCGACGGCCCGCCCCCGACGGGGCTGCGGTATTGCATCAACTCGGCGTCGATCACGCTCGGGCCGAAGCCTGAAAAGTAGCACGGGTTTTTTTAACCCGTGCCGGGCAGGGGCCGCGGGTTGAAAACCCGCGCTACTGGGGGCGGGGTGCGCCGCGGGTTGGAAACCCGCGCTACGGTGTGCGGACCGGCGTGTCCGGAAGGAGCACGGGTTTTCCAACCCGTGCCGAGCGGGGGCCGCGGGTTGAAAACCCGCGCTACTGGGGGCGGGGGGCGCCGCGGGTTGGA
>VGYR01000300.1 GCA_016872925.1 Planctomycetota bacterium
GTGCCGCTTACCCTGTCTGGCCGCTTACCCTGTCTGGCCGCTTACCCTGTCTGGCCGCTTACCCTGTCTGGCCGCTTACCCTGTCTGGCCGCTTACCCTGTCTGGCCGCTTACCCTGTCGATCCCTGCCGATCCCGTCCGAACCTCCGGCACCCACCACTCCGGCGGGGGCCGACCCCGCCACACCGTCGCCCGCACGGCGAACCTGCCAGCAGGGGCGGCGGGGATCGAACTCGCAACCTCTGGTTTTGGAGACCAGCGCTCTGCCAGTTGAGCTACGCCCCTGTGGAGAAGGAGGGGGTCCGCGCCGGACCCCCTCCCCTCGATGTCAATCCAAGATCTTCGTGACGACGCCCGAACCGACGGTCTTGCCGCCTTCGCGGATGGCGAAGCGGACACCGTCGTCCATGGCGATCGGCACCATCAGCTCGACCTCCATCTTCACGTTGTCGCCCGGCGAGCACATCTCGACGCCGCCAAGCAGCTTCGTCGAGCCGGTCACGTCGGTCGTGCGGAAGTAGAACTGCGGGCGGTAGCCGGCAAAGAACGGCGTGTGACGGCCCCCCTCCTCCTTCGACAGCACGTAGACCTCGCACTCGAACTTCTTGTGGGGCTTGATCGAGCCTGGCTTCGCAAGCACCTGGCCGCGCTCGATGCCCTCGCGGGCGATGCCCCGGAGGAGGCAGCCGACGTTGTCGCCGGCCTGCCCCTTGTCGAGCAGCTTCTTGAACATCTCGACACCGGTGACCGTCGTCTTCTCGGCCTTGTCCTTGAGGCCGATGATCTCGACTTCGTCGCCGACCTTGATCTCGCCCCGCTCGATGCGGCCCGTGGCCACCGTGCCACGGCCTTCGATCGAGAACACGTCCTCGATCGCCATCAGGAAGGGCTTGTCGAGCTCGCGGACGGGCTCGGGGATGTAGCTGTCGACCGCGTCGAGCAGGTCGCCGATGCACTTGCTGGCGGCAGGATCCGCCGGCTTGTCGTAGGCCGGCTTGCCCGCCCCACGGATGATCGGCACCTCGTCGCCGGGGAAGCCGTACTTCGTCAGCAGCTCGCGGATCTCCATCTCGACGAGGTCGAGGAGCTCCGGGTCGTCGACGAGGTCGACCTTGTTGAGGAACACGACCAGCGCGGGCACGCCGACCTGCTTGGCCAGCAGGATGTGCTCCCGCGTCTGCGGCATCGGGCCGTCCGCCGCGCTCACCACCAGGATCGCGCCGTCCATCTGGGCGGCCCCGGTGATCATGTTCTTGATGAAGTCGGCGTGGCCCGGGCAGTCGATGTGGGCGTAGTGCCGCTTGTCGGTCTCGTACTCGACGTGGCTGACCGCGATGGTCACCGTCTTCGTCTCGTCACGGACGGTGCCCCCCTTGGCGATGTCGGCGTAGCTCTTGGCCACGGCCAGGTTCTTGGCCGCCTGGACGGCGACCAATGCGCCGGTGAGGGTGGTCTTGCCGTGGTCGATGTGACCGATCGTGCCGACGTTGACGTGCGGCTTGGTCCTCGTGAACGTGTCCTTTGCCATCTTTTCTCCCGGGGGGCTCCTCTACTGGTGGTGAAGGGTTGGGGTCAGGGGTACGAACGAACGAAAGCTGCTGATGGGACTTGAACCCATGACCTCGTCCTTACCAAGGACGTGCTCTACCAACTGAGCTACAGCAGCGTGTGGGTGTGGCGGCCGCGGTCATGGTGTCTCGAAAAGTCGGGTCGGGTATCGGGGATGCGTTGCGGAGTCGTCACGAGCGGATGGGAGTCGGGCCGAAGCGGGTGAAGGGAATCGAACCCTCGTCTTTAGCTTGGAAGGCTATTGCTCTACCATTGAGCTACACCCGCGTGCGTCTCGCCCGCTCGGCTGCCATCCTCGAGGGACGTTCCGGCGATCGGGGGATGAGACTGGGGAGTGCAGGATTCGAACCTGCGAAGGCAGAAGCCATCAGATTTACAGTCTGACCCCTTTGACCGCTCGGGAAACTCCCCTGTGGTGTACGGTGAACTCCTCCGTTCGCGTGCGTGTCTCGTCGTTGATGATGTGTCGTGAATGCTGGGCGGATCGTCTTTCCGGACCGTCGACTGATCGACGTCTTCCGCGCGATCCCGGCGACCAGCTGTGCCGCCGAGGCGCCGGCCGACCGGGATGGCTCACGCCACCGCCCTGCCAGACGCCTTCGACCGGTCGAGCCGCGAACGCCGTCGAGCTGAGCTAGCGGCGGGAGTTGAACCCGCAACCTGCTGATTACAAATCAGCTGCTCTGCCAATTGAGCTACGCTAGCGGCCGGTCGGAACCGCGAAACGTTGAAGTGTACGGATTCGATTCCCGCCTGCAAGACGGCCGGGCCGGACGGCCTGCAGGGCCTTTTTCCAGGGCTTTCGCCCACTCGTGGGGGCCGCGGCGCGGTCAGGAGAACGCCAGCTCGACCATCGAAAAATCGTCGTTGAAATCATCCTGCCGCGAGAGCGCCCGGACGTGCTTGACCAGGGCGTCGATGGGGCTCTCCGGGGCGGCCGGCAGGGCCGAGAGCATGGCGACGAACTGGCCGAACGGCCACATCGTGCCGTCGGGAAGCCCGATCTCGAAAGCGCCGTCGCTGTAGACGAACAGCCGCGAATCCGGCGAGACCGCCACTTCCCCGGAGACGAACTCCAGCCCATCGACCGCCCCGATCAACGGCCCCTCCGAGTCCAGCAGCCGCGGCGCGGCCCCCCCGGAAACGAGCAGGGCGGGCGGGTGGCCGCCTCCGGCCCAGCGGAGCATCCGCCGGCTGCGCTGGAACACGCCGTACCAGGCGGTAAAGAACATGTCGTTCTGCCGCTCCATGGGAAAGGCCCGGTTGAGGGCCGCCAGCACGGCGCCGGGATCGTGAAAGTCGGTGTGCGGCAGGGTCTCGCTGCGGATCGCGTTCAGGGCCGAGACCGAGAGCAGGGCCGCGCCGACGCCGTGCCCGCAGACGTCGAGCAGGTAGACGGCGAAGTGATCGGGGTCGAGGTCGTGGTAGCCGAAGGCGTCTCCCCCGAGCGAGGCCGAGGGGATGAACCGCCAATCCGCGCGCACCCCGCCGGACTCGGCAGGGGGCGGCAGGAGCGACCGCACGTAGCCCGCCGCGGTCGCCAGGTCGTTGGCCAGCACCTGGCGGCTGGCCTCCAGGGCCGCGAAGGCGTCGTTCCGCTCGAGCAGGGCCACGTACCCCCGGGAGTGGTACCGCACCCGGGCGAGCAACTCCAGCCGGTCGGGCAGCTTCACGAGGTAGTCATTGGCCCCGATCGCGAAGGCCTCCGCCTTGACGGCCGGCTCCTCCTTCGTGGAGAGGACGATGATCGGCACGTCGTGAAACCGGTCGTCGGCCCGGAACTGCCTGACGAGCGTCAGTCCGTCCAGATCCGGCATGACCAGATCCTGGAGGATGACCGTGGGCCGCACCTGGGCCGCCATGGCCAGGGCCCCCGTGGCTTCGCGGCAGTAGTGGAAGGAGATCCCGTCCTCGCCCGCCAGCATCCGGCGAACCGCCTCGCCGATGATCGGCTGATCGTCGACCAGCAGCACCGTGACGCCGCGGGGCAGCGAGGCTTTCGGGGGGGTCACGCGGGGCGAGTCCAGGCTGGTTTTCGGGATCGCGGGAATGCTAACAGACGGCCGCACCCCCCTGCACGCGTCCCCCGGCGGGCTCCCGGCGAGCCGCACCGGGGCGCCGCACCGGGCCCGAATCAGGCCTGGATCTTCCGCTTCGCCCGGCACGGGGGCGGCTCCCCGCGCGAGAACACGATCACTTCCTCGCCCGTCAGCGTGGAGATGTCGTGATGCACGCTCACGAGCGGCACGCCGGTGGCTTCCTCGACGATCTCGCGGAGCCGCGTCCGGCCGGAGACGAGCATGTGGTTCCTCACCTGCTTGAGCAGGGCCCGCCCGTTGCCGGGATCGGAGCCCGCCGTCGCCTCGCCGTCGCCGTTCGGGCTGGTCGCCATCAGCCGTCGCTCGGCGGGCGTGAGCACGCCCTGGAGCCGAACCACCACGAGCGGCCCGACCAGGTGGGCGTGGATGTCCCGCGACCCCCGGCCCAGAAACTCCTGCTGGAACCGGGCGATGCCGTCGCAGACGGCCGCCTCGATCTCACCTTGAGACTTGGTGATGGTGGCCATGGTCATGCTTCCGCCCGACGACGCACCTCCCCGACGGCCGCCGACACCACGGGCTGGTTCGCCGCCCCGTTGCCATTGCCGTTGCAGATCCGGTCCCAGACCTCCCGGCGATGGATCGGCATCCGGGTGTCGGCCTCGAAACCGAGGCGGACCCTGCCGCCCTCGATCTCCAGCACCGTGATTTCCAGCACGATCTGCATCTCGTCGGATCGGCCGATCACGACGCTCTCGCGATTTTTCCGCGTCAGCACCAGCATGGGTCACCTTCTTCGTGGTTGCCGGATCCCTCCGGGGAAAATCGTCCCTCACCCGCTGCGGGCGGCACCGGCGCCGTCCGCGTAAGTCATGGCCGTGGCGTGGAGGTGGTCGTTCACCGGGACGCCGAAATCGGGCAGCCCCGGACCGAGCAGGAACAGATCGACCTCCGGCCGCGTCGTCAGAGTCTTGAGCACGCTGCCCGTCTGCGTGTCGACGTGGGCGATGGCGCCGGGAAACTCGACACCCGTCGCCCGCCGCACCCGCCGCAGCAGCGCGTCGAGCGTGTGATCGAAGAGGTAGTGATGGAAGTCCCGCACGCGCCGGGCCCCCTCGTCGTCCACGGCCAGCATCCGCTCCGTCGCGGAAAACGGCCCGTGGAGGTGGATCACCATCCAGTTGCGGTCCGCCACCACGCTGACGCTGGTGGGGGAGCGGCCGAGCAGCACGTGCTCGAAGCTGCCGGCGACGTGGGCCACCGTGCGGGCGAGCCGTTCCGAGGCAATGTGGTTCATCGTGAATGCCCGGGCCCGGAGGCTCCGGATGCAAACGAAAAAAGCCGGCGGGAAAGAAGGCCCGAAGCACTCCTGTTCGGCACGAGATTTGCGCCAGGCAGTCTCGGTAATTCGGGCTATTGACGCTTGAAAAAAAGATTCATGGCCGATGGGCCGGGTGGCCGATACCCCATGCATGCCATACAGCGGAAAACGAAAAGACGCGGAAACGCGCAGGCTGAAAGCCATGGAGTTGCTGGACTCTGGGAAGTCCCAGAGCCAGGTGGCTGCCGAGTTGGGCGTGACCCAGTCGGCGGTGTCAAAGTGGGTAAGCGCTCGGCGGCAGGGCGGTCAAGATGCTTTGAAGGCCAAA
>VGYR01000301.1 GCA_016872925.1 Planctomycetota bacterium
TCGGGCTTTTGGGCCCAGCTTGGAGGAGAGGGGGCGCCGCGGGGGCCGGGACCAGCACGTTCCCGGGAGTAAAACCGACGATTTTCCGGGATCCAGGCCCCCCTGCCACGAAATTCCCGGAAGAACCGTTTTTCCACGGCCTGCTAGGCCACTGATCCGCTCGCTGCGCTGGCGGTTCGCGATCTGGTTCGGGCTGTTTTTCATCGTCACCGCGGTCGCCAACCGCTGCGTGCACTACCTGCTGGTCATGGATCTGCTGGCCCGCGACGTCGACGACCAGCTCTGGTCCCGACTCGCCGACCTGAAGACCCAGCACCGCTACGCGCCGCAGACCCTCACCGCCCCCGGCCTGGGGCTCGGCAACGCGGTCCTGCCCGACGTCCGCGACGCGACCGACCGGAAGCCGTCGGCGGTGCTCCGGCTGGTGATGCCGGCGGAGAGCCGTGCCGACCCGAACGTCCCGTCGTTTCCGTGGTTCGACGGCGCCTGGCGACTTGATGGCGCGGTGGTCGCCACCTCCGACCTGCCCGCGGGTCTGGACTGGGATCCGACCACGGCCACCCGCGTCGACAAGATCTGGGACGCGCCGGATCGATCGGCGCGGCTGGCGGCGACCGCCGCGGCAGACGGCACCATCCTGCTGGTGGGCACGCCGCTCGACGCCGTCGTCAAGGCGGCGCGGCAGACGCTGGTGTTCGAGGCCGCCACGCTCGTCGCCGTGCTGGTGCCGACGCTGGCGGTCGCCTGGCTGCTCGTGTCGAGGCTGCTGGGCCCCCTCGGCAGGATCACCGACACGGCTCGGCGGATCCGGGCCGGGCGCTTCGAGGAGCGGATCGACGTCCAGGGCATCGACGTCGAGGAGGCGGACACGGCGATGACCATCAACGGGATGCTCGACCGCCTCGACGCGGTTCGCGTCAGCCAATCACGGCTCAATGCCGACGTCGCCCACCAAGTGCTCAATCCGGTGCACGCGATCATGCTGGAGACCGACGTGTCGATGCAGCAGCCCAGGTCCCGCGACGAGCTGGAAGCGACGGTCGCCGACGTGCACGGCCAGGCCGAGCGGATTCAGCAACTCTGCGAGTCCCTGCTGACGTACGCCCGGTCCCAGGCGATCGAGCCGGCCGATCTCGAGCCCATCGACGTGGAGCCGATCGTCTGCACCGCGGCTGACCGGGTGTCTGCGATCGCCGCCGACCGGGGCGTCGCCGTCGACGTGGCCGCGACGTCGGCCGTCGTCCGGGGCGGCAGCCAGCCGCTCGAGGAGGTGTTTGTCAACCTGCTCGCCAACGCGATCCAGCACAGTCCCCGCGGTGATCGCGTGACGATCGGGAACTCCGTCGCCGCGGGCCGATGCGTCGTCGCCGTCGTCGATCGGGGTCCGGGCATCGCGGCGGCCGACCTGTCGCTGCTGTTCAGCAGGCATTTCCGGGGCACGTCCTCGGCCGGGGGTCATGGCCTGGGGCTGGCGATCTGCAAGGGCATCGTCGAGCAGCATGGCGGCACGATCGACTACCGCGACACACCCGGCGGGGGAGCCACCTTCGAGGTCCGGCTGCCGCTGGACGCTCCGCCGGCCGGCTGCTCCCGGGTGCCATGACCCTCAGGAACGAGGCTGCAGCGAAGGGCAGCCCCGAGCCTCGCGAACGCCCGAGGCTCACGTGTGACGCGGATGAGGTTCCAAGTGTCCCCCGGCGGATCGCCTTGGGGCTGCATCAGCCGGATGAACCCGGCGTGAGCGGCCGATGAACGGTCGATGAACTGCCGCGGAGAAGACGAGTGCTTTCGCCGGAATTCGCCGGCCGCCGTTCCGGTCGGCGTTACCACGCCGCAGCACAGGAAAAAATTTTTTCCGGCCATGTGGATCATCGGCCCGTGACCTCCGCATGGATTGGTGGTGCGAAGCGGGGCGAGCCCGTTGCCCGTCGCGCCGAGTCTTGTCCGCATCACGTGGAGGTTCATCATGGACGACACGTCGTTCTCAGCGATCGGATTCGTCGGTCGCGTCACTCGTCAGATCCGTCGGGCCAGGGCCCGCCACGCATCGCGGCATCGTGCCGCACGGCACACGAGCTTCTCGCCGGAGTCGCTCGAGCGCCGGTCCATGATGGCCGTCGTGCCGGTCAGTCCCGCCGCAGCCGACATCGTCGGCTTCAATCCTGCCGTCGATCGACTCGACTTCGGCGACGTCTCCGTGCACAACCTGATCGTGGCGAAGACGGAGGCCGGTGAGCCGGCGATCGTCAATCCGTGGGCGTGGTCTCCGTAGTATCAGGTGATCAAGGGGGTGGGCTTCGGTGCGATGTCGGCCCAGTCGTTGGGCGTGGTCGTCAACGAGCATCTGCGGCAGGACATCGGCGGTGCGTTGTCGTGGGAGAAGGGCGTCGGCCCGCGGCTCGCCGGCACCGTCTACGTGCGGTCGCACGAGTATGGCCTTCAGGAGAAGGTCGTCGGGTTCGACCCGGCGGTGAACAAGCTCAGTTTCCTGTACTTCGGCACCCGCGAGCGGCTCTCGGTCGTCGATACGGCCGAAGGGCTGCTGCTGTCGGTCGAGCCGACGAAGCAGAGCGTGCTGCTCGTGGGCGTGACCAAGGCGAGCCTGGTGCCCGGCAACATCGAGTTTCACCACGACCAGGTGGTGGAAGACCAGCTGGAGGTGCCATTCGGGTTCACGGCTGACCAGGTGGCGCTGGTGAGTCGGGAGGCGCTGCTCACGCCCGAGGCCCCGGCGGGCCAGGTGACCGACGGCTGGCAGACCCGTCCGGGATCGACCGGCGGCGGAACGACGCCGATCGACGGCGGAGGCCAGGACCATGGAGACGGCTGCTGTGACGTCTGCGGCATGGAGGGCTGCATGCACGACCACGGAGCCCTGCCCGCCGGCAGCGAGGCGATGCCGGCCAATGGCATCGTGGTGGTCACGTGGGCCTGGAACGAGAAGCGGATGTTCGGCGACTTCGATCCGGCCACCGACGTGCTGGCGCTCGACTGGTTTTCGGCGAGCGAGCTGCGGCTGACCGAGGAGCAGGGCAGCGCCGTGCTCGCGATCCCGGCGATGCAGCAGTCGTACACGCTCGTCGGCATCCCGCTGGCGAGGCTGACCACGGCCAACGTCACCTGCAAGGATTCCGGCGCCGCCGCCTTCATCGCCGGCGTGATCTCGGGGGGCGGCACCGTGCAGCCCCCGACTCCGACCCCCACACCGACTCCGACTCCGACCCCCACACCGACTCCGACTCCGACACCCAGTCCCACTCCATCTCCGAAGCCGAATCCTGCAGCCCGCGCCGGAGACGCGAATCTCGACTGGACGGTCGACGTGCTCGACGTCGCCGAGATCATCTCGGGGGCCAAGTACAACGCGGAGCGATCCGCCACATGGCAGGAGGGTGACTTCAATGGCGACGGCATGGTCGACGTGCTCGACATCGCCGAGTTTGTCTCCGAGGGTCTGTACAACGGCGGCCGCTACGCGAACGACGTGGGTGCGACCCTGCCGATCGCCGCGACCGACAAGATTCTCGCCGGCTACTTCGCCGAGTGGGGAATCTACGGCCGCAACTTCCAGGTTGCCGACGTCCCCGCCGAGCGGCTCACGCACCTGATCTACTCGTTCCTCAATCTGACCAGCAGCGGGGAGGTGGCGCTGTTCGACAGCTATGCGGCCATCAAGAAGCGTTTCCCCGCCGACCAGACGGCGTCGGGCGAGGCCGACCAGTGGTACTACCCGCCAAGCGATCCGCGCTCGACCCAGACGGTGTGGGGCAACTTCAACCAGCTCGCGCAGCTCAAGGCGAAGTATCCCCACCTCAAGGTCAGCATCGCGGTCGGCGGCTGGACGCTCTCCGACCACTTCAGCACCGTCGTGGCCACGGCGGCCGGTCGTGAGACCTTCGCCGCGTCGCTGGCGCAATTCCTCGACACCTACCGGATGTTCGACGGCATCGACTTCGACTGGGAGTATCCGGGCGGAGGTGGCGAGTCGGGCAACTCGGCGAGCCCGAGCGACGGAGCCAACTACGCCCTGCTGCTCCAACTCGTGCGGTCCAAGATCGACGCCCTCGGATCACGGCTCGGGCGGCGATACGAGATCTCCGTCGCCTCACCCGCAGGGATCGAGAAGATCGCCAGGTTCAACCTCGCCGGACTGGCTCCGGCGGTCGATTTCTTCAACCTGATGTCGTACGACTTTCACGGCACCTGGGAGAGCACGACCGGCCATCAGTCGGCCTTCACGAGGGATTCCGTCGGCTACGACATCAAGACCGCCGTCCAGGCCTACCTCAACGCCGGTGTCGCGCCCCGCAAGATCGTGCTCGGCGCTCCGCTCTACACGCGGGCCTGGAGCGGAGTGGCCGACGGGGGGGACGGCGGCTATGCGGAGCCGGCCAGTGGCGCGGCGCCGGGATCCTTCGAAGCCGGCAACTACGACTACAAGGACCTGCTCGCCAAGGTTCAGGATCCGACTGCAGGCTGGAAGCTGTATTGGGACGACCGCGCCCAGGCGTCGTATGTCTACAACGCCCGGGACAAGATCTTCAGCGCCTTCGAAACGCCCACCTCCATCGCGCAGAAGGCGCAGTGGGCCGATGATCTGGGGCTCGGCGGCATGATGTTTTGGGAGGTCTCCAACGACGTCGACTCGAGCGAGAGCCTCATCCGGGCCGCGTACGATTCGCTGGTGATGGGTGAAGATCTGGCCACGATCCGGGCCCGGTCGAGGCTCACGGGCGAGGTGATCGTGGGAGGCGATGGGGTGATCGCGACCCTGCCTCCGTCGCTCTGATCGACGCGGCGGGCGCCGAGGTCTCGGTCTCGTGATGCCGGGATCAGAGTCGGGGGCGGTTGATCGCCCGCAGGCCCGCGATCAGGACGATGGCACCGACCTGCCGATCGCACCATCGGCCGAGAGCCCGAGCAGACCAAACAGAAGCCCACCGAGGATCGAGCCGATCACGCCCATGGTCAGGTCGGTGACGAGGCCCGAGCCTCCGCCCTTCATGATCTGGCTGGCAAGCCACCCGGCCGCCACACCGATCAACAGAAACCACAGTAGATTCATCGCCTGCGCCTCCGGAAGTGGGGATTCCTCAGGGGATCTTACTTCGGCTTTTGCAGTTTACGCTGCCAAGCCGACCGCGTTTTCCAGGATGCGGAAGAGTTTCCGGGGCCCCAAGGCATCGAGTGGCAGTGAAGAAACATACCTGCGGACGCTCCG
>VGYR01000302.1 GCA_016872925.1 Planctomycetota bacterium
GCTTCGGCGCCCAGAGCGCCAAAGGGAGTCGGTTCGTCGAGCGGGCCCTGACCGTGATCGAAACCTGTCGGATGCAGAAGCGCAGCGTGTTCGCCTACGTCACCGAGGCCGTCGAGGCCCACATGGCCGGCCGAAAGTCGCCGTCACTGCTCCCCGCCCCGTGAACGGTTACGGTGGACGGAGGCTCGGTCCGCGGCCCGATCACGTCACCGACCCGGCCTACGACCGCAGTGCGATCGACCTGCCGGGGCTCGAGCTCCCTGACGATGGTCGCCTACGCCAATCCGGAGGAGCCCGCCGACGAGCGGCGGCGGGGCGACGGCTTCGGCACGGCCCTCTGGGATTTTCCGGCGGGCACGGTGACCTTTCACTGCGTGCCGCGGTTTGCAGCGCCGCGCGATGGCAGGCCGGAGGAGTATCCCGGCTGGCCCGTCACCGTGCCGCTCGAACCGCCGGGGCGGGGCAGCGTGGCGACGGGGGGCGTCGCACCCCCTGCGGCCGAGCCACGGTAGGCTCACGCTATCTCTGGGCCGTGCCTCGAACCGCGCCGGTGCTAGACTCTCGGCATGGCAGTTTTTGGTTGCGCTCGATTCGCCCGCGTCGATCTCGCCGCCGTCGTGCTGGCCGCGGTCATCAACGCCGCCGGTTCGTGGACGCCGGCTGCGGCAGACGGCGACGCCAAGCCCGTCCCCCGGCCGGAGCGGACCGCTGCGGAGCGGGCGGCCCGGGCGGCGGAGCTGCGCCAGATCTACGCCGCTGATCCGGCCGCCTGGCCTGCGCCGCACGTCGACGCTGACGTGGCCTGGAAGGAGATCGGGGTGTTGCCCGACGTCGAGCACCCCGCGGACAACCCGCATTCGACGGCGAAGGAGCGGCTCGGCCGGACGCTGTTCTTCGATCCACGGCTGTCGGGCAGCGGGCAGATTGCCTGCGCCTCCTGCCACGACCCCGATCTCGGCTGGGCCGACGGTCGCACCACGAGCTTCGGCCACTCGCGAAAGCAGCTCGCCCGCAACTCGCCGACGATCCGCAACGCCGCCTTCCAGAAGCGGCTCTTCTGGGACGGCCGCGCGGAGTCGCTGGAGGACCAGGCCCGGCAGGTGCTCTTGAACCCCGACGAGATGCGGTCGGGCCCGGAGCACGTGATCGACCTGCTCACCTCGGAGCCCGGCTACCGCGACCTCTGGCAGGAGGCGTTTGGCGCCCAGCCCGTGTCGATCGAGCGGGCGGCCGACGCCCTGGCGTGCTTCGAGCGAACCGTCGTGGGGGGCTTGTCGCGGTTCGACGCTTTCATGAAGGGCAACGCGGCGGCCCTCACCGACGAGGCCCTGCTCGGCATGGATCTCTTTCGCCGCGACGCCCGCTGCATCAACTGCCACCACGGCCCCGCGTTTTCCGACGGCGGCTTCCACGACCTCGGCCTCTCCAACTACGGCCGGCCCTTCGAGGACCTCGGCCGCGGGCGGGTCACCGGCGATCCCGCCGACACGGGCAAGTTCCGCACGCCGACGCTCCGCGACGTCACCGCCACGCTGCCGCTGATGCACAACGGCCTGTTCGAACTGGAAGTCGCCCTCACGCTCTACAACGCCGGCATGCCGACGCCGCAGCGGAAGGAGAGCCAGGCCGACGACCCGAGGTTTCCGGTGAAGTCGCCGCACCTCAAGCCGCTCGGGCTCAACAAGCAGGACCTCGCCGACCTGACGGCGTTCCTCACGAGCCTCGAGGAGCCGAAGCGACGCGTACGGCCGCCGGAGATCCCGGGGCTGCATCCGTCGCCGCAGGCGCGGTGATCGCACGCGGGTTGAAAACCCGCGCTACGACGGGCACGGGTGCGTCACCCCGCTCCTCTTCGGAAGCGTCACCGCGTAAGCGGTACGGCTGCACCACGCCGGACTCCGCTTCGGCCCCCATCGCTCACGCGATTGGGGCTCCCGTAGAGAGTCGGTCGCGAGGGTGCACGCGGGTTGAAAACCCGCGCTACGACGGGCACGGGTGCGTCACCCCGCTCCTCTCCGGAAGCGTCACCGCGTCAGCGGTACGGCTGCACCACGCCGGACTTCGCTTCGGCCCCCATCGCTCACGCGATTGGGGCTCCCGTAGGGAGTCGGTCGCGAGGGTGCACGCGGGTTGGAAAACCCGCGCTACGACGGGCACGGGTGCGTCACCCCGCTCCTCTTCGGAAGCGTCACCGCGTAAGCGGTACGATCGCACTACGCCCCGGCCCGCCGGCGTCGGAATCGCACGACCGCGGCGACGGCCGCCCCGCCCGCGAGACTGAGCGTGAGCGTCGTCGGCTCGGGAACCGGGGCGAGAGCCACCCCGCGAAACACGTAGTTCGTCGAAGCCGTGGCCAGGGTGGTGAACGAGGGCGCGAGCGTGCCGCCAAGGGTATCTGAGAGCGCCACGAGGTCGTTGGCTGCCGTCCCCGTCGCCATCGCCGTGATCCCGAAGAGCTGCACGCTGCTCCCCGTCACGACCCCCGTCAGCCCGCGCATGCCGGTGGCACCGTCTGGGACCGCCGTCCACACCTTCGACCACGAGCCGCTGCTGAAGAGCCACTTCTGCAGGCCGCCCGTGGCGGGGGCGGTCGTGTCATCATCGGCGACGTAGATCGTGCTCGAGTCGGCGATGAAAAAGTCCCAGGCTCCGTCGATCCTGCCGGAGTTGCTCGTGCCGCCGCCGACGATGATCGAGCCAAGTTGGTTGGCAACGGTGGGCAGCCCCGTCCCCACGTTGTACACACCGCGAAAACTGTAGGCGCTCGCACCGCCGCCAACCGCCACGTTTGACGAGCCGTAGAGTTGCCCGCCGAAGATGCCGATGGACCTGGCATTGAGCGGCACCTGATTCGGCCCGCCGGGCGTCGTCGAACTCGCCCCGGTTCCCTGGGCCAGCGCGACGCCCGTCGTCGTGCCCCCGAGCGTCAGGTAGCGAATCCCGGCAGTGTCGTTGTTGCCGGGGGAGGCGCTCCACCAGAAATCGGTGCCGGTGCTCGTGATGGCCGCCCGCGGCGTGGGACCGCCTCCCGAGGCGACGCTAAATCCAGTCGTCGAGTCGACCGCGCCCGAGTTGTCGATCCGGGCGATGGTCAGGGTGGATGCCGCCGTGCCGGAACCGATGATCGAGAGAAAGCGGCTATCGGCAGACTGCTTGAGGAGACCGATTCCCGTGCTCGAGATCGAGCCGACAATCGGGCGATTTGCTCCAGAACCCACGGTGGGCAACGCCACCTGCCATCCCGTGGCGCTCCCGCTGGTCGTGAACTCGCGCAGCGTGATCGGCACGGTTCCGGAAGTGATCCCGTCGCCATACTGCGAGACGACCACGCTCCCGGGCGTGAAGCCCGCAGCCAGCGTGTCTGACTCGCCGCCGACCATCAGCACGAAGCACATCGGCGCCAGGCAACGCGCGAACGACAAGAGGACTCTCATCATCCAGCCTCCGGGAGTCAACCCGCGTTATCTAGGCCTTCCGCCGCCGCCACCGCACCACAGCGGCACCGATCGCGCCTGCCGCGAGCATGCCCGTCGTTCCCGGCTCGGGCACCGGCACGAGCACCACGCCGCGGAACGCCGTGAGCGAGGCCGCGGTGGCCAGCGACGTGAACGCCGAGAGCGTGCCGCTGAGCGTGCTGGTGGCGGCCGTCGTGTCGGTGTATGTCCAGAGCGTGTTGCCGCTGCCGGTCATGAAGAGCTTGACATCGCTCCCGTCGACTCCGCCGGTCAGGCCACGCAGTAATCCAGTGAGCGCTGTGATCGACCCGGCGGCGTTCCAGGTGCCGCTGCTACCGAGCGTGTACTTCCAGAGGCCACCGGAGGTGTTCGAGTCGTCGACGGTGTACATCGTGTCGATCCCGGGCACCGCGGGATTCGTGTCGAGGAACGTGAAGCCATAGCGGCTGCTGGTGGCGGGCGTGCCGCCCTGGCGGGGAATGTTCGGCAAGAACGTATTTCCCGTGGGAAGGCCGTTCACGAGCGGGTTGCCCGCCAACTGCCCGACGGTGGGCAACGTGCCGCCCGCGGCGGAGATATAGAGTTGATTTCCGTATTGGCCAAGCACGCGCGTGTTGGTACCGATCGATGTCGAATTTGCGGTCGTGCCGGATGCCTGGAATGGAGTTGCGCCATCGACCGCTCCATACACCACGCCGCTGTTTGCTCCATTGGCCCAGATCTGATTGCCATCGGTGGTGGCGACGCCTCGGGGGCTGGCCGCGCTAAACCACGTGCCCATGACCGTCAGCGAGTAGGAACCGGTCGTCGTATTGAAGACCCCCGCCACGCGAGGAACCGTGGCACTCGTTGCAGCTGAAATGCTCGAGCCGGCCGGGATGGTCGAGTTGTAGCCAGAAAAACCGATCCAGGTGCCATCGGGTGAGATGGACAATGGACCCTCGCCGGTCGAGATGCCTGACGTGATGAGTTTCGTTCCAGTGCCGGTCGCGGGCATCGCGATCGATTGCACGAGCACCCCGGCAGTCGTGTATTCATCAAGGAAGACGTTGTTTCCGGTGTTCGCGAGCGTGTTCGTGCCCGATCCGGCCCGGTAAATCACGAGGTTGCCGGGCGTGATCGGAGCCGCCCATGCGGCATGGTCGCCAACCCCGGCCGCCCAGCCGCCGAGAACAACAACGCCCACACATGCTCTTTGCAGAAAAGCGGATCGGCCCATGGCTTCATCTCCCGTTTGAGTGTTCCTCAGACGACGCAATCAGTGCATCAACTCGTCTTTTAAGTGGGCACTCCGGATTCGTCTAGTGGTCGGAACCCGAAAAGGGACGAATCGGGCACTGGGAGGGACGAATCGGGCGCGCCTTCGCTCTCGACCCCGTCCGATGGGGCATCTCGCGGTCGCACGTGCACTCCGTCGAAACCACCCCGCCGGTGGTTCAGGGCACTCGCGGGGGCCGAAACAGTGCCGACCGCTCTGCCGATTGCTCGTCTTTTCGTGCCCGGCGAATAAACTATCGGTTCGATGCAGCAGCCCACTGGTGTGCCCGCGCATGTCCAGGACTGGCGGCCATGGGCAGGCCTGATCTCCGGCGGACGCGATCGTGGCACGGCTTCACAAGCGCGGCTTCATCTCTGTAGGGGCCTTCGGTCAACCGTCGCTTCTGTCGCTGATCGTGCGGTGTGCTCGTGCCGTCCGCCGCCGCCTCAAAGAGGCGGCGGGGCGGTTGGATTCATCTCTTCGCGGTCACCGGTCGTGGTGGTCG
>VGYR01000303.1 GCA_016872925.1 Planctomycetota bacterium
TAAAGTCGGGGACTCTAGAGAGACCGCCGGCGTTAAGCCGGAGGAAGGTGGGGATGACGTCAAGTCCTCATGGCCCTTATGACTAGGGCTGCACACGTCCTACAATGGATCGCACAAAGGGAAGCAATGCCGCGAGGCCGAGCAAATCCCAAAAAACGATCCCTAGTTCGGATTGCAGGCTGCAACTCGCCTGCATGAAGCTGGAATCGCTAGTAATCGCGGGTCAGCATACCGCGGTGAATGTGTTCCTGAGCCTTGTACACACCGCCCGTCAAGCCACGAAAGTGGGGGGCATCCGAAGTCGCTGAGGGAACCGCAAGGACCCAGGCGCCTAAGATGAACTCTGCGATTGGGACTAAGTCGTAACAAGGTAGCCGTAGGGGAACCTGCGGCTGGATCACCTCCTTTCTAAAGGAAACCGCCGAAGCGCATGGGCTTGCCTGTGCTGCCGAGGCCAGCGATGCGAGGCGTTCGGCCCGAGAGGGTCTTGGCCTCGTCATCGGATGTGGAGGCGGTCGCGGCTCCTTCGTCGTCCGCCGGGCCTCGTGTCCGGTGGGACGGCGGAACGGAGCAAGCCGCCAGAAGAGATCAGCCGATGTCAGCGTGTTTCTTTCGGGAAGCTCGCAGACGCTTCGGCAGAACTGCCTGATGGTGCGTGCCGCGGGAAACCGCTGGCACGACGCCGGGATCGTATGAGACCCGGCGGGGCCGCCGAGCCCCGCCGGGTTTTTTCATGCGCACGAAGCCCGGTTCCAGTGCGGGCGGACCCGCCGTGACGGTGGATTTGCTACAGTCAGGCGGGGTCGTGAGTGCGGTCGTGCGGGCCGCTCAATGCCTCGCCTGTCGTGGGAGTGTCGCCGTGTTCCGCCCACTCGTCGTGCTGTTCGTCGCCGTGTGCCTGCAGGGGGCGGAGGGAGCGGATGAACGTGCGTGGGAGATTCGCGGGGAGGTCGTCTCCGTCAAGGCAGGGCCACCCGAAGTCGTCCAGTTGAGGCTTTCCGATGGACGCGTCGTCGAACTGCCACTCGAGAGTTTCAGCGAAAAGAGTCGTGCGGCGGTGGCCGGTGTGACGCCGCGGCCGGCCACTCCAGCGGACCAGTCCGGTGGCGGCCCTGTCGCCCCGGCCGAAGGCCTGCCGGACACCTTTGCGGCCGATCTTCGCAACTGCCGAACCGCTGTGGAAGTCGCCGATGCGTGTCGGATCTTTCTGGCCATCGAGGGCCAGCCGGAAGCCGCTCGAAAAGCCGCCAAGGCACAGTATGACGAGATCGCTGAGCGAGCCGCCCGCGGCGAGGTTCGATTCGAGGGCGAGTGGATCGAGCCCGAGAAGGCGGTCGCCGCGAGCCGTGCGGCCGATGGTCATTACCGGCAGGCGATCGAGATGCTGAAACTCGGCAACATGAAGGTCGCCGAGGAATCGCTCCGTCAGGCCAGCCGGGCTGATCCTCGGGGTGTGAAGGCGGAGATGCTCACCGCCTTCATGGGTCTCGTGGGCCCCAAGCCCAGCATCGAGGCCGCCCAGAGGGCCTTTGCCGAGGCGGCCGCCCGCGATCCGGCCAGCGGGCCGGCCTGGAACAACCTCGGCGTTTGCGAGGTGCAGGCTCGCCGCTATCCGCAAGCCGTGGCCGCCTTCGGGGCTGCCGCCGCGTACGTGTCCGACCCGCAGGTGGTGCTTGAAAACGTGGGATTCGTCATCCGGATGGCGGACGATCGCCGCAACAAGATCACGCCGAAGCAACTCAAGGACTTCACCGATCTGTACGGTCGTTTGATCGCGTCGGTCGGTCCCCGTCAACAGCAACCGGCCGCGGCCCTCACCTATTTGACGCTGTTCGACACGCCTGTTTCGGCCGCTGGTGGCTGGGATCTCGGCTTCATCGTTGCGGCGCCCGCGTGGCAACCCGCTGAACGTGTCGGCACTGGCTATGCGGTGGCGGAGGGTTATGTGCTCGTTCCCGCTGCGATCGTCGAACAGGCTGATTTGATCATGCTCCGATCGGCGGTCCCCGGCTCCCCGGAGTCGCCGGGAACGTTGGTTGGGACGACGGCCGACCGGAGCCTTGTGTTGGTGCAATGTGACGGTCTCCAAACCCCTGCTCTGCCGATCGCCGACGTGGCGACGGAGCGGCAGGCCGCGGTCCGGCTGCCGCGGCCCGATGCGACCCGGGGTCAGGCTGCGGTCGGAGTGATTGCCGGGAAGGTGGTGATCTCGTCCAGCGGCAAGGGGGAGGCGGCACGGTTCGTCTACGAGGCGGCCGAGGTGCCGCGGTTGGCCGGGCTTCCCGTCGTCGACGAGAAGGGCCGGCTGATCGGCCTGAACGTCCGGAAACCGCGGCTGCGGATCGCCAGCGAGAAGCTCGGCCTGGCTACGCCGGTGGAGGCGATTTGGCCGATGCTCAAGAAGCACGTCCCCTCCCTGGAATCGGCCACCGCGGAGGCAGTCGACGATGCCGTGGGCGTGGAAGCTCGGCTGGCGGCGTCCGCGGTGACTGTGACGGGCCGATCGACCGTCCATCCTGCGACTCGTTGATCATTCCGCCTGACCCCTCCCCATTTTTTACCAATGCTCATGAGAGAGTTGGGAAACAGTCCGCGTGGTGTGTCGGAGGGAGGGGCGCAGGCCCGACCGGAGACACACCACGCGACGCCGCCGGGACCGCCCCGGAGGCCGTATCCTCCAGCCCGGCAACGAACGCCGCCGGGGTCAGCCACTTCAGGCCGCCATCCGGCCGCCAGTTGATGCCGTGCTCCCTGCACGCCGTCCGCTTCGACAACTCGCCGGTCAGCACTCGGCGACGAACCTCGGTCCACTTCTCCATGTCTGCAGACACTCCTCGTGCCTCCCTCTCGGTAGTGGGAAATCGCGGCTCCGCCACCATTGACCTGACCGACACCGCTGCACCGTTGTGCACTGCATTTTTCGACCGGCCGGGCTACCCCGCCCTGCGCTGCATTTTTGACCGGCGTTCACACGGGGTGTGGTGGCGACGTCCGACTCATCGCGTTCATTACCGATCCGGGGCCGATCCGGAAGATCCTGAGTCACCTCGGCGAACCGCTCGAGCCTCCGCCCGTCTCTCCCGCCCGGGGCCAGCCGACCGCCTGGGGAGAGCTTGTGCAGGTCCACTTTCGACCGGGCAATCTTTCAGGGACGGAGAGACGAGCTGCCCGACATCGACATCCACAGCCTCTGACGTCATTCCATGCCACGGTGTGGACGGCCCGCGAGAAAAGCGGTTTCAAGGAGGGCTCGAGCCGACGGGAAAAATCCGGCCTTGAGCGTGGACAGGAAGCACCCCGGCACCTCCACGGTAGGGCCGCATACGGCCTGACTAACTCCGGAGGTAGCTCCTCGTGATCCGCCCCGCTCGGCGAGGAGCAGGGCGTGCCGGCCCGCGGCCCGCCGGCAGGGGCGGCGGGATGCATGTGGATCGGTCGCGCTGGATGGTCATGGGATCTCCCTCCACGCGTGTCCAGATCAACCCCGCCTTGACCGCGAAAGATGAGGCCGGATCCGCCAGGCTCGCAAGCCGCGGGACGGGGCTTCAGCGGCCGGGCCTGGGTTGCCCACCGTGACGCACGCCACGGGGAGGCAGGCGTTACGCCGAGGGAGGAATCACTCCTGCTCCGGCTCGGCTGCGGTCTGCCGCTCGCGGATCGGCTTGCCGGCCGCATACGAGGCCAACTCGCCCTCGAACTGCCGCCGCAGTTCGGGCGTCAGCCCTTCGGCCGCGAGCGCCTGGCGGATAAACTTCTCCGCCGCCCGAAGGTCCCCCGCCTCGGCATAGGCCGCCGCCAGCGTGCTGATCATGTTCGGCTGACGCCACTCCGTCAGTTCGCAGCCCTGGCGGGCCAAGTCGACCGCCCGAGCGCCGTCCCGCAGGCCGTCCTCCGGCGACGTGGCCCGCAGCCAGGCGAGGTTGTTGAGCACGCCCGTGTCACGAGGCGTCAGCGCCAGCGCCCGCTCTAGGTCGGCGACCGCCGCGGCATGTTCACCCATGGTGATGGCCGCGTCGCCGCGGCCGCGGCGGCTCGGCACGTGATCCGCATCCATCTCCAGCGCCTGCGAGAACGTCTGCGTCGCCGCCCGTGGCCGGCCGGCCAGCAGCTGGAACAGGCCCAGCTTGGCGAGTGGTTCGACCTGGTCGGGAACGAGCTCCGCCAGCCGGCGCATGTCGTCGATCGCGGCGGCGTAGTTGCCCCGCGCCCCGTGCACGACCCCGCGCACGTCGAACGCCTCGGGGAGGTCGGGCGCGGCCTCGATCGCGGCCGTGGCGTCGGCGAGCGCCCCGTCAGCATCGCCGGTAGCCTGCCGCGCCTGGGCGCGGACGACCAGGGCCAGCGGCTGCCCCGGCTCGGCGGCGAGCACCGACTCGGCATCCGCGCGGGCGCCGGCGGCGTCGCCCGCCATCATCCGGGCCCGGCCCCGCTGCAGCCGCACGGGCAGCGACCCGGGCTCGAGCTCGAGCGCACGGTCGAAGGCCTGCACGCCCTCCTTCGCCCGGCCGCTCATCACGCTCGCCGCGCCGAGCTCCTGTTGGAGCTGCGGATCCTCGGAATCCTCTGCGGCGGCCACGGCGAGATCCTCCCGCGCCCCGGCCATGTCGCCACGGCCGAAGCGGAACAGGCCCCGGCCGCGCCGCACGAAGGCGTCGCGGGGCGCATGCCCGACGGCGTCGTCGTAGTAGGCGGCTCGCCGCTGCGGGTCGTCCTCGAGCTCCGCGAGTACGAGATTCGCGCCAGCCTGCTCGAGCGGCTCATCGCCCAACAGCTCGATCGCCCGGCGCGCGGCGGCGAGCGCCTGCTGGCGGTTGCCGTTGGGGAGGGACTGGAGCCGGGCCACGAGCAGCTGGGCCTGGCCGAGCCGCGGATCGCGGTCTAGCACCTCCTGAAGATCGGCCAGCGCCACCGCCCGCCCCGGCTGCCAGTCGCGGTCCTCCTCGAAGGCGGCGAACACCTCCTCGGTTCGCAACCCGGCCCGGTCGAACAGCGTGCCGGTGAGGAGCTGTTCAGCAATCGACCGCGACTCGCCGTCGAGCCCGGCAGCGAGTGCCCGCCGGCAGAGATCGAGCACCAGGTCGAGATCGACCTCGGTCTCGGCGTCGAACCCGGCGTCGATCGCGGCGTCGAGGTCGTCTTGGCCGGGGCCGCGCTGCGGAGCGGCGGCAGCGGTCTCCGCGGCGGCGGCCACCGCGTGGATCGTCCCTGTCGCCA
>VGYR01000304.1 GCA_016872925.1 Planctomycetota bacterium
CCGGCCGGTACCGCACGTTGAACTTGCTGGCGATTTCATCCGCCACCTCGGTCGGGGAAAATCCTCGGTCGACGTAGCACTGAACGGCGTACTCGCGTATTTCCGGGCGCATCAGGCGTGACATGAGCAAAGGATACCAAGGCCACTCGGACACAACAAGAGGGCGGCGAGGAAACGTTCCTCATGGTGCGTGGATATCGCCCCGAGGGACGGGCGCTATTACACTGCCTCAAAGGGCCATCCCCTCCCGAGGGCGCTTACTGGGGTCCTCTTTCTCACGAGCAACAGTGGACACCCCCACCAGATATGCGTTTCGCCGCGGAGGCTGTGTGTTTTATGTTATCTTTCCGGGTCTAGAGCATGTTCGGGGTAATAATGCATGGGTATAATGCTAAGCGCATATCAGGAGGGGTCTCCACTTGGCTTACGCCACAAACACACCCACTTCCGGGCGCATGCCACGAAGGCGGAGCAAAACCCATCGCCCGGAGTCCGTGGACCCCGTCGAAATCTACGTTTTCCCGGTACCCCCTTGTGCTGGTTTTTTGGATTCGTTATTCTTCGTCCACAACGCCTCCCATATGGACGAAAAACACATCAAAAAATCCACGCTTGTGCCTCTGGCCCAAGTTACCTCGCAGCTCGGCTACCGAGATGCTCGAAACTTCCGGCTATCAGTCGCACCGCGCCTTGAGCTGCCGATTGTCGCCGTTGGCCTACGCTGGTTCGCATGGGACGATGACGTTCGCCGCATCGTCAACGCGATCGCGGCTCCTGTCCGATCCAGCAAGACAGAGGAGGGCCACCAATGAACGCGACTGATGCCGGACTGCAGTCCCGAATCCCTGAGTCCCTGTTTGCCAAGCTGGCCCAGCTCCCGGATTATATGCTCGGTCGGTTGCTAGCGGCCCCTGTGCGCGGCGAGAGCCAGAAGGAGCTTTTTCGAGATGCCTGCACGATGAAGCGGACCGGCTTCACTCCAGCAGAGCAGCGCCTCGTGCTCCAAGCCCGGTTCCAAGACTACTATCGCCAAATCGAGGACCGAGAAATCGATAATGCCATCGACAATGCTAGCGATGACAACACCCCTCGTCCTCGGCGTTGGCCCTTATCCGACCCAAATGCGTTTCAGGCGATAGCGGCTAAGTACCCGGATGCGATGGCTCGCCTTCGCTCGGAGTCCCCAGTCGCCAATCCGCACCTTCTTTCCTGCGGCGCAGTCATCGATCACTTCTTCAAAGAAAGTGACCTCCTTTGCATGGCCGGTGCCGGGCGAGGCTCTTACACTAAGCCGCGGCCGTACTTCCGGGGCATGGAAGAGACCTTCCCATACATGGTGCCCAACCCAATGTCGAAGCCTCTGGGCTTAACCAAGAAGGGGCACACCTACAATCGCTGCCTCGATAACGTTGGTCCGCGTCTGCGCGCGGTGATCGAATTCGACCGCGGCACGCTCGACGAGCAGGCTGCCGTCCACCTTCAGCTCAGGGCCTTCGGCGTACCGCTGATTATGGTCGTCTTTTCCGGCTCTAAGAGCCTGCACGGCTGGTACGACGTAAGTGCACTATCAGAGTCGGACCTTGAGCACTTTTTCCGCTATGCCGCATACGTCGGCGCGGACCCGATGACCTTCGGCCGAGCTCAGCTCGTCCGCACGCCCAACGGGTGGCGCGACGGAAACGAAGACTGCCAACAATGCGTGGAGTTCCTCACATGAGCCAAACGGCCAATATACCACCGATCTCTACGGCGACCAACATGCCGCCACCGCCGAACGTGGCGGACTTGGATATCTATTACGAGAATGGAAAGGGCTTCGTCGTCGGCCGCGGGAGCGACTACGTTTCACTGACAATATCCGATCTTAAGATACACCTGCGCACGCTCGGATTTTCTGGCGCGCGGACGTTACCAATCTCTGCGCTCGACCGGGCTGTTCACGACATTCAATTCAATAAGTGCGTTGCCTACGTGGGGCCGCTGGCCGGCAAGAAAGCCGGCCTGCATACGATCTGCGGACGCCAGATACTGGTCACTGGGACGCCTGCGGTCATCACTCCCGATCCGGCGCGTGCATGGCCGCTAATAGACGAGCTCGTGCAGGAAATGCTGGGTGGCGAAGGCGGCAGCCAGCTCCCGTACTTCTTCGGCTGGCTAAAGCACGCATACTCGACGCTGGCCGCAGGAACCCCTTCGCAGGGTCAGGCATTGGCCCTTGCCGGGCCTCGTGACTGCGGAAAATCACTGTGGCAGCAGATAATCCGAGAACTGCTAGGAGGACGCGAAGCCAACCCATACGCGTACATGACCGGGCGCACGGACTTCAATCGGGACCTGTTTGGCGCCGAGGTTTTGTCCTTTGGGGACGAGGTGGCGTCCACCGACTACCGGAACCGCGTGAAATTCGGCGGGATGATCAAGCAGTTTGTCGTAAATACGACGCAGCGATGTCACGGCAAGGGGCGAGAGGCAGTGGTCCTCGATCCGTTTTGGAGGGTGATAATGTCGCTAAACGATGAGGTCGCTTCTCTGGAGGTACTGCCACCGCTTTCTCAAGATTCCCTTATCGACAAGGTAATGCTA
Source organism: Planctomycetota bacterium (assembly GCA_016872925.1). Taxonomy (GTDB): domain Bacteria; phylum Planctomycetota; class Planctomycetia; order Pirellulales; family UBA1268; genus QWPN01. The sequence continues at coordinate 2,584 of VGYR01000304.1, forward strand.
CTGAAGACGCGGCGCCCGGCGCTTTTCGATAAATCAGATTGGCGATCAAGGTCTCGCGCAGAGAACTGGGCGAGAATCATCGGCGAGTTACCGGGCTTCATCGCGTTTTTAGAGCAGTATCAGGTACCGCACGACATTCGGGAGACGCGCCTCGGCGTCAAAGCCTTCCAGCATCCCGATCTCATGGTTGTGATCGGCGCCGAGTCACCTGAGCGGCGGTTGCTGGAGCTTATCGATTCCGGGAAGCTTTATTGGGCTCCCGGGGATAAGACGATAGTGTATCCTAACGATGAATGCGAAAGAATAACAGAACGCGAACCTTGGTCAGGCACTGCTGCGCAACTGGAGGCCCGGCTACAGGACACCGATTCAACGAGGTACTCGGCCAACAAGCTCCTCTACTATCAGACCGCGTGCGGGCAGTACCTCTCGGCCTTGGCCCGTCAGTACCCGCATCGAGTGAAGCAACTGCCTCTTCGCGATGGGCTGAACCGCTATCAGCTAATGCCACCCAACTCGATTACTGAGCAGCAATGAATCGACCAACCATGACCGCAAAAATCCCCGACACCCTCGAATCGCTGATGACCGCGTATCCAAACTTATGTGCCACCGGATGGCGCCAGCCCAAGGCGACCGACAGTGAGTTTGCCGCCTTACGTGACGAGCTGGCGCAGGCCGGCGACAAGGTCGAACTATGCCGCCGGATGTTCCGCGATACACGTTTCCTTAAGAAATGGCACGGGCTATGGGCTGCCTATGGCATTAAACACCGCGCCGAGAATTGGGACTTCCAGTTTGATCCCGTCCTTTTCCCGCCCCGGCGTTGTTACAACGGCTACGTATACCAAGGCGTCGCGGTAGCGGCGGCATTACTGGAAGGGTTCACGGTCATACCCCATCCCTCGGGTGCCCCCGGGAGCGACATTGCTGTTCCAAGGCCGCCCCGCGGCCCCCGACGAGCCGGCCGCCGCGCCAATCAGGCCGAGGGGGGCCCGAGACGGTTTGTGAACCCATGAAGAAAGCTACCACATCAGTTGGAGCTGAACCGCAGCAACCATCATTAGGCTGGGGCAGCGACTTACTCACGGTTACCGAAGTAGCCGCCATTTTGTCATGCTGCCCGCGATTCGTTAGAAAGCTAATCGCACGACACCGGTTGCGCGTTTTTCGTCCTTCGGCAACTATGGTCCGCGTTCATAGGTCATCGCTCGATGAGTTCATCGAGAGTTTCTCTTCCGGCGGATCAACCGTTCACCGCTCCAAGGCGAAAAATATTCTGGCCTGACTCCTCCGGTACAATACCCCACCAGTCGGCAGCCGCTTCCGGGGTGATGAGGTTCCTGTAGTGCTCCAGCAGCACCCGCGGCGTGTTGCCCATCTGGTTCGACGTAAGCGTAGCGTTGCGAAAGTGAACTGCGTGAGACGAGCCATATGTGTGCCTCAGCACATTGTTCTGCCAGCTAATCTTAGCCAGCTTCGCCGCCGTAGCTCGGAGGCGGATGGCGTCCTTGGGGGACACTGGGCCGGCAGCCTTTCGGTGGGTAGTTATCCAGAGTGCAAGATTGGGCTGAATGTCCACCCAGCGGTGACCAGTTTTGTGGACAGCCTTCACTTCAATCCGATTGCGAGCCAAGTCGACCGCATCCCAGTCAAGAGCCTCGACTTCGGAGTTACGCAGCCCCGCAAACCCTGCGATCGCAATGTAGGGTATGATTTCAGAGGCAGCATTTGCTAGCAGCGACCGCATCTGCAGCGGTGATAGTACACTCGGAGGACCTTTGATGACCTTAGCCGTCGCCGCCTTGGCGACAGGGTTTGCACTGCAGAACCCATTAGACTCCGCGAATGAAAAGGCACCATGCAGGACTTTCCTAAAATTATTTCGGCTTTGTGGTGAGCTACGTTGAGCACGAAGCCATTCGTTGATTTCTAAGGTCGTGATTTCCTCGACCAGCTTGTCGTCGAAATTCCTTCCGAATAGTCGAAGCCTCCATCGCATGTCGCGGAGGTGAAAAACCGAACGTCCATCGGCCTCTTTGGCGTGGAGAAGCTTCTCGACCAGCACTGAAAATGGCAGCGAGCGTTTGGTGGCCTCAAGGTGCTTCACGTAGAACCGAGCCGCGTCCACGAGGTTTGCACCATGCGGTCTCAGGATTTCCGAAGCCTTAGCGGCCTGCATCCGAATCGCTGCGGGCAGGTCGAACGCCGCCTCCCCCTCTCGCGCTTGCTGCGCCCGGAGGCTAGCTAGTTCGAGCTCAGCATCTGACTTCTTTGCGAAGTAACGCCGCTTGCGCTTACCCTCAACCCGTAGGCCGTCGATGACCCAGCCGCCGTTTTTTCGGTCCTTCGACAAATGTAGGTGCGCCCGTTTTGCCATGATCAGGACCACGATGAAAACCATTCAGAAAGGCGAGCCATAATGGCGGCATGGTGGCGGCAAGCTAAGAGTCCAGTGGCGCTGCATCGCTCCATTTTGACCGTTTTCTCCTCTGTGGTGCCCGGGACAGGACTCGAACCTGCACACCTTGCGGCAAAGGCTTCTAAGACCTTCGTGTCTGCCATTCCACCACCCGGGCGGGCGTGGGTCGGAGGCTTCCCCTTCCTTCGGCCCGCCGCAAG
>VGYR01000305.1 GCA_016872925.1 Planctomycetota bacterium
TTCAGGAGCGTCGCTCAGTTGGTCGACGCAATTCGTCGCTACGTCGACCACCACAATACGAACCCAACGTCCTTCGTCTGGACGAAGAAGGCCGAAGACATCCTTCAAAAAATCACCCGGGCGAGGAAGGCTCTCGATAAAGTCCCATCTGCGTGAGACGCTACACTAGGAGCGTGGTGGGATCACGGTGCCGGGGCGTCGTGTGCGCCAGGCGCGGCGAACCGGAACAGGTGCCGTTCGCCGCGGACATAGAGCGAGTCGCCCGCCGGGGCGGGCGTGGCATCGACACCCTCGCCCACGTCGTTCTCGGACACGACCTCGAGCCGCGGGCCGTCTTCGATCACGGTGATCCGGCCACTGCGGTCGGTGAGGTACACGTGCCCGCCGGCCGCCACCGGCGAGGCGTAGGTGCGGGCCACACCAGGAATGCGGGCGGTCTCGTAGTGCGCCGCGCCGGTGTTCGCGTCGATGCAGGTCAAGAGCCCGCTCTTCTCCTTGTAGTAGAACAGGCGGCCCTTCGAGAGCAGGGGCGAGGCGACGTCGGGCGTGCCCGCGTGCTTCGTCCAGAGCACGCGGGGACTCCCTTCCAGATCGTCACGGCCGGCGAGGTCGAAGCCGCCGAGGAACGCCCCGCGAAACCCGCTGCCGACGAACGCCTTGCCGTCGGCCGCCACCGCCGAGGCGCAGGGCCGCTGCGTCTGTCCGCCGCACCGCCAAAGCTCGCGGCCCGTCGCCAGGTCGTAGCCGCGGGCGGCGTTCTGGCCATTCATCACCACCTGCGTCGTGCCGCCGGCATCGGCCACGACGAGCGGCGTGGCCCAGCAGGTGGGCTCGTCGCGGGGCGTCTGCCAGACGGTCGTGCCGGTCCGCACGTCGACCGCGAAGAGCATCGACGGGCCTTCGTGGTCCCAGGGCACGATGATCCGGTCACCGGCGAGCGTCGGCGACGACCCCTCGCCGAACCCGTGGCGGACGGTCATGTCGCCGAAGTCGCGGCTCCAGAGATGCTCGCCGGCCACGGTGAAGCAGTGCAGGCCGCGGGAGCCGAAGTGGGCGTAGACGCGCGCGCCGTCGGTGCAGGGCGAGGCGGAGGCGAAGCCGTTGGTCTCGTGGGTGCCCTCGTGCGGCACGGCCTTCACGCACGACCGCGACCACGTCTCGCGACCGGTCTGGCGGTCGATGCAGAGGAGCCGGAAGTCGAGTTCGCCCGGCGCGGCCTCCACGGGCACCGCCGTGGTCACGAACACGCGATCGCCGATCACCACCGGCGACGACGAGCCGCGGCCGGGGATCGCGACCTTCCAGCGGAGGGTGCGATCCACGCTGCACTCGACCGGCGGCGTCGCGGTCAGTGACACGCCGTTGCCGCCGGCGCCCCGCCAGTGCGGCCAGTCGGCTCGCGCCGGAGCCGCCGTGAGCGCGGCGACCACGACCACGGCCAGCGACGCCCGACCGCGTGATCCTCGCATGCTCGGCACCCCGGATGACTGGCGCGGATCGTCGGCCGCCCGGTCCCATCCTACACCGTGGCCGGGGCGAGGATGCGTCCACGGCTCGGCGAGCGGTCTCATGCGGGTCACACGTGATCCTCGCGCGTTCGCGAGGCTCGGGGCTGCCCGTGCCTGAGAGGATCGCGGGTTTCCCACCCGCGGCGCACCCCACCGACCCCGCATCGGAAGCCCCAATCGCGTGAGCGATGGGGACCGAGGCCGAGTCCAGCGTGCGGCAGCCGTACCGCTCACGCGGTGACGCTTCCGTATCGCCCCCACGCACGCCGCCCTCCGGAAGCCCCAATCGCGTGAGCGATGGGGACCGAGGCCGAGTCCAGCGTGCGGCAGCCGTACCGCTCACGCGGTGACGCTTCCGCATCGCCCCCACGCACGCCGCCCTCCGGGCGCCCCAATCGCGTGAGCGATGGGGACTGGGTCACACGTGGCCCGAGGCTCACGCATCACCCGTATCAGCCCGCTCCGAGGCGGGTGGCGAACTCCTCGAACTGCCGCGAGTGGCGGGCGTGCGACGTGTGCAGGTGCTCGCCCTGCGAGATGAACCGGATGCGGTCGTTCCGCTCCAGGCCGCGATCCCTGAGGATCCGCTCGAAGGGGAGTCGTGCCTGGGCGTAGACGACGAGCAGCTTGTGCTCGTCGAGCTGGACCTCGAGCGAGAGTTCGGGATGCATCACGGCGATTGCCGTGCAGCCGTCGTTGAGCAGCAGGTCCTCGTACTCCCAGAGCATGCTCTCGAGCACGAGTCGCTCGACACCCTCGCGGGAGAACTCGCGCCGTTCCCGGGAGTCGTGCGACGACTCGAGCACCACGTCGCAGGTGTCGCCGAGCGGCTCGAGCAGCTCGAGGAACGTCGAAAACAGCTCCTCGCCCGACACGGCGGCGATCAGGGCCGGCATGCGAGCACCGGATTGCGGATCGACGTAGGCGTCGTGCCGGAATCCGGCCTGGGGGACGACGTCGAGCTGCCAGCCCGGCCGCACCGCCTCGGTGAGCATGAACCGGCCGTACCGGCTGCGGGCCAGATGGGCCTCCATCGTGGCCCGATCCGGAGCCGGCGCCGGCTCGCGATCGGGCGGAACCGTCCGCAGGACCGGGCCGGGGAGCGTGGAACCAGGGTCGTCGAGGAAGGGCATGGCGGGGCCGCACGAGGAGGAAGGTCGCCCCCGGCGAGCGCCGGTGTGAAAGGGCACCACAACCCTAGGCCACGCTTTGGCGCGGTGCCGGTCGGGCGGCCGCCCGTGGAAACAGGGTCGCTGGCAGCCAGTCGTTGCCGTTCCGCGGCCCGGGAACCCATAATCCGCGACTTTTCGAGATCGGCACCCACGGCACGCGGAGGCCTCATGGACGGGAAAATCGTCGCCACCGGAATCACCTTCGACGACGTGCTCCTGGTTCCCCGGTTCTCGGCGGTGGTGCCCTCCGAGGTCGACGTCAGCACCCGCCTGACCCGCGGGATCGGACTCAAGATCCCGATCGTCTCGTCGCCGATGGACACGGTCACCGAGAGCGAGATGGCCATCGCCCTGGCCCAGGAAGGGGGCCTGGGCGTGATCCACAAGAACCTGTCGGTCGAGCGGCAGGCGGAGGAGGTCGACAAGGTCAAGCGGAGCGCCAACGGCATCATCATGGATCCGGTCACGCTTCCGCCGTCCGCCACGGTGGCCCGGGCCCGCGAGGTGATGGATCAGCAGAACATCTCCGGCGTGCCGATCACGTCCGACGGCCGGAAGCTCGTCGGGATCATCACCCGGCGCGACCTCCGGTTCCTGGAGAGCGGCGAGACTCCCGTCGCCGAGATCATGACGAAGTCGGGGCTGGTGACGGCCACCGGGGCCGTGTCGCTCGACGAGGCCGAGAAGATCCTGATGGCCAACAAGGTCGAGAAACTGCTGCTCGTCGACGCGCAGGGGCTGCTCACCGGGCTGATCACGATCAAGGACATCGACATGATGAAGCGGTTCCCGAAAGCCTGCAAGGACCGGCAGGGCCGGCTGCGGGTCGGGGCGGCCGTGGGTGTGTTCGACTATGACCGGGCGGCCGCGATGATCGCCAAGGGGGTCGACGTGCTGGTCGTCGACAGCGCGCACGGCCATTCCTCCAACGTGCTGGAGACCGTCGGGGCAATCAAGAGGCGCTGGGAGATCGAGGTGGTTGCGGGAAACGTGGCAACCCGGGAAGGCTGTCGCGATCTCATCAAGGCTGGCGCAGATGGAGTCAAAGTCGGGATCGGTCCCGGGTCGATCTGTACCACACGGGTCATCTCCGGCGTCGGCGTTCCCCAGATCACGGCGGTCTGGGAGGCGGCGCAGGAGGCGGCCGGTGCCGGCGTTCCCGTGATCGCCGACGGAGGCATTCGCTACTCGGGAGACATCACCAAGGCGATCGCCGCGGGGGCCCACTGCTGCATGGTCGGCGGGCTGCTGGCGGGCACGGCGGAGAGTCCGGGGCAGACCGTCCTCTACCAGGGACGGACGTTCAAGGCCTACCGCGGAATGGGATCGCTGGGGGCGATGGTTCAGGGGTCGAGCGAGCGCTACCGTCAGCGGGCGACGGGCCGCGGCAGCGACAAGCTCGTGCCGGAGGGAGTCGAGGGTCGGGTCCCCTTCAAGGGACCGCTGAGCGTGTTCGTCTACCAGCTCGTGGGCGGCCTCCGGGCCGGCATGGGCTACTGCGGGACGCGGACCATCGACGAACTTCGGACCGAGTCGCGTTTCATCCAGGTGACCGCCGCCAGCGTCCGCGAGAGCCATCCTCATGACATCGTCATCACGCAGGAAGCCCCGAACTACACCGCGGAGCATGCGAAGCCGGAGTGAGCCGGCCCTGCTGGGCCTGGCGCTGGCCCTGGCGGCCGCCGCGACCGCGCGGGGCGAGGGGTGGCGGACATTCCTGGCGACGCCCGACGCGGTGCTCTGCCGGATGACGCCGGTGCTGGCCGACGAGGATCCCGTCGTGGAGGCGGAACAGGCGGTCGCCCGCGAGCCCGACTCCGACGCCCCGGGCCGCGCCGCGGACGGGGGCGAATCGGAATCCCCCGGGGACGTCGCCGATTCCGGTGCAATCGTGCTCGCAGCCGACGAGTCCGACGACTCGAAGGCAGGTCAGCCCTGCGCCGAGGAGAACGAGGACTGCCGCGACGCGCTCAAGAAGCTCCGCGCGGACCGGCTCGGCCTGATCGATCTCGACATCCGCGTCGGCGGCCGCCCGGGCAACGACTATCCGTGCGAGTGCCGCCTGGAGGGAGAGACCTTCGAGCCGCGGCGGTTCGCCACCACCATGTTCACCTGGAAGGCGGCCGGCTACTGCCACAAGCCGCTGTACTTCGAGGACTGGCAGCTCGAGCGCTACGGGCACTCGCACGGCCCGCTGGCCGATCCCTTCTTCTCGGCCGCGCACTTCTTCGTCACCCTCCCCGTGCTGCCCTACAAGATGGGCGTGGAGTTGCCCTGGGAGTGCGTCTACCCGCTGGGCTACTACCGGCCGGGCAGCTGCGCCCCGTGGACGGTGCCGGCGATCCCGATCAGCCTCCGCGGGATGGCCGTCGAGGCCGCCACGGTCACCGGCCTGGTGTTCCTGCTGCCCTAGCCCTGAAACAAGCGAGTGCGAAGCGCGCCGCACTGCCATTTCGGCATGGAGAGTCGGCGCACAACTTGTCCGCCCGGCGCCGCATCGGCCGCTTGAGTGGCTCGTGTT
>VGYR01000306.1 GCA_016872925.1 Planctomycetota bacterium
TCGGTGAGGCTCGCAAAGTGAACCTGGAGTTTGGCAGTCGCTGGCTTGGTCACGGGCATGATCTTTCCTCCATGAAGATCGCAGTTCGTAGCGCTCCGAGTCCTGTTTGAAGCCGCACAGACTGCGGTTGCCCAAGCATGCCCTATTACCCATTATCGCGCAATCGCCCTGCATCCCGGGGAGCACGTCGGAACCCGGTCGACGCGGCTCACGGGATCAAGGCCGTACGATACGATAGTTCCATGCGGGACTACCTGGTTCTCTGGGTCAACGGCGTGCGGCGCGAGGTTCGCGGCGGTGACGCCTTCCTCACGCTCAGCGACTGGCTCCGCGGTCGGCTCGGCCTCGTGGGCACGAAGATCATGTGCGCCGAGGGGGATTGCGGCGCCTGCACCGTGCTCGTCGCCGAGCCGGTCGAGCGGGGCCGGCCGCGGTTCCTGCCGATCGATTCCTGCATCCGCTTCCTGTTTCAGGTGGACGGCTGCCATGTGGTCACGGTCGACGGGCTCGCGAACGGCGGCAGCCTCGCCCCCGTGCAGCAGGCGATGATCGACTGCCACGGCTCCCAGTGCGGGTTCTGCACGCCCGGTTTCGTGATGGCGCTCGCTGGCGGACGGCATGCGGAGGCGGCCGGAGAAGTGGTGGACTGGCGGAAGGAACTCGCCGGCAACCTCTGCCGCTGCACCGGCTACGTGTCGATCTTCGAGGCGGCCGAGCGGGCCGGCGGGGAGGCCGACTGGCTCGCCACGAGGTTCGACGATTCGTGGATGCGGGAAGGCGTCCGGCTGCGGCGGGAGTCGCTCGACGTGCGGGGCGAACTCGACGGCGTGGCGATGCGGGCCACCTGCCCGGCGTCACTGACCGAGGCGCTCGCCGCCCGCCGGCAGCCCGAGGCCCGCGTCGTGGCCGGCGCCACCGACCTGGGCGTGCTCTGGAACAAGGGAAAGCTCCGGCCGCGGCACTGGCTCGATCTCTCGAGGGTGGTGGAGCTCCGCGGAGTGGACGTCGAGGAGTCGGGGGCTCCTGCGACGCTCATGGCCGGTCCGCTCGCCACCTGGACCGACATGCTGCGGGTGTGCACCGAGCGGTGCGGCGAGGCGGTGGCGGTGCTCGAGTCGTTCGGAGGCCCGCAGATCCGCCACGTCGGCACGCTCGGCGGCAACATCGTCAACGGCTCGCCGATCGCCGACTCGTTGCCCCTGCTCTACGCCATGGAGGCCACGCTCGAGCTCGCGAGTGCCGCCGGGACGCGGGCGGTGCCGGTCCACGTGTTCTACAAAGGCTACAAGCAGCTCGATCTCGGCCCGGACGAGCTCCTCGTGCGGGTGCGGATGCCGCTGCCCGGGCCGGACGACGTGCTCCGGCTCGTGAAGGTCTCCCGCCGCCGCGATCTCGACATCTCCACCTTCACCTCCGCGATCCTCGTCCGCCGCGCGGGTGATCGGATCGCCACGGCCCGAGTGGCCTACGGCGGCGTGGGGCCGACGGCGGTGCGGATGCGTAACACCGAGCAAGCCCTGGCAGGGAAGCCCTTCACGGAGGCCACGTTCCGCCAGGCGGGCGACGCTGCCGCCGCCGAGATCCGGCCGCTCTCCGATGTCCGCGGCAGCGCCGATTATCGGCTGCAGCTGGCCCGCAGCGTGCTGCTGAAGTTCTTCCACGAGCAGACGGCGGCGGTCGGATGAGCGGCATGCGGTTCCAGCCCGTCGCGGAGCCGGGAGCCCACGTGCCGAGCGTCGGCCGTACGATCCCGCACGATTCCGCCGTAGGGCACGTGACGGGTGCCGCCGCGTACATCGCCGACAAGCCGCGGCGGAGCGACGAACTCGTGGTGGGCTTCGTGCCGAGCCCCGTGGCCAGCGGCCGCATCAGGGGCATCGAGCTCGCGGCGGCCCGCCGCGTGCCGGGCGTGGTCGATCTCGTGACGGCCGCGGACCTGCCGGGGGCCAAGGTCTGGGGGCCGATCATCCGGGACGAGCCGGTGCTCGCGGACGGCGCGGTGCTCTACGTGGGCCAGCCCGTGGTGGTGATCGCCGCCGAGACCCAGGCAGCCCTCGACGCGGCACGGCGTCTGGTCAAGCTCGACATCGAGCCCACCGAGCCGATCCTCTCGATCGAGCGGGCGATCGAACTCGGCCGCTTCATCGGGCCCCCGCGGCGGATCGCCCGGGGGGACGCGGCCGCCGCGATTGCCGCCGCGCCGCACCGGCTCGCCGGCGTGTTCCACAGCCTCGGCCAGGAGCACCTCTACCTCGAGGCCCAGGCCGCCCTTGCGCATCCCGGCGAGGGGGGGCAGATCGTCGTCCACTCCTCGACGCAGGGCCCCACCGAGACGCAGCACGTGGTCGCCGAGGTGCTCGGGGTCGGCATGCACGAGGTGGTCTGCGTCTGCAAGCGGATGGGAGGCGGCTTCGGCGGCAAGGAGACGCAGGGCGTGCTGCCCGCGGTGATGGCGGCGGTGGTGGCCCGCCGCACCGGCCGCGCCGCCCGGGTCGTCTACGTCCGCGAGGACGACATGGCCTCCACCGGCAAGCGGCACGCCTACCGCACCGCCTGGGAGGTGGGGTTCGACGACGAGGGGCGGATCCTCGGCTACGTGATCGACTTCCACTCGGCCGGCGGCGCGGCGGCCGACCTCTCGACATCGATCATGGAGCGGTCGATGTTCCACGTCGACAACGCCTACTGGCTGCCCAACGTCGAGATCCGGGGCCGCGTCTGCTTCACGAACATCGCGCCGGCCACCGCGTTCCGCGGCTTCGGCGGACCGCAGGGCATGGCGGTGACCGAGAGCGTGATCCAGGAGATCGCGATGCATCTGGCGGGCCGCTTCAAGCCGGTCGCCACGATCGACGTGCAGTGGCGAAACCTGTACGGGATCCACGACCGGAACGTCACGCCCTACGGGCAGCTCGTCAGGGGTAACCACCTCGCCGCGATCCTCGACACGCTCCGCACCCGCAGCGACTTCGACCGGCGGCTCGCCGAGGTGGAGACGGCCAATGGCCGCGACCCGCTCGTCCTCCGGGGGCTGGCGATGATGCCGGTGAAGTTCGGGATCTCGTTCACGGCGAAGTTTCTCAACCAGGGCAACGCCCTGGTGAACGTCTACGAGGACGGCACGGTGCAGGTCTCCACCGGCGGCACGGAGATGGGGCAGGGGCTGAACACCAAGATCCGGCAGCTGGTGGCGGACGAGTTCGGGCTGCCGCCGGAGCAGGTGGTGCTGATGCCGACGTCGACCGAGAAGAACTGCAACACGTCGCCGACCGCGGCCTCGGCGGGCACCGACCTCAACGGCGCCGCGGCGGTGCAGGCCTGCCGCGAGATCAGGGGCCGGCTGGCGGCGCTGGCGGTCACGCGGTTCGCGGGCGACGGCCGGCCGGCGGCGGCCGAGCACGTGGGCTTCGCCGGCGGCTGGGTCTACGACACGCGGTCGCCGGAATGGCGGATCGCCTTCGGCGAGCTGTGCAACCTGGCGCGGCGCGAGCGGGTCGATCTCGGCGCCCGCGGCTTCTATGCGACGCCGATCGCGGGCTTCGACGTCACGGTCGGGCAGGGGAGCCCGTTTTTCTACTACACGCAGGGGGCCGCGGCGGCCGAGGTCCGGATCGACCGCTTCACCGGCGACCTCACGGTGACGCGCGTCGACCTGCTGATCGACATCGGCCGCTCGATCAACCCCGGCGTCGATCGGGGGCAGGTGATCGGCGGCTTCGTGCAGGGCATGGGCTGGGTGACCGGCGAGTGCCTCGTCTACGACGAGCGGGGCCGGCTGCTCTCCGACTCCCCAACCACCTACAAGATCCCCGCAGCCTCCGACGTGCCGGCCGACTTCCGCTGCGAGTTCTTCCCCAACGACGACAACGTCGAGAACGTCGCCCGCAGCAAGGCGGTGGGCGAGCCGCCGCTGATGCACGCGATCGCCGTCTGGTCGGCCGTGAAGCACGCGCTGGCCACCGTGTCGCCCGCCGCGGCCCGCCGGCTCTGCCTGCCGGCCACGAACGAGGAGATCCTCCGGGCGCTGCACGCCTCCACGGGTCCCGCCGCCGACGGCGGCTGGGCTCACAGCGCCGAGATGCGGTCCTGGGGCCCGGCCCGCTGACCGGATTCGGAGCCGCCCATGCCCGCCCCGCACGGACTCATCGAACGGCTCGCCGAGATGGCGGCAGAGGGCAGGCCCTTCGTGCTCGTCACGCTCGCGGAGGCGGTGGGCAGCACGCCGCAGGACGCGGGCACGAAGATGCTGGTCGACGTCTCGGGACTCCGCTTCGGCACCGTCGGCGGCGGCAAGGTGGAGCAGCAGGCGATCGCCACGGCCCGGGCGATCCTCGCCGATCCGGCAGCCAAGCCCTGCACGCTCCTGGAGTGGAACCTCAAGCGCGACGTGGGCATGACCTGCGGCGGGACCGTGAAACTCCTGTTCGAGGCCTATCACGTGCATCCGTGGCGGGTCGTGGTGTTCGGTGCCGGCCACGTGGGCCAGGCGGTGGTGCGCTGCCTGCTGCTCCTCGACTGCGAGGTGGCGTGCGTCGACTCGCGGGCCGAGTGGCTGAGCCGGCTGCCCGACGCGCCCAAGCTCGAGAAGGTGCGGCTCGACGAGCCCCGCGACTTTGTCCCGCGGCTGCGGCCCGGCGATCACGTGCTCTGCATGACCATGGGGCATGCGACCGACCGACCGATTCTCGAGGCGCTCTACCGGTCGGGGCTCGACGTCGCCTCCCTCGGCGTGATCGGCAGCCGGGCCAAGCGGGAGGTGCTCCGCCGGGAACTCGAGGCGGCCGGAGTTCCTACCGCGATGGTCGAGCGGCTGCGGTGCCCGATCGGGTTGCCCGTGGGGAGCAATCAGCCGGGGGAGATCGCCGTGAGCGTGGCGGCGGAGCTCCTCCAGATTCGCGATGCGGCGCGCGGTTTGGGAAGCTCGGGCTCGTGAGCGAGCAGCTCGGTCTGCTGCCAGGCTCGGGGTTGCCCGAGGCGAGCGTCCAGCGAGGGGGTGCGGGCGACCCCGAGGTGCGTTGGGCATGGATGAATGACGGAAGGTGAGCTCGGGTTTTGCACTTTTTGAGGGCCGAATCGCGGGCTGAAACTGGCCTCTGAAAAGCGGCGAGCCTCCTTCAAAGTGAGTGGACTTCAACCCCCATTCACTTTGAGCAAGGAGGCTCGCCGTGA
>VGYR01000307.1 GCA_016872925.1 Planctomycetota bacterium
TCACGGCGAGCCTCCTTGCTCAAAGTGAATGGGGGTTGAAGTCCACTCACTTTGAAGGAGGCTCGCCGCTTTTCAGAGGCCAGTTTCAGCCCGCGATTCGGCCCTCAAAAAGTGCAAAACCCGAGCTTACGATCGACGGACCGCCCAAAAATCCGAAAAACGGCTCCGAAGTGCGTAACTTGGGCTAGCCGTGGCCGCCGGGAGCGTCATGTGACGCCACTCGCATCCATTTGTACGAACGAAGCACGCGGGCCCGGGGCGGCGCGGCCGGCAGTCCCCGGGCTCAGCGGCGGACCACCGCCGGTCGTCGGCGCGCCCGCAGGATGGGCGCCGCGGTGGCCGGTGCGCCCTCGGCGCGTGGGCGGCCCGGCGCTCAGGCGAGGATCCCGTCGACCAGCGTGCCGTGCACGTCGGTGAGCCGGTAGTCACGCCCCTGGAAGCGGTAGGTCAGCCGCGTGTGGTCGAAGCCCAGCAGGTGGAGGAGCGTCGCGTTGAGATCGTGCACGTGCACCGGATTCTCGACGACGTTGAACCCGAAGTCGTCGGTCCTGCCATGGACGTGGCCCGGCTTGATCCCGCCGCCGGCCAGCCACATCGTGAAGGCGCGGTTGTGGTGATCGCGGCCGTCGTTGCCCCCCTGGACCATCGGCGTGCGGCCGAACTCTCCTCCCCAGATCACGATCGTGTCGTCGAGCAGCCCCCGCTCCTTGAGGTCTATGACCAGCGCCGCCGACGCCTGCTGGGTGTCAACGCAGTTCTGCTTCACGGCGGCGGTGAGGTTGCCATGCTGGTCCCAGGCCTCGTGGAAGAGCTGCACGAACCGCACGCCGCGTTCCAGCAGCCGGCGGGCGAGCAGGCAGTTGCGGGCATACCCGGGCTGGTTGGGGTCGGTGAGCCCGTAGCGGGCGAGCGTCTGCGGCGACTCGCTCGCCAGGTTCATCAGGTCCGGGGCGCTTGACTGCAGCTTGTAGGCCAGCTCGTAGGCCTGGATGCGGGCGGCCGTCTCCGGGTCGCCGAACCGGCTCTCCGCCAGCCCGTTGAGCCGGGCGAGGGTGTCGAGCGAGGCCCGCTGGGCCGCGCGGTCGACGCCCCTGGGATTGGAGAGGTAGAGCACGGCATCGCCGCTGCTGCGAAGTGGAATCCCGCCACAGGCCGTCGGCAGGAAGCCGGCCCCGTAGTTGCTCGCGCCGCCGCTTGTGCCCTTGGCGCTGGTGAGCACCACGAACCCGGGCAGGTCCTCCGCCTCCCTGCCGAGTCCGTAGAGCGTCCAGGCGCCAAAGCTCGGCCGGCCGAACTGCTGGGACCCCGTGTTCATCATGATCTGCGCCGGGGCGTGGTTGACCGCGTCGGTCTGCATCGAGCGGATCAGGCAGATGTCGTCGGCGATGCCGCCGATGTGCGGCAGAGTTTCGCTGAGCTCCATGCCCGCCGTGCCGTATCGCTGAAACGCGAACTTGACTCCGAGCAGCGCCGAGTTGGGATTGATGAAGGCGGCCCGGTAGCCCCGCAGCAGCTCGGCGGGGGGCAGCGTGCCGTCGCGCTTGGTGAGCTCCGGCTTCGGGTCGAAGAGCTCGAGGTGGCTCGGCGCTCCGGCCTGGAACAGATAGACCACCCGCTTCGCCCGCGGGGCGTGGTGCGGCGGCTTCACCGCCAGGGGAGACGGCTTCGCGAGCCCGGCCGCGGCCTCGCGGGAGGCGAGTGTCCCGGCGGCGATGCCCGCCAGGCCGACGCCGCACTCGCCGAAGAACCAGCGGCGGGACAGCAGCCGGGCGCGGGCCTCGAGGAGCGCCCGGTCGTGCGCGGCGGTCGGAGCAGCAGGGGCCATGGGGCGACTCTAGTTCTTGGTCACGGTTTCGTCGAGGTTGAGCAGGACCCGGGAGACGAGCGTCCAGGCGGCGGCGTCTTGGGGAGTCGCGCCCTCCGGCAGCGCCGGGAGGGTGTCCGGGTTGCCGGTCGCGATCTCCCGGGGATCGAGCCAGCCGTCGGCGATCCGCTTCCGCTGCGCGGCGAGGAACGCGAGCAACTCCTCCTTCTCATCGGCCGTGGGCCGCCGCGACGTGCAGAGCAGGAAGGCTCGTTCCACGCGGCCGGCGTCGTCGCTCCCCCCCT
This sequence comes from Planctomycetota bacterium, assembly GCA_016872925.1. Lineage (GTDB taxonomy): Bacteria > Planctomycetota > Planctomycetia > Pirellulales > UBA1268 > QWPN01. The sequence goes on from VGYR01000307.1 coordinate 2,110, forward strand.
CCCTGAGCGTGCGGACTGCGAGCCTCCGCGCCGCCTCCACGAAGATCGGCTCGTTCAAGCCCGTCAGCGAGGCGAGCGGCGTGTTGCTCCGCAGCCGCCGGGCGCAGGAGACGTCTCCGGTCGGCGCGTCGAAGCTGCCGAGCGCCGGATCGGGCATCGAGCGACGGCGGAAGGTGTAGAGCGACCGCCGGTAGCGGTCGGGCCCGGTAGCCTCGGGCCAGTCGATCTGCACGAAGTTGTATTCCAGCACGTTCTTCGGCACCGGCGGATACACGCTCGGCCCCCCCATCTTCCCCGTCAGCAGCCCCGACACGGCCAGGGCGACGTCGCGGACCACTTCCGCATCGGGGCGGAAGCGGGGCCCGCGGGCGAGCAGCCGATTCGCGGGATCGCGGGCCAGGGACTCCGCCGTGGCCGCCGACGCCTGCCGGTAGGTCTCGCTGAGCACGATCTGCCGGATCGCCCGCTTCTGGCCCCAGCCCTGCTCCATGAAGTCGACGGCGAGCCAGTCGAGGAGGTCACGGTACTCCGGCACCGGCGTCCGCGTGCCGAAGTCGTCGGGCGTCTCCACCAGGCCCCGGCCGAAGAGCGTCTGCCAGATGCGGTTCACCGCCACGCGGGCCGTGAGCGGCGACCGCGGATCGACGAGCCACCGCGCGAAGGCCAGCCGCGGCGGATCGGAGGACGGGACCAGCGGATGCAGCGCGGCGGGCGTGTGCGGCGCCACCTCGTGCCGGGGCGCGTTCCAGACGCCGCGGTCGATCAGGTGGGTGGCCCGGTGCTGCGCCGCCGACCGCGCCGCCGCGTGCATCACCGTCGTGGGAGCCTGGGGCACCTTCGCCCAGGCGGCCGCGATCCGGTCGTTCAACGACCCGAGGTCGGGCATCGCCTTCCGCCAGGCGGTGAAGACCGCGGCCCGGTCGGCCTCCGTCCGCTCGGCCGTGGGTATCCGCGCCGCCAGGATCGCTGCATGATCGACGGGGGGCGCAGCCGGGGCCGGGGCGGTCGTGAGCCCGAACCGGCAGCAGCCGAGCATGGCGCTGGTGCTCTGCACGATCTCGCCGCCCGACCAGCGGAGCGAAATCCGCAGACGGGTGCCGGCCGGCAGATCGAGCGGCTTCTCGAACCGGACCACCGCCACCGACGGCTGATGCTCCAGCAGGAGTCCGCGGTCCGCCCGCCAGGCCGACTGCTCGTCGCCGTCGATCAGGTTCGCCACCGGCCCGATCGACACGTTCGGGGGCGGCCCGTCCTTCTTCGCCGGATCGGCGCCGGGCCGAGGCACCAGCTGCTCGGGCTCGGAGAAGTCGGCGCTGGCGTTGGCGAGCGTGACCTCCTCCCAATCCTGCGCGTCGGGCTTCCGGACATGGACCTGCAGCCGGCCGATCGCCCACGTGCCGTCGCGGCCGGGTCCCCGCATGAACAGGTCGCCGTCGGTGAGCGCCTCGAGCTGCAGCCCCGTGACCCCGGCGAGGTCGGGCATCGATTCAAAGTGCTGCTGGGCATCGCGGTGGCCGATCATGAGGATCGACCCGTCGGCCCGCTGCACGGGATGCGTGAGCAGACCGCTGCTGTGCATCTCCTCCATGCGGATCGGCGTCCACGCCGGAAGCGTGGCCGCGACGCCGGCCGCCCAGGCCTCCATCTCCGCCTGCCACTGTGGCCTGATCCGCCGCACTTCCTCCTCGGCGGCGGCCACCTCGGCGCGGATCGCGGCCAGCGTCGGGAGCTGCTCGGGAGCGTAGGCGTAGGAGCGGGCCTCGTAGGTGTCGTTGAGGAAGGCGAACAGGCCGTAATACTCGTCGTGGGTGAGCGGGTCAAACTTGTGGGTGTGGCACTGGGCGCACTGCGCCGTGAGGCCGAGCACCGATTTGCCGAGGCAGTCGATCCGGTCGAACATCTCGACCATCCGAAACTCCTCGGGAATGATCGCCCCCTCCTCGTTGAGCATACTGTTGCGGAGAAACCCGGTGGCCACGAGCTGATCCTGCGTCGCGGCCGGCAGCAGGTCGCCGGCGACCTGCTCGATCACGAACTGGTCGTAGGGCAGGTCGCGGTTGAACGCCCCGATCACCCAGTCGCGCCAGACCCACATCTCGCGGGGCAGATCCTTCTCGTAGCCGTTGGAATCCGAGTAGCGGGCCAGGTCCAGCCAGTGCCGCGCCCACTTTTCGCCGTACGCCGGGCTCGCGAGCAGTCGGTCGACCGTCTTCTCGTGCCCGTCGCGTTCGTAGGCTGCCAGGTCGGCGGGCGAGGGAGGCAGGCCGACGAGGTCGAGGTGCACGCGTCGGCAGAGCGTGGCCGGATCGGCAGGCGGGGCGGGAGAAAGGCCGTGCGCGGGGAGATGGCTGCGGACGAATGCATCGATCGGACCCGAGCCGCCCACTTCGGCGGGCACCACTCCCTTCCGCGGGGCGACGAACGCCCAGTGCGGCTCATAACTCGCCCCGGCGGCGATCCACTCCTCGAGGAGACGCACCTGCGCGGCCGCGAGCGGCTTCTGTTCCCGGGGGGGCGGCATGATCACCTCGGGATCGGCGGATCGGATCCGCGTGACCAGTTCGCTGGCGTCGGGTGCGCCAGGCACGATCGCCGCCTGGCCCGAGTCGCCCCCCGCGAGGGCGTTGGCCCGCAGATCGAGCCGCAGCCCACCCTGCCTGGTCGCTTCGTCGACTCCGTGGCAGTGGGCGCAGTGCTCGGCCAGGATCGGCTGGATCTCCCGCTGGAAGTCGGGGGGCGTCGCCGCACCGTCCTGCCAGCCACACAGCCAGGCGACGGCGCCCGCGGCGGCAGCGAACCACCACCGGCACGGCCTGCTCCACGCGACGGCGTTCCAGTGCGACACGATGGGCATGGCCGGTGGTTCGGAGGAGCGGCCGGAGGCCTCGCGGAAAGGCTCTCGCAGGCTCGTGATGGGGATCCTTCTACTAGACCTTAAACAAGCGAATGCGAAGCGGCCGTTCCTGCCATTGTGGCATGATCCGCGTGCGCAGACTTTTCCCTTCCGGCGCCGTGAGTGCCGTTTGCGTGGCTCGGGTTGTCGGAAGTCTCATGTCGAT
>VGYR01000308.1 GCA_016872925.1 Planctomycetota bacterium
CCGAACGGCGGTCAACCGAGTCCCAAGCCCCTGCGGCGGATAACCCGCCAATGGGTCGGATCTCTACGGACTTTTGCCATTTGGAGGTGAACACCATGGCTTTGATCACTATCGCAGCTGCCGAAAAGCTTCAGGACGAAATCCTACAGAAGCTCGACGACGTGTACGGAATTGTCTTCGACGGCCCTGAGATGTCCGACGAGCAGGTCGAACTGCTCGCGCTGCTCCCAGTGGCCGACCTCGAAGTCATCGCCGCCTGGGCCGAAGAGTACGCCGCCAACGTTGGGGACTACGCCACGCTCGCCCGGAGCGCGCTGGAGGCCAAGGACGAATAACGGGCCGCGCCGGTGGCAATGACGCTCGTCGCGTGCCGCCGCCGGCTTCGGTGAAACCCCCTCGACCACGACGTTTTTCAAGAGTCAGGAAGGCCGATCGGCGGCCGACCGACTCTCGAGACCCCTGCGGCGGATCGGCCGCCAACGGGGCTGATTTCCTTGGACCGTTACCCCCGGAGGCCACTTATGGCAACCGCCACTGCGCCCGTTGATGACCGCGAGCTGGATGTGACCGTGAAACCCAAGACTCCCAAGCGAAAGGAGGAGGCCCACATGACCGCGAACGGCGATTCCACCCCGAGCCCCCACGATGATGAAGCGGCGCCCAAGCCCGTCACCAATCCGACGCCTGCGCCTGAGCCGGCGGCGATGGAACTGCCCGCGACGCCGCCCCCGGCACCGCCGGCACGGCCCGAGCCGCCGGACCCGTTCGATCCGGCTGCGCTGCGGCTCGGGGCTGACTATTCAGAAGGCCTCGGCGTCCGGAAGGTCATCACGACGGTGCCGAACCGCAAGCCGAATAAATCGGAATGGTTCCAAGTCCGGCCCGGCGACGCGTGGCGACTCCAGACGGCGGTGCTCGAACTGGAAAAGGGAGTCGAGCGGTCGACGTACTTGGTCGCGCCGTCGCTGTGGGCGGACCTGTCTGGCGAGATCACACCCGCGCTCTTGCTGACGTGTGTGAACCGGGCGAACGACCTGTTCATCTGGCGGATCAAGCCGCCGGGGGCGGATGGTCGCTCAAACACGTGGACCGATTCCGCTTTGCAGATCGCCAAGGCCGCGGAGACGACGTGGTGCCGGATGGTTTCGGACACGACGAACGGCATCTACACCCACTACGTGCCGACCGCCGAGCTACCCGACCCGAAGTGGCCCGACCTGTCGTTCAACGAGATCATCAAGTTGGGCTTCCGCGGCCGAATGATCGACAGCCTCGACCACCCGATCCTTCGTGAACTGCGGGGTGGTGCATGAACACGACGCTGCCGCCGATCGACTGTCGCAGCCCACGGCCGGACGAATGGATCCGGGTGAAGCCGGGGCCGGAGAGCCGCTTCAACACGCCGGTGTTGAGGGACCCGTCGTCGGGCGAGTTGTACCTCGTCGTCGGCCAGCTGTGGCCACGGCTGGCCGACCGGCTTGTGATGGTCTGCCCGCGGCTGTGCGTGAACCACGACGGCGAGATGTTCGTGTGGCCGGTGCCGACACCCACCCCCGGCCGCAGCGGCGCGGCACCCTGGCGGGAAACCGCCGGGGTGCTCGCCAGCCTCGCCGAAATGCGGTGGTGCCGCGTCGTTGCCGACGAAGCGGCTGGGCAATACGTCGTGTCCACCCTGAAGGATGACGACGCGCCGCCGCCGCCCACCTGGCCGGCTGATGACTTCCTGGATGTCCTTCACGCCACCTTCCACGGCCGGCTCATTGCGTCCGAAGACCACCCCCTCGTCCCGAATTGGAACTGACCATGACCGCATTCACGACCTTCAACCTCTCCGGCCTCGAAGCCTTCGACGAGGTCTGGCTCGTCGATGCCGAGTATTCCGCGCAGCCGGGATGCCGGCCGGTGCCGATCTGCCTGGTCGCCAGGGAAGCTTTCACCGGCCGCGAACTGCGGCTGTGGGAGGACGATCTTGCCGCCGCGGCGGAACCGCCCTTCCGGATCGACGAGCGGGTGCTCTTCGTGTCGTACGCCGCGCCGGCCGAGTTCAGTGTGTTCCACGCTCTGGGGTGGCCGGCGCCCGCGCGGATTCTCGACCTGTTCGTCGAGTTTCGGGCGATGACGAACGGCTTGAAGACGCCGAGCGGCGCCGGCCTACTCGGGGCGCTCGTCTACCACGGTTTGCCGGCGATGGAGGGCACCGAGAAGACGGCGATGCGAGACCTCGCCATCCGCGGCGGCCCGTTCACCGCCGAGGAGCGGCAGGCGCTGCTCGACTACTGCGCCGAGGACGTCTACGCCCTCGAACGGCTGCTGCCGCGGATGCTGCCCCGGATCGATCTGCCGCGGGCGCTCCTTCGCGGGCGGTATGGGTGGGCGGTGGCGGCGATGGAGCACCGCGGTATCCCGATCGACGTGCCGGTGTGTGAGCACCTGCGGACCCGCTGGAAGGACATCCAGGCGGCGCTCGTTGCGGAGGTCGATGCCCGCTATGGCGTCTTCGAGGGCACGACCTTCAAGCGGGAGAAGTTCGCCGACTGGTTGATCACCAACAACATCCCGTGGCCGCGGCTGGAGAGCGGCCAGCTCGCTATGGATGACGACACGTTCCGCTCCATGGCGAAGGCGTACCCCGTCGTCGCGGAATTGCGGGAACTGCGGTCCGCGCTCGGCAAGATGCGGCTCTTCGACGACCTGGCCATCGGCCCCGACGGCCGCAACCGGACCGCGATCATGCCATTCAGCGCGAGGACCGGTCGAAACCAACCCAGCAATGCCAAGTTCATCTTCGGGCCGTCGCGGTGGCTGCGCGGCCTGATCAAGCCCGGGCCAGGCAGGGCCATTGCCTACATCGACTACGGCCAGCAGGAGTTTGGCATCGCGGCGGCGCTCTCGGGCGATGATGCCATGGCCGCCGCCTACCGGTCAGGCGACCCCTACCTCGCCTTCGGCAAGCAGGCAGGCGCGATTCCGCCGGAGGGCACGAAGGCGACGCACGCGGGCGAGCGGGCGCTGTTCAAGGCGTGTGTGCTCGCCGTGCAATACGGCATGGGCGCGGAGGCGCTGGCGGATCGGATCGGCCAGCCGGTCGACATGGCCAAGCGGCTCCTCCGGCTGCACCGCGAAACCTATCCGGCGTTTTGGCGCTGGTCCGAGGCGGCGGTCGATAGGGCCATGCTCCTGGGGCGGCTGCAGACCGTCTTCGGCTGGCCGATTCATGTCGGGCCGTCCGTCGATCCCGTGAAGGGGGCCAACGCCCGGAGCCTCGCGAACTTCCCCTGTCAGGCCCACGGCGCCGAGATGCTCCGCCTGGCCTGCTGCATGCTCGTGGAGGCGGGCGTGGGCCTGTGCGCCCCCGTCCATGACGCCGTGCTCATCGAGGCCCCCGTGGCCGCGATCGACGCGGAGGTGGAGCGGGCCCGCGCGATCATGGCCGAGGCGTCGCGGATCGTTCTCGGCGGGTTCGAGATCGGCACCGACGTCGAGGTCGTGAAATATCCAGACCGGTACGTGGACGAGGCCGGCGAGGACTTCTGGGACACGGTCACGCGGCTGGCAGGGCCGCTGGAGGGTCGGCAGGAGTGCTGATGTGGTTCGGCACTGGTGCCGATGTGGGTCGGCATGAGTGCCGAACCGGTTCTATCTATCTCTATTTCTTCAGATAATTCTTCTTCTAATAGTAGAGGGGTAGGGGGCATGGAGTTGGATCCGGACAACTTCCGGTTGAACCAGCCCTTGCCGGCAGTGGTGCCAGCCAGGCCGCGGCGGCGCAGCCCCCGTCAGCTCTACCTTGGCGGCCAGCCGCCCATGGCGTGGCTGGCACGGGCCCACACGGCCGGAAAGGCGGCGCTGGCCACCGGCACCGCCCTCTGGTTCAAACGGGGCTTACAGGGCGGCAAAAACGCTCCCATCCGGGTCGATTCCTCGCTCCGCCGGTCGATGGGGCTGACGCACGACCAGGCCCGCCGCGGCGTCCGTGCTCTGGAGAGGGCGGGCCTGCTGGAGGTCCACCGCGGCGGCCGCGGCCGGTGTGCCGAGGTCACGATTGTGGCGGCCCGGCCGCCCCACGAATGCTCGCCGGGCACAGGAGAGTCGTTATGACAGGCCACACCCCCAACCCCCACGGACAGGAATCGGGACCGTACCAGCTGGCAATGCGGCCGCGCGCGGCGGCCCGCGCTCTCGGGATTTCGGAACGGCTTCTCTGGGATTGGACGCGGAGTGAGGGGCTGCCGCATGTCCGCATCGGCAATGTGGTCCTATACCCGGTGGCATGCTTACAAAGCTGGCTTTTCGACCGCGCGAAGGCGGCCGTCCCCGGCGCAGATGTTCCTCCCGCCGGCGGCTCGACGGGGTCCGCGGCGGCGGGTTAGAACGACGAGGGAGACGGAGGCAAACAAGCGATGGCAAGCCTTGCACGAATAAAGGCCCGCGGTGCCGGCGGCCGGCCAACCTGGCGTATCCAGTTCTACGACGGCGCCGGGCAGCGCCGCGCTGTGTACCTCGGGGCTGTGCCCAAGAAAGCAGCTGAAACCTGGGTGAGCCGCGTCGAGCAGCTCAATGCCTGCCTCGTCGCCGGCGTGGCGCCCGACACCGACCTGGCCGGATGGGTGGCGAGCCTGCCCGATTCGACGCACGACAAACTGGTGCGCGCCGGGTTGGCGGAGCCGCGAGCTGCCGCCCGCAAGGTGGTGACGCTCGGCCAGCTCACCGAAGCGTTCGTCGCCAGGTCAACCACCAAGCCCGCGACGGTCCAAAGTTTTCAACAGACCCTGGACTCGTTGACGGCGTTTTTCGGCGCCGGGAAGGCGGTCGATGCGATCACCGCCGAGGATGCGGACAAGTGGCGGGCGTGGGTCGTCAGGGACAAGAAGGGCAGCGGTCGGCGGAAAAAGAAGCGGACCACGAGCGACAACCGGCTGGCGGCGGCCACCGTCGCCAAGCGGGTGAGCGTGGCCAAGCAGGTCTTCAAGGCCGCCACGCGCTGGGGCTGGTTGGGCAAAAACCCGTTTGCCGATCTCCGCTCCGGGTCCCAGTCAAATCCCGCCCGCGCCCGGTATGTTTCACTGGAGACGATCCGCGACATCCTCGACGCCTGCCCGTCGGCGGACTGGAGGCTGCTGGTGGCCCTCGCTCGGCTGGCTGGCCTGCG